>JBDTPP010000098.1:0-11898 GCA_039932615.1 Pseudoxanthomonas sp.
GCAGGTGCACGTTGGCGCGCAAGGCCTTCAATGCCTCCTTCTGGCGCACGCCGAAACGCTGTTCCTCGTCGACGATGACCAGACCCAGGTCCTTGAACTTCACATCCGGCTGCAGCAATCGATGGGTGCCCACGATCACGTCCAGCGTACCCTCGGATACTTTCTCCAGCTCCGCCTTGATCTCCTTGGCGCTCTTGAAGCGCGACAGCACTTCAACCTTCAAGGGCCAGTCGGCGAAGCGGTCACGGAAGTTGCGGTAATGCTGTTCGGCCAGCAGCGTAGTGGGTACCAGCACCGCGACCTGCTTGCCGGCGCTGGCCGCGGCGAAGGCGGCACGCAGCGCGACCTCGGTCTTGCCGAAGCCGACGTCGCCGCAGACCACGCGATCCATCGGCTGGGCTGATTGCAGGTCGCGCAGCACCGCCTCGATGGCGTGGTGCTGGTCGGGGGTTTCCTCGAACGGGAATCCTGCGGCGAACGGTTCGTACATCGCGCGATCAAGATGCAATGCGAGTCCGGCGCGGGCCTGCCGCCGTGCCTGGATCTCGAGCAGTTCCGCGGCCACGTCACGGACTTTTTCCGCCGCCTTGCGCTTGGCCTTGGTCCAGGCTTCGCCACCCAGTGAATGCAGCGGCGCGGTTTCCACCGACGCGCCGGAGTAGCGACTGATCAGGTGCAGTTGCGCGACGGGCACGTAAAGGCGATCGCCCTTGGCGTATTCGATCTCCAGGTACTCGCCCGGCGTGCCGCCGGCCTCCAGCACCACCAGGCCGCGATAGCGGCCGACGCCGTGGTCCTCGTGGACGATGGGTGCGCCTTCGCTCAGTTCGCCCAGGTCGCGGATGATTGCTTCGGGCTCACGTCCCGTGCGCCTGCGCCGATACGGCTGGGTCGCGCGCTCCGGAAACAACTGGCGCTCGGTCAATACTGCTATTTGCGGATCGTCAAGGGCGAAGCCATCTTCGAAGGGGGCGACGGCTATGGCGAAGTGCTGGGCCGCCGCCGTGTCCGGATCAGCGATGAATTCGGCGAAGCCGCCGACGATCCGCGGCATCAATCCGGCCGCCTGCATGACTTCCATCAACGCTTCGCGGCGCCCCGGGGAGTCCGCCGCCACCATCACCCGTCCGGGATAGCTGGACAGGAAGGATTTGACCGCCGCCGCAGGCTCGACATCCTTGGCCGCCAGCGGCAAGACCGGCACGGGTTGCTCGCCCAGTGCCTGCGCTTCCTCGCGGCGCGGATGGTCGGGGCCGCAGACTTCGATGCGCACACTGAGGTTGAGGCGTTCGCGTAGTGCATCCGGCGGCAGGTACAGCTCGTCGGGCGGCAGCAACGGGCGTTCGATATCGTGGCGGCGCTGATCGTAACGGTTGCCGGTCTGGGCCCAGAAGGCCTCGGCGGCTTCGTAGGCGCCTTCGGCGATCAATGGCATGGCGCTGCCGTCAAGATAGTCGAACAGCGTCGCGGTCTGTTCGAAGAACAACGGCAGGTAGTACTCCACGCCCGCAGGTGCGATGCCCGACTTGAGGTCCTGGTAGAGCGAACTGCGGCGCGTGTCCACGTCGAAGCGTTCGCGCAGCGTATCCAGCGCGCGCTGCAGGGCCAGGTCGTCCAGCGGCACTTCGCGGCCCGGCAGCATCTTCACCGATTCGGTCTTTTCCAGCGAGCGCTGGGATTCCGGGTCGAAGGCGCGGATCGAGTCGATCACGTCGTCCAGCAACTCGATGCGCAGCGGCGCCTCGGCGCCCATCGGGTAAACATCCAGCAAGCCACCACGCACGGCGAAGTCGCCGGGGTCGAGCACCTGGGGCACGTTGCGGTAGCTGGCGGCTTCCAGGCGGCGCTTTTCCTGGTCGAAGTCGAGTTTCTGGCCAACGCGCAGGTCGAAGCTGCCGCCAATGACGTAGCGCAGCGGCGGCAGGCGTTGCATGAGCGTCTGCACTGGCACCACCACGATCCCTCGTTTCAGCGTGGGCAGCGTGTGCAGGGCGGCCAGGCGCTGGGAAATGATGTCCGGATGCGGGCTGAAGCGGTCGTAGGCCAGTGTTTCCCAGTCAGGGAAGGGAAACACCGGCAGGTCGGAATCCTTGCCGAGCAGCGTTTGCAGGTCGGACTCCAACTGGTGCGCGCCGTGGGTGTCGCGGGCAACTACCAGCAGCGGGCCGGCATGGGCCTCGGCGGCACGGGCAATGAACCAGGCGAGGGCCGTGGGCGATGCCGGGGCACGCCACCAGGCGCGCAGATGCTTGCCTTTGGGCAGTGGTGGCAGGGGAAAACGCGTGGATTTCGGGTTCGAAGGCATCGGCTCGCACAACGGCAGCAGCGCCGGACGCATTCGCGCCCAGCGCAGGGAAGGGCGCGCAGTTTAACGTGCGGGTGGGCCAGGGCATGTCAGCAGGGTCGGGATGGGCTCCTCCCTGGCGGACGCCGGGCCCTAGGTCTCGGCAGTCACCGGATCGATGATCGTGGTCACCTCGGACCCGCGGTTCGTGGGGAACCCGCCTTGCCTGGCGTGCTCGCGAACCATCGCTTCGTTCGGCTCGATGTACACGCAGTACACCTTGTGGCCGGTGACATGACTCTGCTGTCACTGGATCTGCGGACCCATGCCCTCCAGGACGCTGCATGAGTTCTGCGAGATGGCCTTGAGTTCGCCTGCCGACGGTTTGCCGGCGCCGGCAATTTCACGTTCGATCAGATATCTGGGCATTGCGGTGCCCCTGTGGGATGGGTTCGCGGATTGGGTTCACGGTCGTGCTTCGAGGACCAGGTTGAAGGGCGTCTCGGTGGCGCGGCGGAATCGGCTGAATCCGCCCCCATCGGTCATGACTGCGCGCAACCGTGCTTCGCCGGCCTGCGCGCCCAGGGCGGGGCCGTGGCGGGCCAGTGACACCGGTACGCAGATCTGCGAGGACGCGCCGTAATACACGCGGCCGACCGGATTGAGGTTGTCCTCGACCTTGTCGCCGGCGAACGGTTCCACCAGCAGGCAGTGGCCGTCGGCCTTCAGCGCCTGGCGGGCGTGGCGGGCGGCGCCCGCAGGGTCGCCCATGTCGTGCAGGCAGTCGAAGAACGCGATCAGGTCGAAGTCGCGGTCGGTGTAGTCGGTGGCATCGGCGACCTCGAAGCGTGCGTTGTCTACACCGGCTACCTTGGCGCGCTGGTTGGCGATGCGGATCGATTCGGGGTGGTAGTCGTAGCCGATGAATTGCGAATCGGGGAACGCCTTGGCCATCAGCACCGTGCTGGCACCGTGGCCGCAGCCGATATCGGCGACCTTGCCGTTTCGCGCGAGTTTCTCCACCACGCCTTCCAGCGCTGGCAGCCATTCGCCCAGCAGATGCGCGTTGTAACCGGCACGGAAGAAGCGTTCAGTGCCATGGAACAGGCACGTATGGTGTTCACCCCATTCCATGCCGGCACCACTGCGGAAATTCTCCAGGGTACGGTCGAGCATGTGGAACGTGTCCTCGACTATGTCGTAGGCGCCGGGCAGGTCGACCGGGCCGTTGGGGTCGGCCAGGCACAAGGCCTGTTCGGGGCTGAGCGCAAAGAGGCCGCTGTCGGCGGCGTATGTCACATAGCCGCCGGCCGCCTGGTTGCCCAGCCATTCGCGGATATAGCGTTCGTGGGTGCCGGTGCGTGCGGCCAACTCGGCGGAAGTGGCGGGCTCGCTGGCCAGCGCCTGGTAAAGGCCCAGACGGTCGCCGACCAGCATCAGGCTGGCGCTGATGGCGGCGCCGAGGTCGCCGATGGCCTTGCCCAGGAAGGCGTTTAGTTTTGCTTCGTCAATGTTCATGCGCGGCACTTCAGATGGAAGCGCGGCGGTGCCCGCCGCAGGCCCCCAACAAGAGGCAACGCAGTGGCATGAAACAGGCGGACAAGCGAGTGCAGCCATGCAGGAGCGATGTCAGTCGCGAAGGCAGCGTGTAGTGGAAGCGACGTGAGTCGCGAAGGCCTTGCATTGGGGGAAACCGCATCGCGGTCTACGCCGCTCCCACAGGCTCCCGCATGGGCTCAGGACTCGTTGAGATCCAGGACCATCCGCACCAGGCCGGGGGTGTCGTCTTCACGCTGGCGCTTGAAGTTCAGCGACTGGGCCAACTGCAGCATGGGGTGGTTGTGGTCCAGCACGTCGCCGTAGAGGCGGTCCAGCTTCTTGGTCCGGGCCCACTTCACCAGCTTGCGCATCAGTTGGCGGCCCAGGCCCTGGCCGGCGATGAAATGGCTGACCAGGATGGCGAATTCGGCTTCGCGGGTGCGCGGCACGATCGAGGCCCGCGCCACCGCGCCAACCAGGGCCTCGCCGGGCGGCAGGTCTTCGGCGGCAACCAGGGCGAATTCGGTCTTGGGGTCGGGATGGCACAGGCGGTAGGCCATCTCCGGGGTCAATTCCTTCAAGGTGTAGAGGAATCGCTGCCGTACTTCCTCGGGGCCCAACAATGGGAATGCGCCCTGGATGGGGTCGGCATCCTCGGGGCGGATCGGACGGATCAGCAGATCGCGGCCGTTCGGCAGACGGAAGTGCTCGTGCCAGGGTGGAAGACGTTTATGGCCGGTCATGACAGGCGGATATTCCCAGATTGACTATGAACGGGTGCGCTCGCGGCCCTGATAAACTCCCGCCCCAGTATCAGACGAGGCATTTCAATGGCGGGTGGTGGCGATTCTAACCGTGCGATCGTATTTGCGCTGGGGGCAAATTTCATAATCGCCGTGGCCAAGGGCATTGCCGCCTTCTTCACCGGCTCCAGTGCGATGCTGGCCGAGACCGTGCATTCGCTGGCCGATTGCGGCAACCAGCTGCTGTTGCTGCTGGGCCTGCGCCAGTCGCTGCGCCCCGCATCACCCGATTATCCGCTGGGGCATGGCAAGGAAATCTACTTCTGGTCGTTCCTGGTCGCGGTGATGCTGTTCAGCGTGGGCGGCATGTATTCGGCCTACGAAGGTATCCACAAACTGCTGCATCCCGAGCCGCTGGACGGCGCCAGGCTGTGGTGGGCGGTCGGCGTGCTGAGTTTCGCCATCGTCGCCGAATCCGTATCCATGCGTGCCTGCCTGCAGGAAGTGGCCAAGGCGCGTGGCGAGCGTTCGCTGTGGCGCTGGTTCCGCGAAAGCCGGCAGGCGGAGCTGGTGGTGATCTTCGGCGAGGACCTGGCTGCACTGTGCGGCCTGGTGTTCGCGCTGATTGCGGTGTTGCTGACCATGGTCACCGGCAATCCGGTCTGGGACGCCATCGGCACGCTGGCCATTGGCGTGTTGCTGCTGGTGGTCGCGGTATTTGTTGCGATCGAGGTCAAGGCGATGCTGATCGGGCAAAGCGTGGATCCGCTGTTGCAGTCGCAGATCAGGGGTTTCTACGATGCACGCCCCGAGATCGACAAGGTCATCAGCCTGATCACCCTGCAGCTGGGCAACGAGGTGATGGTCTCGGTACAGGCCAGCCTGAACCAGGACGGGCAGGTAGCGACCCTGTTGGAAGACATTGCGCGAGTGGAGCGTGAACTCAAGGCGCAGTTCCCGGTGGTGCGCTGGAGTTTCTTCGAGCCTGAAGCGCCGCGCTGATCTGGTGCTTTTGTCCGCCTGCTGCAAGGCAGACAAAATCACAATGCGAAGCTTGCGGTTTTCAGGCTTCCGTCTTGAGCCATTCCAGCCGGGTCATCGCGCCTGCTTCACCCAGGGTCTTCTTCAGTAGCGGCAAAGCCGGTGCGATCTGCTGGTCGAATTGCCACGGTGGATTCAGGATCACCAGGCCGCTGCCGTTAAGGCGCAGCGGCGAGTCGTCGGCGCGGACCTGCAGTTCCGCCAGCAGCACCGATTTCGCCGGCAGCGCGGCGGCCTTGCGGAAGAAAGGCTGCAGGCTGCGGCGTTGCTTGATCGGGTACCAGATGGCGTAGGTCGCCTGCGGCCAGCGCTCCAGCGCATCGCGCACGGTGGCGATGATCTGCGGGTATTCGTTGTCCTGCACTTCATAAGGCGGGTCGATCAGGACCAGACCGCGGGCGAACCGGGTCGTCCCGATCTTCGGCGGCAGCATCGCCTTGATCGCGGCATAGCCATCGCGGGCGTGCACTGCGACACGCTCGTCGTGGGCAAACAGCTCCTTCAACGCCCGGGCTTCGTCGGGCTGCAGTTCGCAGGCGGCGAGGCGGTCCTGCTCACGCAGCGCCTGCGCCACCAGCAGCGGCGAGCCCGGGTAGGCAATCAGGGCGCCGACGGGATTGTTGGCCTCCACCGCACGCAGGTAGCGCTCCACCACCTCGGGCATCCTTGCTTCGCCCATCAGTCGCAGGATGCCGGCATCGGCTTCGCCGGTCTTGCGGCTCTCAGGCGCAGCAAGCAGGTAGCGCCCGCGCCCGGCATGGGTATCCAGCACGAAGAACGGCGCGTCCTTCTTCTTCAGCGCATCCAGCAACGCCAGCAATATGATGTGCTTGAGCACGTCGGCGTGGTTGCCGGCGTGGAAGGCATGACGATAGTTCATGCGGGAAGCATAACGTTATGCTGCGCCCCATGCCCCTTGTCCTGATCGCCGAAGACGAGCCCGCCATCGCCGACGCGGTGATGTATGCGCTGCGCAGTGAAGGCCTGCAAGCCGAACACTGCCTGCTGGCAGGAGAGGTGCTGCCACGCGTGAGTGCCGGCGGGGTGGACGTGGTGGTCCTGGATATCGGCCTGCCCGATGGCAATGGATTCGACGTGTGCCGCGAGCTGCGCAGATCCAGGGATGCATGGGTCCGCGAAGTGCCGGTGATCTTCCTGACCGCGCGCAACGAAGAGATCGACCGCGTGCTGGGCCTGGAGCTGGGCGCCGACGACTACATGGCGAAGCCCTTTTCGCCACGTGAGCTGGTCGCCCGGGTCCGCGCGCGCCTGCGCCGCGGCCACGCGGATACATCGGTGCCAGAGGAAACCACGCAGGGAGAATTCGCGCTGGACCGGGAAGGCCACCGTATCCGCTTTCGCGGCAAGGTGCTCGACCTGACCCGCTACGAATACGTGCTGCTGGAAGCACTGTTGCAACGCCCCGGCGCAATCCTCAGCCGCGCGCAATTGATGGACCGCGGCTGGGACAGTGATGCCGACAGTGCAGACCGCACCATCGATACCCACGTAAAGACCCTGCGTGCCAAGTTGCGCGCCGCCGGCGCCGAATCCGATCCCATCCGCACCCATCGTGGCCTCGGCTACGCACTGGAAGGTTGACGTGCGCCTGGGACTGCGTTTGTTCCTTGGTTTCTTCCTGATCGTCGGCCTGGCCGCGTTTTTCGTCATGCGCGTGTTCGTCAACGAGGTCAAGCCCGGCGTGCGCCAGGCCATGGAATCCACGCTGGTCGATGCGGCCAATGTTATGGCGGTAATGGCGGCCGATGACTTGAAGTCCGGCAATATCGCCGATGGCCATTTCGTGCGCGACCTGACCCAGGCCCGGCAGCGCGACCTGAAAGCCACGGTCTGGCAGTTCCCGAAGCGCAGTATCGACTACCGGATCAGCATCACCGATGCGCGCGGCATCGTCGTCTACGATTCCACCGGCCGCGATACCGGCCGGGACAATTCGCAATGGAATGATGTCTACCGCACGATGCGCGGCGAATACGGTGCGCGTTCCAGTCCCGAGGTTCCGGGCGACGAGACGCGCACGGTGATGCATGTCGCCGCGCCGATTCGCGATGGCGACAAGCTGATCGGCGTACTTACCCTGTCGCAACCCAACCACACCTTCGAACCCTTCATCGCCGCAAGCCAGCGCAATATCATCCGCCGCGGCGGCTGGCTGATCGGCCTGTCGGCGCTGATCGGGCTGCTGGTGACCTGGTGGCTGATGCGCGGTATCAACCGCCTCAACCGCTATGCGCAGGCGGTGAGCGCGGGCCAGCGCGTTGCGCCCTTGCCGCCGCGTCGCGACGAGATCGGTGACCTGGGTCGTGCGATCGAGGAGATGCGGCGCAAGCTGGAAGGAAAGGCCTACGTCGAGCAATACGTGCAGTCGCTGACCCACGAGATGAAGAGTCCGCTGGCGGCGATCCGCGGTGCGGCGGAACTGCTGCAGGAACCGCTACCCGAAGTCGAGCGCCAGCGCTTCGCCCGTCACATCCAGGCCCAGCAACAGCGGCTGACCGAAACTATCGACAAGCTGCTGGCGCTGGCGGAAGTGGAGCAGCATGGCTGGCTGCAGAAACTGGAGCCGGTCAGCGCAGGTGAGTTGCTTGGACAGGTTGCTGAGGGCGTGGCCACCAAGCTCGCTGCCGCCGGCCTGGATCTGTCGATCGCGGTCCACGATCCGCAGGCCACTGTGCAGGGTGATGCGTATCTGCTGCGGCAGGCAGTGACCAACCTGCTGGATAACGCAATCGCGTTTTCGCCGGTGGGCGGGGAGATATTGCTCACCAGCTCGATCGACAAGGGGATGCTCGAGATCCGGGTCGAGGATCAGGGTGCCGGTATCCCGGAGTACGCGCACGAACGCGTGTTCGAACGCTTCTATTCCCTGGCGCGGCCAGGCACTGGATTGCGCAGTTCGGGTTTGGGCTTGCCGTTCGTCAGGGAAGTGGCGCGTTTGCACGGGGGCGAAGCGAAGCTTCGCAATCTGGAACGGGGTGGAGCGGTGGCGACGTTGCGATTGCCCCTGTAGGAGCGGGCCCTGCCCGCGATGCTCTTGCTTGTCGTCATGAAGAGCATCGCGGGCAGGGGCTGCTGCTACCGGAACGCGGACTTCACACAGACTTCAAACTCCGCTCAAACCGTCTCCACACACCCACCTCAGTCTGTGCCCGTGTTCAACCCGGGGCAAACCATGAAATCTCTGAAACTGTTGTTGCGCTTCCTTACCGTCGGTGGCCTGGTGCTGCTGTTGCTGATCCCGCTTTCGATGATCCGCGGGACCATCCACGAACGAGAGGCTTACCGCCAGGAAGCGGTCGACCGCGTCGTGGCCAACACCGCAGGGGCGCAGCGATTCACCGGCCCGTTGCGGGTCGTACCCTGGACCGACATCCGTACTGTCGAATCGACAGACAGCAATGGCGTCGTCCGGAAGCGGACGGAGAAGGAAGCCGGCAACCTGCTGCAGATGCCGAAGTCCCTCGATATCGACAGCGAGCTGGTGCCCGACGTGCGCAAGGTCGGCTTGTATACCGCGCGCGTCTACGACTGGCGGGCTGATCTGCAAGCGGAGTTCGATCCGTTGCTGCCCGCGCCCACCGAGGCCAATGTCGTGCGCGAGTACGGTCGCCCGTACCTGGTCTTCGGTATCTCGGACGTTCGCGGCCTGGTCGGCACTCCGGTCGTGCGCGCCGACAGCGCGGCACTGAAGCTCGAATCCGGTACCGGCTACCTGGGGTCGCGGATCGATGGCATGCATGCCGACCTGCCAAACGTGGTCGGCACGACTGCGCCGGGCAGCAAGGTCACGATGAAGATCGTGCTCAAGGGTACGGAATCATTGGCCGTGGTGCCGATTGGCGACGCCAACACGATCAAGGTGGGATCGGCTTGGGAGCATCCGAAGTTCGATGGCTATTCGCCACGGCCCAATCCCCGCGCTTCCGGATTCCTGGCCAGCTATGAAATTTCATCGCTGGCCAGCAATGCGCAAAAGCAATTGCGGGGCGAGTCCGTATCCCCGGATTCCGGCAGTGGGATCCCGATGAACCAGCGCGTGGCGGACATGGCCAGCGCCGGCAGCCTGGATGCCATCACGATCAGCCTGATCGATCCCATCGACATCTACACCCAGGTCGACCGTGCCAGCAAATACGGGATCCTGTTCGTGGTCCTGACCTTCGTCGGTTTCGGTCTGTTTGAAATGATCAAGCGCCTGCCGATCCATCCGCTGCAGTACCTGCTGGTTGGCCTGGCGCTGGCGATCTTCTTCCTGCTGCTGCTGAGCCTGTCCGAGCACGTCACTTTCTGGAAGTCCTACCTGTTTTCCGCGATCTCCTGCATAGGGCTGCAGTTCGCGTATCTGTGCGGGGTATTGAAGAGCTGGCTGCGCGCCAGCGGTTTTGCGGTGATGCTGACAGCGCTGTATGGCGTGCTGTACGGGTTGTTGATTTCGGAAGACAACGCGCTGCTGATGGGCTCGCTGCTGCTGTTCGGCATCCTCGCCGCGATCATGTGGATCACGCGCAAGGTGGACTGGTACGAACTGGGTTCCTCACTGCGTTGAGCCGGATACAAGCCATGCTCAATGCAAAAGCCATACACAAGCGCGCCTGTCGCGTGCTGCCGGAGGTCCTCGCGACCTCCGGTTTACTGCTGGAAGACGAGAGTCCGGGCGGGCTCGCCGCACTGCTGTTCCCCTTGCGGCGTAGATCCAGCGGAGCGGTGACGTTCCATCTCTCTGCCGCAACAGTGGATGCATTGCGGGCCGACCCATTGAATTTCCTGGAGGCTGCACTCGAGGCGCGCGAGAGGTTGAGTCGTCATGGATCGCGATCCGCATATCGGCCCTGGCGGTCGGTGCGCATGCCCGATCCCGGCGAGGCCGCGTACTTCACCTCCAGGAACGACGGCAGGGCGTCCCTCGTGGTCATTCCTTCGGAACGTCTCGCGGTCTATCTGTGGCGCGATTGATCGAGTCTTGCCCCGGCCGGTGGCGTGCGTGGGCATCCATGGAAGGAACCCGCGCGCGTCATCGGCCTTTTCTAAGCGCGATTGTAGGAGCGCCCCTTGGGCGCGATGCCCTTCGATCACATCGCGCAAGAGCATCGCGGGCAAGGCCCGCTCCTACGTCATGCGAAGAAGCCGACGCCCGGCACCAGCCATAGCGAGATTCCCGCCAGCGCGATGCCGATGCCCAGCGCCGCCAGCACATCGCTCGGGTAATGCAACCCCAGTACCACCCGCGACAACGCAACGCTGGCGGTGAATGGAATCAGCAATGCCGCCAATGCCGGATAGTGCGCGACCGCCACGATGCTGAAGGCCACCGCATGCAGCGTATGCCCGGAAGGGAAGCTGAATTCATCCAGCGGCGCGACCCAGGCGCGGATGCGCACGTCGGAAGCGAACGGGCGCGGCCGGCGGGTCCAGCGTTTGAGCAGTTTGTACAAGGTCAGCGCGATCACGCCGGTCGCGGCCATGTGCGCGGAAGCGGCCAGTCCGTCCATGCCATCGACCACGACCAGCGCGGCCATCAGCACGTACCAGAAGACCCCGTCACCGAGGCGGCTGATGAATGCGAAGAAACGGCGAATGCCTTTCCACTCGCCCCAATGGTTGGCGCGCAGGCACCAGCCGCTGTCGCGGCCGCGGAGCAGTTCACGCGATGGCAGCGGACGCATGGGCTTTCCTCGAGTCGGCGAGCCCGGCGAGCAGGGCATCGAAATCGGTGGCGACCTGCTCCGGATGCAGGACTTGCATGGCCCGATGCGCGTTCACGGCCAGGGTCCGGCGCTGCACGTCGTCGCTGGCCAGCTTCACCGCTGCGGCGATGAAATCGGCGTCATTGTCCACGGCCGCGCCCTCGATGCCATTGCGCAGGTGCTCGCGCGCCGCGCCATAGTCGAACGCGACCGTTGCCACGCCGCTGGCCATGGCTTCCAGGGTGGTGTTGCCGAAGGTTTCGCTGTGGCTGGGGAACAGGAACAGGTCGGCGCTAGCGAAATGCCGCGCGACTTCGCTGCCGCGTTGCAGTCCGCAGAAAATGAAATCCGGATGTTCCTGTGCAAGCTTTGCGCGCGCCGGCCCATCGCCAACCCAGACGAAGCGCGCATCGGGGCGTTGGCTTTGCAGTTCGCAGAATGCGCGCACGGCCAGGTCGAGGTTCTTTTCCGGCGCGATGCGCCCCAGATAGATCACCGCCAGGCCCTGTTCATCCATCCCCCAGGACTGTCGCAGCGCCGGGTCGCGACGTGACGGAGCGAATTGCGCCGTGTCCACGGCGCGCGC
>JBDTPP010000099.1:0-11852 GCA_039932615.1 Pseudoxanthomonas sp.
AACGCAGCGACGTGCAGAACATCGACCTGATGATCCTGGCCGGCTTCTGCCGCAACTGCCTGTCGGACTGGTACCGCGAAGCAGCCGAAGCCGCAGGCCAACCGATGGACAAGGACGAGGCGCGCGAACGTATCTACGGCATGCCGTTCGCCGAGTGGAAGGTTAAATTCCAGAAGGACGCCACGCCGGAGCAGCTTGCGGCCTTTGCCGAAGCACAGCGACGCCACGGCTGAGCGCATGCTTGCCAAGTCGTTGCTCGCCCTGTTCGCGTTGCTCCTGCTGGGTTATGCAGGCCTCTGCGCCCTGCTCTACTTCAAGCAGCGCGAGCTGATCTATTACCCGGCGGCGACCACCGTTGCCGCAACAGCCACGGATTTCGAGCTGGTCCGCGAGGGCGTGACGTTGCGCGGCTGGCGGCTCAATCCGGGCAAGCCGGGGGCACTGATTTACTTTGGCGGCAATGCCGAACGCCTGGAGGCTTCGCGCGAGGAATTCACGCGACTGTTTCCCGAGCGCACGGTCTACCTGCTGCCCTACCGCGGCTATGGCGCAAGCGAAGGCCAGCCCTCTGAGCCGGCCCTGCTCGGTGACGGCCTGTCCTTGTACGACGAAGTGCAGGCGCGGCAGCCACATGCGTCGATCGCGGTGATCGGCCGTAGCCTGGGCAGCGGCGTGGCCAGTTACGTGGCTTCGCAGCGTCCTGTGGAAAAACTGGTGCTGGTTACACCCTTCGACAGCCTGGCCGATGTCGCGCAAGCGCATTACCCAGTGTTCCCGGTGCGTCTGTTGATGCGCGACCGCTACCCGTCCACGGACTACCTGCCCCGGTACACAGGTCCGCTGCTGGTTCTGCGTGCGGGACGCGATGAAGTCATCCCTCCCGCCAACACCGACCGATTGCTCGCGGCGTTGACGCGCAAGCCCCAAACCATCGATTTCCCACGGGCGGGACATAACGATATTTCGCAGGATCCCGCTTATGCAGCAGCGTTGCGCGGATTCCTGCGCTAGCCGGCGCGCGAGTCCAGGTCCGGGCTCTTGATCACTTCCGCCGTCTCTTCGTTCAATGCCTGCCCTTCGCGTTTGGGCGTGGTGAACGGGGTCGGCCTGGGTGAGGTGTTGTTGTGCATCAATCCTGCGCCCGCCCGCAAGCCGCTTGCCATCTCGATCTCGAAACGTTCCGCATCACGGCGGCGTATTTCGGTGGCGAGACGCTGGGCTTCATCGGTCGACACCCCCAACTCGACCAGCGCCGCCGCGCCGAAATTCACCGCCGACTCGAAGGTTTCGCGGATCTGGTAGTCCACGCCGGCGTTGATCAGTTCCAGCGAATGCTCGCGATCGTAAGAGCGCACCAGCAACCGCGCCTGCGGGAACTCGGCCCTGGCCAGCTCCACGATCCTGTTGGCGGCAACCCGGTCGTCGATGCACACGGCGATCGCCCGCGCCTTGTCCGCACCCGAGGAATGCAGCACATCCAGGCGCGTGCCGTCGCCGTAGTAGATCTTGAAACCGAATTCCTCGGCGCTGCGGATCATCTCGATGTCCGAGTCGATGATGGTCACGTCCACATCGCGGGCCAGCAACGACTGGCTCATCACCTGGCCGAAGCGGCCGAAGCCGATGATCAGCACGCTGCCGGTCAAGCCATTGGCCTCTTCGACACCGTCCATCGAAGCCTGGACCTTGGGTGTCAGGCGCTTCAGCACGATCACGAACAGGGGAGTCAGCACCATCGAAAGCACCACGATGGCAGTGAGGTTGGCGTTGACTGTTGCATCGATGACCCGCGCGGCGGCGGCCGCGGAAAAAAGCACGAAGGCGAATTCACCGCCCTGGGCCATCAATACGGCACGATCCAGCGCTTCGCCATGCGGGCTGTGCGTGGCCCGGGCCACGAGATAGATGCACAGCGCCTTGGTGGCCATCATCGCCAGCACGCCGGACAGGATCAACCGCCAGTTGCCCCCTACCACGACCAGATCCAGCGACATGCCCACGCTGAGGAAAAACAGGCCCAGCAGGATGCCGCGGAACGGCTCGATATCGGCCTCGATCTGGTGGCGGAAAGTGGATTCGGACAGCAGCACGCCGGCCAGGAACGCGCCCATGGCCATCGACAGTCCACCGATCTGCATCAGCAGCGCCGCCCCCAGCACCACCAGCAAGGCCGCCGCGGTCATCACTTCGCGGGCCTTGGCCGCGGCGAGGATGCGGAACAGAGGATTCAGCAGCCAAATGCCTGCAGCGATCAGTCCGGCCAGCGCGGCGATGGCGATGCCGACACTGACCCAGCGCGAACCGTCCGCGTGGTCCGGCACCACCGGCGACATGAAGGCGATGAGGGCCAGCAGCGGCACGATCAGCAGGTCCTCGAACAACAGGATGGAAACGATCTTCTGCCCGCGCGGCAAGGCGATATCGCCACGCTCACCCAGGAGCTGCATGACGATCGCGGTGGAGGTCATCACGAAACCCGCGGCGCCGACGAAGGACACCGGCAGGCTGAAGCCATAGGCCAGCCCGACGCCGGTCAGCGCGATTGTGCATGCCGCGATCTGCAGCGTGCCCAGGCCGAAGATCTGCTTGCGCAGGCTCCACAGGTGCGAAGGTTGCATTTCCAGGCCGATCACGAACAGGAACATGACCACGCCGAGTTCGGCAACGTGCAGGATGGACTGCGGATCGGAGAACCAGCCGAATCCGAATGGGCCGATCAACAGGCCGGCCGCGAGATAACCCAGCACCGAACCCAGGCCCAGGCGCCGGAAGATCGGCACGGCGAACACGGCCGCACCCAGCAGGGCGACGACCTTGACCAGGTCAGTGGAGACGAGTTCGGCGGTCAAGCGGAATTCCTGCGGTTGCGATGGCTACAGGTTAACCGCTGCCCGACACGATTCCGAATATGACCCGCCCGCTTTCAGGTCGCCGTGCGCGGAGGCCGGCGCAAGGCCAGGCTTTCCCAGGTAGCGACCAGGACCATCACGCTGGTGCTGGCAATGCCCAATCCCAGCGTGGAGAAATGCTCCTCGAAAGCTAACGGTGCGAGTGCGGTCAACAGCAGCAACCCGGCAAGGTGCGACAGCGGCGGCAGCCTGCGGTCGTTGGATACCCACTTGAACAACGCGTTCCCCAGCAGGTACAGCGCGGGACCGGCCAGCAGGATGGCGATGCCCGTCACCTCGGCGTGGCCCGGATGCAGCAGCACTATCTCGTCGGCCACGGCGCAGACGATGACCCCGGCGATGATCAGCAGGTGCAGGTAGGTGTAGGACAGTCGAGCGATCCGTCCCGGGTCGCTGGAATGGCTGATGCGTTGGCTGGCGCGCTCGGCGGCGGTATCGAAATACACCCACCACATCGCGATGCTGCCCAGGAACGAAGCCAGGAAGGCGGCGATGGTGGTGGCGTTCCACGAGGACCCGGCGAAAGTGGCGCCGGTGACCAGGATCGATTCGCCCAGCGCGATGATCACGAACAGGCCGCAACGCTCGGACAGATGGCCGCCATCTATGTCCCACTCCGTCGTGCTCGAACGCCCCAGCCCCGGCACCCGGAACGCCACCGAGGCCGATATGTATTCCACGGCGATGGCGAGCATCCACAGGATCGTGCGCTGCGGGTCGTCCTCGAAACCGCCCCAGATCCAGAACACCGCCGAGGCCAGGAACCACACCAGGATGCGGATGAAATTGCGGAACTGGGCGCGGCTTTCGCCGCGCAGCGCCCACAGCATGAACAGCGTGCGTCCCACCTGCATGGCCGCGAAAACGCAGCCGAATACGACTCCCTTGTCGGCGAACGCCTCGGGTATCGACGACGACAGCAGCAGCCCGCCCAGCATCAGCACAAACAGCAGGACGCGCACCGGCATCTTCTCCGGATCCAGCCAGTTGGTGAACCACGAGGTGAAGATCCACAGCCACCACACCGCCAGGAACAGCATCAGGGTCTGCAAGGCGCCGAGGAGCGAGAGATGCGCCATCAGTCCGTGCGAGAGCTGGGTAACCGCGAAGACGAAAACCAGGTCGAAGAACAGTTCGACCATCGACACCCGGCCGCTGTCGCGTTGGCCACGGGTGCGCAGCAGCGATCGGGAAACTGCGCTCATCGGCTGCATCGGATTATTCCGGTCGGTTCCCGCAGAACCGCTGGTAGTCGATATAGCCGGGGAACGCCTTGCCCTGGGCGCACACCACGCATTCCGGATCCGGGCGCAGGCGCAGCTCGCGGAAGCGCATCGCCAGCGCATCGAAATGCAGCAGGCGTCCACGCAAGGGTTCGCCGATACCCAGCAACATCTTGATCGCCTCGGTGGCCTGCAGCAGGCCGATCACGCCAGGCAACACGCCCAGCACGCCGGCCTCCGAGCAATTGGGCGCGAACTCCGGCGCCGGCGGCTCGGGGAACAGGCAGCGATAACACGGTGCCTGCCCGCGATGGCGTCCGGCATCGAACACGCTGACCTGGCCTTCGAAGCGTTGCACCGCGCCATAGACCAGCGGAATGCCGAACTTCACGCAGGCATCGTTGAGCAGGTAGCGCACCGGGAAATTGTCGGCCCCGTCCAGCACCAGGTCCACGCCGTCGAGCAGGCGCTCGACATTGGCAGACGTGACGCGCTGGGCGACCGCCTCGATCCGGGTGCGCGGATTCAGCGCGGAAAGGGTCGCTTCGGCCGAGGCCACTTTCGCCTCGCCGATGCGCGCATCGGTGTGCAGGATCTGCCGCTGCAGGTTGCTGCGGTCGACCACGTCGTCGTCGGCGATGCGCAACTTCCCTACGCCGGCGGCGGCCAGGTAGAACGCCGCGGGCGAACCCAGCCCGCCCGCGCCGATCACCAGCACCCGCGAAGCCTGCAGCTTGAGCTGGCCCGCTTCACCGACTTCCGGCAGCAGCAGGTGGCGCGAATAGCGTTCGTTGAAGTCCAAGCGGTCAGCATCGAGTTCCGGCTTGACCACCGGCAGTTGCTCGGAGACCCAGCGCGTGGTGCCGCCAGCCACCGAGGCCAACCGGGCATATCCAGCGGCCTGCAGCGCCAGCGCGGTCTGCATCGAGCGAGCCCCGCCCTGGCAGATCAGCAGCAGTTCGGCGTCGCGGTCCGGCAAGTATCCACCGGGATCAGCCTCCAGCGCCGCTCGGGCAATACCCAACGCCCCTTCGGCCTGGCCACTGGCGCGCTCGTGCCCTTCGCGTACGTCCACCAGCACCGCGCCATGCAACTGCCGCTCGCGTGCCTCTTGAGGGGTGATTTCGGTGATGGCCATGCCCAGATTATCTCCCATGAGCCGCGCCAACTCGGCGGCGAGGGGATTTGGGTCATGTTCAAGCCGTTTTCGCTCAACTTATGAGTCGATTCGCCCCGCGCGCGAACCGATTCCGCTCGGTGACGAGCCTATTTTTCCCATGCGCGAGCCGTTTCCGCTCGATATCCCTGCCAACCCGTAGGAGCGGGCCTTGCCCGCGATGCCTTCCGCCCAGGTCGCGGCAATAGAGGCATCACGCCCAAGGGACGCTCCTAAAGGGGTCAATAGTTGATTACTTCCACGACATCGTCGGCTGCGTACTCGCGCGATTCTTCGGCCAGAACGATCAATGCATCGCTCTGTGCAGCGCCGCGCAGGCGATGCGAGGCATCGGCCGGATTAGGCCGGACCCGCAACACGGCGTCCTCGCCGTATTCCAGGCGCCCACGCAGGAACTCCAGGCGCTCATGCGACTTGCTCCACGGAGCGGACAATCTGGCGAAACGACGTGTGCGTGGCTCGACCCTGCCCTGCAAGCCATCCAGCAGATATCGCCCGAGGGTCACGAACGTGGCCAACACCGAAACCGGATTGCCTGGCAGTCCCAGCATCAACGCCCGGTCCATCTCGCCGAACAGCACCGGCATGCCCGGTTTCATCTTCACCTTCCAGAAATGGATCTTGCCCCGCTCCATCAGCAAGGCAGGCAGGTAATCCTTCTCCCCGACCGAAACACCGCCGCAAGTGATCACGACGTCGAAGGCGGCAGCCGCATCGCGCAGTGCAGTTTCAATTCGCGCAGGGTCGTCCGGCAATGTCGGCCACGCCACCGGCTCAAGTCCTTCGGCGCGCAGCAGCCCCATCAGCAGTTCGCGGTTGCTGTTATAGACCTGCCCAGGGGCAAGGATAAGGCCGGGTTCCACCAATTCGTCACCGGTGGTGAACACGGCCACGGTCGGGCGCAGTGAAACCGCCAGTTCGGACACGCCCAGCGCCGCGGCCAGACTGATGCGTGCAGGCGATAGCAGCGAACCCGCCTGCAACACTTCGTCACCGACCTGCACGTCCTCGCCCGCGCGGCGGATATGGCTGCCTGGCTCCACTCCAGGAGGAACCGTGACCATGCCATCGTGCTCGTGCACGTTCTCCTTGATGACCACCGTATCGGTGCCGGCCGGGATCGGCGCACCGGTGGTGATACGCACGCATTCGCCGGGATGCACGACCAGGTCCAGTGCCAACCCCGCGAACTGGGCAGCAACAATGCGCAGCGAAGTGTCGCCAGCAGGATCCAGATCAGCATGGCTCAGGGCAAACCCGTCCATCCGACTGTTGCCGAACACAGGCGACGCGATCGGAGCGATCAGGTCCTGGGCGAGGACGCGTCCGTCCACGCGCCGGATCGCGAGTCGTTCGCTCTGCAGCCGTCGCTGCGCCGCGACCTCGCGCACGATCGTCAGCGCCGCCGGGTAATCGATGTGGCTTGGGAAACTACTCATCGGATCGCGTCGGACAGGCAGCCAGCACGGTTTACTTGCCGCGCTTGACGTGCCGGATCAGGCGGCGTTTCTTGGCCACTTGCTTGTCGGTAAGCACGTTCTTCTTGCCTTCGTACGGATTCACCGAATCCTTGAAGATGAAACGCACCGGCGTACCGACCATCTTGAAGCGCTTGCGGAAGAAATTCTCCAGGTAGCGCTTGTACGACTCGGGCAGGTTCTTCAGACGCGTGCCGTGGACCACGAAAGTCGGCGGATTGAGCCCGGCCGGATGGGCGAAACGCAGCTTGGGTGCGTTGCCGCGAACCGCCGGCGGCGGATTGGTTTCGTATGCGACTTCCAGGGCCTTGGTGACTTCGCTGGTGCCGTGTTCCTTGGTTGCCGAGGCATGCGCACGATGGATGGCGCGGAACAGTTCGCGCAGGCCGGAGCCGTGCTTGGCCGAGATACGCACGTTCTCGGCCCATTCCACGAAATTCAGCTTGCGCGACAGCAGCGATTCGGTTTGTTCGCGCTGGTAGGTTTCCAGTCCGTCCCACTTGTTCACTGCGATCACCAGCGCCCGGCCGGCGTCGAGGATCGCACCGAGTACGGTGGCATCCTGGTCGGTCACGCCTTCGGTGGCATCCAGCATCAGCACCGCGACCTGGCACTGCTCGATCGATTGCAGGGTCTTGATGATGCTGAAGATCTCGACCGCTTCCTCGACCTTGGACTTGCGCCGCAGGCCGGCGGTGTCGACCAGCCGGTACTGGCGACCATCGCGCTCCATGTCCACCGAGATCGAATCGCGGGTGGTGCCGGGCACTTCCGAGGCGATCATGCGCTCCTCGCCCAGCAAGCGGTTGAACAGGGTTGACTTGCCCACATTGGGACGGCCGACGAAGGCAATGCGCACCCGCGCCGGATCATTGTCCAGCACGGCGGTGGTGCCTTCTTCCGGCACGCGCTTCTGCACTTCCTCAAGCAGTTCGTCGATGCCTTGCCGATGGGCGGCCGATACGGTGACGACATCGTTGAAACCGTAACGCGAGAACTCCGAAATCGCGGTGGATTCCTCCAGGCCATCGATCTTGTTGATCACCAACAAGGTCGGGCGCGAGGTCTTGCGCAGCCAGGTCAGAATGTCGTCATCCAGGGTCGAGGCGCCTTCGCGGCCATCGACGATGAACAACACCAGGTCGGCTTCTTCGGCCGCTGCGCGGGCCTGGCGTGCGGTAGCACCAGCCAGCCCTTCCTCTTCGCCGGCGATGCCACCGGTATCGACCACCATGAACGGCTTTTCCTCGTCCAGGCGGCAGATTCCGTAGTTGCGGTCACGGGTGACCCCGGGCTGATCGTGGACCAGCGCATCACGGCTGCGCGTCAGCGCATTGAATAATGTCGATTTGCCCACGTTGGGGCGGCCGACCAGTGCAACGAGGGGAAGCATATTTGAAAGCCGGGAAGGAGTTGGAGATCGGCGGCATGCAAGGCAGGCCTGGCGAATGTCGATTATCCCCTATTCGGCGGGACCACATGGGCTACGACGAAAAACAGCGCACCAAGGTGCGCTGTTTCGGGGACTATATCGGGGACGTAGCCGGTTATTGCAGTCGGAAAGCGCTCAGCTCGCCGTCGACGTTCTGCACCAGCAGGATCCCGTCTACCACGAGCGGCTTTGCGCGCAGCGCCTTTCCACCGACCCGCTCGCGCGCGGCTTCCTCGCCATTGTCCAGGCGCAGCCAGTGCAGGTAGCCGTCGTAATCGCCAACCACCGCATAGTCACCCTGCACCGTGGGCGCGGTCAGTGAGCGGCGCGCAAATGACGGATTGGACCAGACAGATGCGCCCGAACTCTTGTCCAATGCCCAGACCGTGCCTGCCGGATCGGCAACCACCACGCTGCCGGACGCCAGCCCCAATCCACCCACGCCACCGTTGTCGTGCGCCCACAGCGTGCGCCCGCTGGGACCATCAATGGCGACCGTCTGCTTTTTGAAACTGGTCGCATAGACCGTCGTGTCATCAAGCACAACCGGGCCATCCACATCGGCCATGCGTTCCAATTCGGTGCGGCCTTCGGGAACCCCGACCACCTGGTTCCACAACGCTCGCCCATCGCTCAGGCCCATCGCCGAAACGGTGCCGTCATCGTTACCTACGAAGACAACGCCAGGTCCCAAGGTCACGGGTGCATTGCCACGCACGGTCAGGCTGGGAAGATCATGGCTGGAGAACCAGCGACGCTCGCCGGAAGCCGCATCGAATGCAGATACCCGGCCATCATTGGAACGAACCACCACCAGCCCCTGGCCAATGGCCGGCGCAGCGATCACTTCGTTGGGAACCTTGGCCTGCCACTTTTCGGTACCGGTGGAGGCGTCCAGTGCAATCACTTCGCCATCCAGCGTGCCGACCACGACCAAGCCGTCGCCAGCACCGGGACCGCCCGAAAGGCGCGCATCGGATTTGTACTGCCACACCGACTTGCCTGACTGCAGGTCGAAGGCACGCACTCCTCCTTCAATCGCGGCGGCATAGACATGGCCATCAGCCACCGCCGGGCCCTGGCGCACGCCCAGGCGGTCTTCGCCTTTTCCGGCATTCGCGCTCCACAACTTGGAGACAGTCGCGGTCGGTGTGAACTTGACCAACTCCGCAGGCTCGGTCGGTTTGCCGGCATCTTTCTTGCTGCCAAACCAGCCTTTGACCGTGCTGCAACCAGAAAGAATGACCGCAAGCACGGCGATCGCAAGAATGCGCTTGAACATGGAAACCGGCCTCATCGGGTGGGCTGCTCGGGTTTCGGCGGCGTGCCGCCGGCGTCAGTGAGTTTGAGTTCTACCAGGCGGCGTTGCGGTGCCGCTACGTCCAGCCCGGTAAGCGCCTTGAGGTAAGTATCGCGAGCCTGATCACGCTTGCCGGTGGCCAGCAATGCATCACCGCGCGCCTCAAGGCTGGAACTGTCGCTGGCATCGCCGAGGATCCTGAGCGCTTCTTCGCCCTTGCCTGCATCTGTCAGCAATCGGGCCAGCCGCAAATCGACCAGGGACTTCAGCGAGGGGTCCGGCTTGAGGCCGCGCAAGGTGCTGATTGCAGCGTCCGCCTGACCGGCATCGACCTGGGCCTTGGCCAGCCTGAGCGTCGCCAGGTCCGCGTAAACGTTCGCTTTTCCCCCTTGCAGTTTGGCGACTTCGGCCTGGGCCTTCTTGAGGTCCGCCGTAACCAGGCTATCTACTGCTACCTGGTAATCCAGGTTGGCCTGCTCGGCCTGCTCGACCTGGTGCTTCTGCCACCACTGCCAGCCAAAAATAACCGCGAGTCCCAAGGCTATGCCGCCGATCATTCCAGCGCCGTTGTTCTTCAGCCAGTTGCGGACGCGTTCGCTTTGTTCGTGCTCGTCGAGCAGATCGTCGATCGCCATGCGTACTCTCGCCCCGTCTAGGCGGGGTCATTGATTCGGGTTGGAGGATTCAAGGGAGAGAAACCCCCCGGAATCCAGTCAGTCAGCAACCGGAGCGAGGGAACCATCAGAGGATACCGCAAAGCGTGCCACATTGGCTCGCTTGTAGGGCGCCATATCCACCCTACTACCGGCTTGCTGAACCTCGACCGCCGATGCATTGCCCAGTACCACGCGGCTTACTTGGCCATTGCGGTAACTGCGTTCCTCGCCCGACTTCAGCAGCGCTTTTTCCAAGGTGATGCCATCGGGACCGGTGACCTGGACCCAGCTATCACCGGTCATGCGCAGGATCAGACCGTTGCCATTGTTGCGCGAAAGCGGCGGCGTAAGAGAAGCAACGTAGGGCGCGCTCTGCGCCTGTGGAAGCGGGCTCTGGCTATCCCTGTTGGCCGCCACCACTACGTCCCCGGGCACCACATCGAGAGAAGCCGTGGTCCGTGAGTCGCCTTCATCGATATGCGATTGCGTGGCCACCCATACCGGTACTGCGATCGCCGCAGTAATCACGACATAGACTGCACGACGCGCGATGCTTTCCATTACCCGCTGGTAGCGAGGGGTATGGCTGTGGCTGATCAATTCGGCTGGGCGGATTGGTTGAAGTTGGGCCTGTAGCAGGTAAGGGTCGATGTCGACCTTCAGCAGCTTGGCGTAACTGCGCAACTGACCGCGAACGAACACCGGCGCCCCGAGCTGGCTCCAGTGCTCCCCTTCCAGTGATTCGAGTACCCGCTCAGGCATTTTCAGCTGGCTGGCCGCGTCCTGGCGGCTCATGCCGGCATTTTCACGCGCCTGCTTCAGCAGGCTGCCGCAGCCTTTGGCGAATTCGCCGGCCGCCGATTGAATTTGTTCGTTCATGGCCTTGCAGTTTCCCCCGGATTCGCGGTGACCGAAGGGAACTCCGCCCTCAACCGCTGGACATATCGGCTGGCGGCGGCCTTGTCGCCCAGCTTGCCTTCTATATCGGCTGCCAGTTGTAGCACGGCAGGATCCGCTGGTGCAGCGGCCAATCTCCGTTCTGTGAACGCCCTCGCTTCGAAATAACGACCCTGGCGATATTCGTTGTCCGCCATGGAAGCCAGCGCGTACGCATTGCCCGGCTCAAGGGAAAGCGCCTGGCGCAGGTCACGCCCGGCGCGCTCGTATTGTCCGGCCTTCAGGGCGCAGCCGCCCGCATTGGCCAGCGCCGATCCCGGGGTTGCATATCCGGGCGCCGCCAAGGCGCGGTCGAACCAGACCAGCGCCTCGGCGGGGAACCCATTGGTGCAGAGCCACGCACCGTAATTATTGAGCACGCCGCCCTGGGAAGGAGCCAGTTCGGCGGCACGTTTGTAGTTTTCACCGGCCTGCGCGGTGTTGCCCTGTTGGTCCCGGATGACCGCCAACAAGGTATAGGCATCAGCCGAACCCGGATTGTCCTTGAGCAGCAACTTGGTCTCGCGCTCCGCCGCAACCAGATCACCACTACCCAACCTCTGCGTGGCCAGACGCAGACGGTCCTGGGTGGCGAGCCGCTGCTTGGTGGCTGCACTGTCGCTGACGTGGTATTCCGATTCGGTCTGGGGAACCGCTATGGTTTTCGAGCTGGGCCTGATGAACGAGAGCCTGGAGCAACCCGCCGTAGCCGATGCCAGCATCACGGCCGTGACCACCGCA
>JBDTPP010000100.1:0-11750 GCA_039932615.1 Pseudoxanthomonas sp.
GCATTCCCCAAGGCTGGCCCGAATACGTGCTGCACCAGATGGTCACGGTGATGCGTGGCGGCGAGGAAGTGAAGCTGTCCAAGCGAGCCGGCAGCTATTTCACCCTGCGCGATCTGATCGAGGAAGCCGGACGCGACGCGACCCGCTGGTTCCTGATCGCGCGCAAGCCCGATTCGCAACTGACGTTCGACATCGACCTGGCCCGCGAACAGAGCAAGGACAACCCGGTCTATTACGTCCAGTACGCGCATGCCCGTGTTTTCAGCATCCTCGAAAAGGCCATCGCGCAGGGCTACCGCTACGACCAGGATAATGGCCTGGCCAAGCTTGGCTTGCTGGACGACGAACACTCGCTGTTGCTGATGGTGGAGCTGTCGCGTTTCCCGGAAGTGGTGGAAACCGCCGGGCAGCTGCTTGAGCCGCATCTCATCGCGCAATACCTGCGTGAACTGGCCTATGCTTTCCACACTTGGTACCACGAAGTGAAGGCATTGGTCGAAGACGCCGATACGCGTGACGCGCGACTGGCCTTGGCCTGCGCGGCGCGGCAAGTGCTTGCGAACGGACTGGAATTGCTGGGCGTCAACGCCCCCGAAAAAATGTAGTTGGAAATATTTAGTTGTGAATATTTAGTTGAGAATACTTAGTTGGAACACAGGTAACTGGAGAGCAATGGAATGGCGGCACGACGCAACAAGAATCAGGCGCGACGCAACTCGGGCAACGGTACGCCGGGTTGGGTGTGGCTGATCGCGGGACTGGTGCTGGGCGCGGCCGCGTTCTTCATCGTCCCCGGATTGATGAAGAAGAACGGCGACGGCTTCTTCCGCCCGCAACCCAATCCCGACGCCATGCCAGCGCAGGTCGCCGACGCCGAAGGCAATGCCGGCGACATCGCCGCGGACACTTCCACGGCCACGTCGCAGCCTGACGCGAAGGCCGACGACGCCGCGGCCAGGGAAACCCAGTACGACTTCTATACCTTGCTGCCCGGCAAGGAAGTGCAGATGTCCGATGCCGAGCTCGCCGCCAGCGCGCGCGCAGAACAGGCCAGCGCAGCGCGTGCGCAGAAGGCAGCAGACGCAGCGACGTCGACCGATAGCGGCAATCCGACGCCGATCGCGGAAACGCCAGCCACTGCGCCAACCCCCGCCTCGACGACGACTGTGGCCACGACAGCGTCCGCCATCACCACGACCTCTCCTGCAAGCGCCAGCGCAGCATCCGCCACCGAGGCCCGCTACATCCTCCAGGCCGGCGCCTTCGGCGCTTCCGGCGATGCCGAATCCACCAAGGCAAAAATCGCCATGCTGGGCTTGTCGGCGCGGGTGGAATCGGCCCAGATCGGTGCCAAGACGGTGTATCGCGTGCGCATGGGGCCATATGGCAGCGCCAGTGAACTGGCCGCAGCCAAGCAGAAACTGGCCAGCGGCGGCTTGCCGGCAATGGCAATCAAGGCGCGGTAAAGCGCCGCACTGAAATCTGGCCACTCGCCTCACGGGGGTATGCTTGGATTCCTGCAAGCGGAAAACCTGACCATGGCCACCAGTTCACAATGGTTGTTCTGGGCGCTGCTCTCGGCGGTGTTTGCCGCCCTGACCGCGATCTTTGCCAAGGCCGGGCTGCAGAACATCAATTCCGATTTCGCCACCCTGATCCGCACCGCGATGATCCTGCTGGTGCTGGCCGCGTTCGTGCTCGGTAACGGCAAGTGGCAGCCGCCCGCCTCCGTCGCGGCTTCCACCTGGGGTTGGCTGCTGGCGTCGGCCTTGGCCACTGGCGCTTCCTGGGTTTGCTATTTCCGCGCCCTTCAGGCCGGCGAAGCTTCAAAAGTGGCCGCCGTGGACAAGGGCAGCCTGGTGCTGGTCGCACTGTTTGCCCTGTTTTTCCTGCACGAGCGCCTCAACAGCCGCGAGTGGCTGGGCGTTGGCCTGGTCAGTGGCGGAATTGTGCTCATTGCGTTCAAGCGCTGAGCCGGAGCCGACCATGATTGAAATCGCCCCCCTCGCTGGCAAACTGTTCCTCGCGCTGACTGCGATCTGGGCCGCCAGCGAGATCTGGCTGGGCTTGAGTCGCCGCTCCGGGGATCGCGCACGCAGCAAGGACAGCGGCACCCTGCGCATGCTCTTGGTGACCATCTATGTGTGCATCGGCATCGCGGTGTGGCTCTCCTCCCGCGCCTATGGCCACTTTGCTGGCATGCGCGTGCCGCTGTTCTGGATCGGCCTGCTGCTGATGGCCACCGGTATGTTCCTGCGCTTCTGGTCGATACGCGTGCTGGCGCATTTCTTCACTGTCGATGTCACCATCCGCGAAGGCCACGAGCTTATCCGGCGCGGTCCCTATCAGCTGCTCCGCCACCCGTCCTATACCGGGGCGTTGATGACCTTCCTCGGTTTCGGCCTGGCCCTGGGTAATCTGGCCTCGATGCTGGTGGTGATGGTGCCGGTGACCATCGCGTTCCTGTGGCGCATACGCATCGAGGAACAGGTGCTTGCGAATGCCTTTCCGAGCCAATATCCGGAGTATGTACGGCAGACCAGGCGGCTGATTCCCTTCGTATGGTGATGGCCGCGAAAGAGCGTGCGCGGTTCGAGCACCTCGGCGCGAAACGATTTTTAGTACATTGCTTCCCCAGTAAATACTTCCCCAAAAGATCCCCATGACCCAGACCGTCCTCATCACCGGTGCCACTTCCGGATTCGGCGCCGCCGCTGTCAAACGTTTCGCCGGTGCGGGCTGGCGCGTGATCGCCACCGGCCGTCGTGACGATCGCCTGCAACCACTGGTGCAGGAATATGGCGCCGACCTGGTCCATGCCGCCGCCTTCGACATCCGCGACGAAGCCGCGCTGGAAGCAGCCCTCGCAACAGTGCCCGAAGCCTTCCGTGACATCGACGTGCTGATCAACAACGCCGGACTGGCCCTGGGCACCGCGCCGGCGCAGAGCGCCAGCCTGCAGGACTGGCGGACCATGATCGACACCAACATCACGGCGCTGGTGACCTTGACCCACCGCCTGCTGCCAAAGTTGATCGAGCGCCGCGGCGTGATCATCAACATGAGTTCGGTCGCAGCGAGCTATCCATATCCCGGCGGCAACACCTATGGCGGCACCAAGGCCTTCGTAAAGCAGTTCTCGCTGGGCTTGCGCTCGGACCTTCACGGCACCGGCGTGCGCGTGACCAGCATCGAACCGGGCATGGCCGAAACCGAATTCACCCTGGTCCGTACCCATGGCGACCAGGCGGCCTCCGATCGAGTTTACGGAGGCGCCGAGCCGATGACTGCCGAAGACATCGCCGAGCAGTTGTTCTACATCGCCACGTTGCCGGCGCACCTCAACATCAACCGGCTGGAAATCATGCCGGTGACGCAGTCATTCCCGGCGTTCCAGGTGGACAGGAAGGCTTGAGCGCAAATCAGTTGGCGGAAACCGGCACGTCCATCGTGCGCTTCGACCGCGGCATGCGATCGCGCAAGTGCAGGAACGGTCGCTCCACCGCGTAGTACAAAGCCGCGCCGGCCAGCAACGCGGCAGCGCCGTATGCGCAGAATGCCACCACACCACGTCCTTCCAGCACTGGCCCCCAAGCGGTTTCCAACAGATGGAACACCGCCTTGTGCACCAGGTACAGGCTGTAGGAAATTGCTGCCAACCAGGCCGCCCCGGGAACGCGCCCGCGCGCGATCAGGCTGCGGTTACCGGCACCGGCGAACACCAGCAACGCCAGTCCCAGCGAAAGCACCGGCCAGCCGATCGAATTGCCCAGCAAGCCGGTACGCTGCTTGAACAGCCACAGCGCCAGGGCCATTACCCCCAGGCCGAGCAACAACACCGTATTGGCATGCGCCTGCAGGCGGTCCCAGCGCTGCGAGCGGAACACCTTGAAGGTAGCCAGGATCACGCCCGCCAACAGCCCGTCGAGCCGGTCCCAGGTCGGGTAGTAGATGTCTTCCACGAACCAGTTGCGCTGCACGCCACCGCTCGCCGCAAGCGCGGCGTCGTGCAGCCACACCGCGCTGCGCAGGGCAATCCCCGCCAGCACCAGCAGCACGCACAGGCCGACGAATTTTGTCACCGAGGGCTTGCGCAACATCACCCATGCCAGCGGCGGGAACGCCAGGTAAAAATGCTCCTCCACGCACAGCGACCAGGCATGCGAGAACGCGGCGTTGCTGGTGTAGTCGATCGACAGGTTCATGGTGAAAGTGGCGAACTTCCACCATGGCTCCAGCCCCCGCGCTTCGCGCAGCACGGGAAACAGCAGGTACAGCGCCAGCACTACCCAGAACGCCGGCAGGATGCGAAACGCACGACGCAGGTAGAACTCGCGGAACGACAAGCGCCCCCCTCGCGCCAACGGTGCCAGCACCTGGGTGCCGATCAGGAATCCGCTGAGCACGAAGAACAGGTCCACGCCCATCCATCCATAGCGGGAAAGCCAGCTGTAGCTTTCGCCCAGGCCGCCGACCACGAAGGAATGGAACAGCATCACCCAGATGATGGCGACGGCGCGCAGCAGGTCGAGGCCGGGGTATTTCACGGGGTGCGCTTTCGTTTGTGGGGGTGGGAGAAATGAGGAGTCGCGGATGCATCGGAATCGATGCTTTCAGGCCCTCCCCCTGCCCGCGCAGCGGCTAGGGGGAGGTTGGGAGGAAGTTACCTTTGATCTTGCTCTTCGGTGGATGTCCAGGAAACAAAAGCCAGGATCAAAAGTACTCCTCCCCCTCAGCCGCCGGAAGGCGGCTTCGAGCTCCCCTGCTTCGCAAGGGAGGGGGCAAGAGCTTCAACTCAGCGGTTCATCCGACAGATAGGTGTACCCGGTCAGCCCCGCTTCCAGCGCATCGGCAAGCATCTTCGATTCTTCCACCGGCAAGCCCGCCTGCGCCACCCGCTCCGCATAGGTCGCACGCAGATCGGCGAGCGCATAGCCCACGTAGTCCAGCATCACGTCGGTGGTGTCGCCGCGTCGTTGCTGGGTGATCCGGAAACCGTCGCCGTCGCGCTTCACTTCCACCGTGTCGGTGTCGCCGAACAGGTTGTGGATGTCGCCGAGGATCTCCTGGTAGGCGCCGACCAGGAAGAAACCCAATCGATAGCTTTCGCCCGGATTAAGTGCGTGCAGCGGCAGCGAGGAATCCAGCCCCTCATTCTCGACATAGGTCTTGACCATGCCGTCCGAGTCGCAGGTCATGTCACAGACCACGCCGCGACGCAGCGGCGCCTCGTTGAGGCGTTCGATCGGCACGATCGGAAACACCTGGTCGATGGCCCAGACATCAGGGATCGATTCGAACACGCTGAAGTTGACGAAGTATTTGTCGACCAGGCGCTCGTTCAATTCATCCAGCAGGTCGCGGTGGCTGCGCTCGTCGCTGTCCAGGCTTGCGCGCACTGCATGGGCGATGGCGTAGAACAGGTCGTCGATGCGTGCACGGTGGGTCAGGTCGATCTGGCCCAGCGCATACAACGACAGGCCTTCGCTGTGGTGGTGCTGGGCATCGTGGAACAGTTCCACCGCCGGGCGCGAACCCAGCTCGCCGTGGATCTCGCGCAGGTGGCGGATCACTGCCGGCTCGTCGTCGTGCGCCGGCGGCACGCGGCCTTCCGGCGCCTGCTCTACTTCCGAGACATTGGCGATCAGCACCGCATGGTGCGCGGTCATGGCGCGGCCGCATTCGGTGACGATGCGCGGCGGCGTGAGTTTGTGTTCCTCGCAGGCTTCGGCCAGCGGCTGCACGATGTTGGAGGCGTACTGGTTGAGCCCGTAATTGATCGAGCAATAGCTGCGCGAACGGGTGCCTTCGTAGTCGATGCCCAGGCCACCGCCGACATCGACATGGCTGATGGACGCGCCGAGCTTGGACAGCTCCACGAAATAGCGCGTGGCCTCGCGCATGCCGTTGGCGATGTCGCGCACGTTGGAGATCTGCGAACCCATGTGGAAATGCAGCAGGCCCAGGGTGTCCTGCAGGCCCGCGTCGCGCAGCGACTTCCACAGGTCCAGCACCTGGCGCGGGGACAGGCCGAACTTGGCCTTGTCGCCGCCGCTGTTCTGCCACTTGCCGGCACCCAATGACGCCAAACGCATGCGCACGCCGAGGCCCGGCTTCACACCCAGCGCCTTGGCTTCCTCGATCACAAGCGCCAGCTCGGACGGCTTCTCGATCACGATGAAGGTCTGCAGGCCCAGCTTGCGGCCGATCAGGGCCAGGCGAATGTATTCGCGATCCTTGTAGCCGTTGCAGACGATCAGCCCGCCCGGCCGCGACAAGGCCAGCACCGCCATCAGCTCCGGCTTGCTGCCGGCTTCCAGGCCGAAACCTTCGCCATGGTGCGAGGCCAAAGTCCCGGCCACGCCGCGATGCTGGTTGACCTTGATCGGATAGACCGCGGTATAGCCGCCGGGATATTCCCACTCGGCCTGGGCCTGGGCGAACGCCGCCTGCAGCTTGCCCAGGCGATCGCCGAGGATGTCGGGGAAGCGCACCAGCAGCGGCATGCGCGCGCCGTTGGCGCGGGCGCTGTCGACGATCTCGGGCAGCGGGATCGACGGGCCCTGCACGCCGCTGGGGCTGACCACCACCTGCCCGGCCGCATCCACGTCGAAATACCCTTCCGCCCAGTGCGGGATGGAATAGGTCTTGCGGGCTTGGTCGAGGGACCAGCTGGACATGGGCGCAGGCTCTGTCGAAGAAAACGGACGCGCATTCTAACGCCGTCGTCGTGCCGCTCCGGTTACGGGCGCTGGTAGGTGGCTTCGCCGACGGCCTGCCTGATCCGGCGTGCGAGCGGCGCTTCGCTGGTGAAGGTGAGCAGGGTGCAGCTGCCTGACAGCGCCAGCTGTCCGGCGATACGCGGCAAGGCCGCCCGTTCGCTGGCCACCGAACCCGCCCAGTCCAGTGCTATCAGGTAATGCGGCATCACTTCGGCGCCCTGCAGCCGCTTGCGTGCGATCCAGGCACCACGGACCTTCTCATGACCTCGCAGCGTTCGCGCCAGGTCGCGCAGTTGCGCAGCCTCCAGCGCATGCGGAAGCAGATCCTCATCAGCAACCGACGCATTGCGGGTCTGCGGTTCGCGCATCCGTGGCAGATACTGGGCGCGTAACGTTTCGATCGTCGCGATAACCGCCGATTCCACCGGCAAGCCGCGCGCATGGTCATCCAGGCAGCGCAACACTGGCGCTATCAACGACACGTCCAGCTCCATGGCCCGCTGAAGGCGTTCGATACCTTCCGCTTCACGCTCGCGCTTGAGCAGCAGCGCGCCGAGACGGTATTGGCCACGGGCGTCGGAAGGCGCGCGCTCCAGTGCCGACAGATACAGCGGCAAGGCATCGACGCCGAGACGGTGATATTCCGAAAGACAAGCCAGCTCCACCGCTTCGGCAGGTGTATGGCTGGGGTGCGCTTCCAGTTCGGCCAGGCGATTGCGTTCGATCTCCGACTGACGATGCAGCGCCTGCCATTCGGGTTTGGCAGCGGCCTGCCATTCGCGGCTGAAGCGCTCCCTGAGTGGAACCAGGCGATCGCCCAGCAGCAAGGATGCAGATTCCTGGGCGATGTCCGTGGCGATCCGTTCGATGGGCAGGGAGTTGTCGATCCGCAGCGCCGCCAAGCGCTTCTCCAGGGTCGGATGGGTGTCGTCCAGTCCCGGTTCGCGGCCGAGCAGGCGCGCGGGAATGCGTGCGTGCTCTGGCAGGATCTGCTGCAGGCGTTCGGCCAGCCGCTCCTGCACTTCCATCGGTGGATAGGACTGCACGCGCGCAGAGCGCTCCACCTGTGGCCAGAACTCGCCATGCAGCCAGTCCGACGCCAGTTCCATCCGCACCAGCGCGCTGGCCATCGCCTCCGCCCCGGCCACCTGCGCACCCACCGCATCGGCGGCATATTCGTGGCGGCGGGCCAGCACATAGCTGTACGCATCGAAGTACGGCGCGTACCAGCGGAAGAACAGCCACAGCAGCTGGCCGCCCCAGATGCCCTCGCCCGCCATGCCTTCCATCAGCCGATGCCAGCTGCTGCGCAGCCGGTAGATCCAGCCGGCGAAGCGTTCGTGCCGGCCATGGAAGTGGCCAAACTCATGGGCGATGACCGCCGCCAGTTCGCGCCGGTCCAGCGCCTGCAGCAGCGGCAGGCCCAGGATCAGATAGTGCTTCTGCCGCCACAGTGCCAACCCATCCGGCACATAGGCTGCCGCGGCGTTGAGCTCGGCGTTGATGACGATGCCATGCAGCGGCCCCGCACCTACCGCGTTGCGCACGCGCTCGACCTCGGCACGCAATTCCGGTGCCTCGCCCGGTTGCAGGTGATGGCCCTCGGGCGGTACGAACCTGATCCATACCGAGCGCAGGACGACCGTGCCGGTCATTCCCAGCACAATGATCGGGATGGCGATCCAGGGATCGATCGGCGGGCGCACGATCAGCGTGTACAACACGATGAAGGCCAGCAGGCCTAGCGTCAGCGCCAATGCCGCCACCAGCACCGCATAGCCCAGTGCTGCCAGCAGCGACAGCTTGAAGGCGTATCGCCCGGGCGCCTCTTGCACCTCCCGTTCCAGCCGTTCCACCAGCTTTCGTCTTGCTTCCAGCGGATGCATTCGCGGTTCCACGTGCCGTCGTCCCGGGATGCTAAGCCATCGCCGCCGGGCTGTAACGCCGCATCCGGTACAATTCGCGCCCTCGCAAAGCCCCTCTCCCCTCGGGAGAGGGTTGGGGTGAGGGTACGGCGAAGCTGAAGTGATTCAGCGCTATGTAGCTTCGCCGCACCCTCATCCGCCCTGCGGGCACCTTCTCCCGAAGGGAGAAGGATCAATCAACGGCGACAGGACTCCTGCATGACCACCAACGACACCTGGTACATCGAACACTTCCAGCCCACCGGCTCGGCGATTGGTTTTCGCACCACCGGCAAGCTGGACGAAGTGCAGTCGCCGTTCCAGAAGATCGAGATCTACGGCACCACCGATTGGGGCAACCTGATGCTGATCGATGGCGCGGTGATGCTGACCACGCGCGACAACTTCTTCTACCACGAGATGATTTCGCACCCGGCGCTGTACACCCACGCCGATCCGAAGCGCGTGGTGATCATCGGCGGCGGCGACTGCGGCACCCTGCGCGAGGTGCTCAAGCACCAGGGCGTGCAGAGCGCGACCCAGTGCGACATCGACCAGCAGGTCACGCGCATGTCGGAGAAGTACTTCCCCGAACTGTGCGACAGCAACAGCGACCCGCGCGCGGAGTTGCTGTTCGACGACGGCGTCGCCTACATGGCCAACTGCCCGGCCGGCAGCGTGGACGTGGTGATCGTGGATTCCACCGATCCGGTCGGCCCGGCCGAGGGCCTGTTCAACAAGGCCTTCTACGATTCCTGTTTCCGCGCACTGAAGGACGACGGCATCCTGGTGCAGCAGTCCGAGTCGCCGCTGGCGTTGCTGGACCTGATCAAGGAAATGCGCGGCGAAATGCGCAGGGCCGGTTTCACCACCTTCAAGACCCTGCCGTTCCCGCAGCCGTGCTACCCGACCGGCTGGTGGAGCGTGACCCTGGCGCGCAAGGGCGGGAATTTCGATTTCCGCGAAGGCGACGCCAGCAGCAAGGCGTTCGAGACGCTGTATTACAGCGCGCACCTGCACACCGGCGTGCTGGTGGCGCCGCCGTTCGTAGCCAAGGCGCTGGCGGAGTAAACACTGCGCCCGGCGGGTCTTGACCCGCCTTCTGACCGATCTCGACATTCCCGGAAGCGGGTCAAGACCCGCCCTACGAGACCTGCAGTAATTCGGTGAAAGCCTGTGCCAGCGCTTCGGGGGAGCGACGCAGGATCGTAGCGTTGACCTGCAGGCCCACTTCCTCCGCACCCGGTGGGCCCGCGGGAAGAACTATTCCCTTGCTCAATGCACGCGCAGCCAGGATTTCCGGGGCTATGCCGGGCAGCCCCAGGAAAAACTTGCTGGTGCCGTTCGATACTTTCCGCGTCTTGAACCGACCACCCGATTGCAGCAGGCCCATCAGGCGATCCGCCGCCTGCCATGCGTTGGCGTATTCCTGCTCATAGCCATCCGCGTATTTCGCCACCAACGCGACCTGCGGCCATGCATGCGGAAGCGAACCACCGAACATGCGGCGCGTGTGGAACAGCCCCGCGATAAACTTGGCGTCGCCAGCGAGAATGGCGCCGGACGCACCGTTGAAGTGTTTCCACAACGACACATAGACCGTGTCGAAAAGGGCTGCGTATTGCTTGACGCTCTTGCCGGAGTGGTACGGGAGATTGAACAACCTCGCGCCGTCCAGGTGCAGCCGTATGCCTTGCTCGCGCGCATAGCCACAGACGCGCTCCAGCTCATCGAAGCCGACCATCTCGTGGTCCTTGCGGCGTACCGGGCTTTCGATGGAGATCGCGCCTACCTTCATTTCGACACGGCCACGCGCCGAGCGCTCGATCCAGCCTTTTATTTCATCGAGTCCGATCGCACTTCGACCTTCGGCCAGGGGAACCAGATTCAAACCGCTCAAGGTTTGTGCACAGTCACCGCTGTCGTTGTAGAGGTGGCTTTCCGCCTGGACCAGGACGCGACGCTCGGTTCCGGCCAGTTGTCTGACCGCCAGGTGGTTCGCCAGAGTGCCCGTCGGCACGAACATGGCGGCTTCCTTGCCCAGTAGCCTGGCAAATTTTTCCTCCAGCTGCGCAATCAATCCGCCGTTGGAGTAGTTGTCGGCCTGCAGCTGGCCGTTTTCTGTCGCTTGCTGCAGGAGGGTGGAATATTCGCGTGGATCCAGACCCAGGCCATCGGAGGTGAAGTTTATGCGCTTGAACAGCGGATCATCCGCAACCACGCTTGCTGCCAACCCATTGGAGAAGGCGGGGGTTGCTGCCCCCAATCCACTTGCTGCCAAGAACCGACGACGATCCATACGAACAACCCCGGAGCGAATGAAAAGATTCTTTGTCGTGGACCAGCAAGGCCCAGCGCAAGACAGACTGGTGCGATGATCTGCTGCCGATCATCCTGGTGGCTTACAACGCGTCCGAGTCCAGTTCGCCGGTGCGTATCCGCACCACCCGCCCCATGTCGTACACGAACACCTTGCCGTCGCCGATCTTGCCGGTGCCGGCCGCCTTGACGATCGCTTCCACGACCATGTCGACCTGGTCGTCGGTGGCGGCGATTTCGAGCTTAACCTTGGGCAGGAAATCGACCACGTATTCGGCGCCGCGGTAGAGCTCGGTATGGCCTTTCTGCCGGCCGAAGCCCTTGACCTCGGTCACGGTGATGCCGGTGATGCCGGCTTCGGCCAGGGCTTCGCGCACGTCGTCCAGCTTGAACGGCTTGATGATGGCCATGATCATTTTCATGAAGATTTTCCTCCGGAAGGCTTTCTTCAGGATATCCCGCTGGGACGCATCGCGGTTGCGGCATGGGCGGGTGTCGGGTTCAATGGAGGCCTAGCCTGGGGTCGGATTTACCTGACACCACGCCGCGGCAAAGGCCGATGGCGCTTACCAGGCAACAGGCTCAGGCTGCACGCACTGCCGGACTGCATACCAATTGAGAGCCCCACATGATCGACCTCAACCACATCGATGATCTCGCCCGCCGCCTCAGTGACCTGGTGCCGCCAGGGCTGCGCGAATCCAAGGAAGAACTGCAGCAGACCTTCAAGAGCGCGCTGCAATCCGGCCTGTCGCGCCTGGACCTGGTGACCCGCGAGGAGTTCGACGTGCAGCGCGCGGTGCTG
>JBDTPP010000101.1:0-11748 GCA_039932615.1 Pseudoxanthomonas sp.
CGCGAGCGCATCAGCCTGGGCGTCAAGCAGCTGGAGCAGGATCCGTTCGGCCAGTTCATGGCCGCCAACCCAAAGGGTTCCAAGCTGGAAGGCGTGGTGCGTGAAGTGGACGCCAAGGGCGCCATCATCGACATCGCCGAAGGCGTCGAAGGCTACGTCGCTGCGCGCGACATCAGCACCGAGCGCGTCGATGACGCCAGCCAGCACCTGAAGGTCGGCGAGAAGATCGAAGCCCGTTTCGTGGGCATGGACCGCAAAGGCCGTGTGCTGCAGCTTTCGATCAAGGCCAAGGACGACGCCGAGATGCGCGAAACGCTGGAGGACTACCAGTCGCAGTCTTCCTCGTCTTCGACCGGTGCCACCACCCAGTTGGGTGCGCTGCTGCGCGCGCAGCTGGAAGGCAACAAGTCCGAGTAAGCAAGCCATCCGATCCACGCCGGTCCGGTTCACACCGGGCCGGTAGTGGTGTCTTTCGCCTATCTCCGTGACGATGACCAAATCCGAACTCATCGAAATCCTCAGCCGTCGCCAGCCGCACCTCAAGGCCGATGACGTTGATCTGGCAGTGAAATCGCTGCTGGAGATGATGGGTGGTGCCCTGGCCCATGGCGAGCGCATCGAGATCCGTGGATTTGGCAGTTTTTCCCTGCATTACCGTCCACCACGCCTGGGTCGCAATCCAAAGACGGGCGATTCCGTTGCCCTGCCGGCAAAGCACGTGCCGCATTTCAAGCCCGGCAAGGAGCTGCGCGAACGCGTCAGTGGTGTGACCCCGATCGAGGAAAGCGGCGAATAATCGTCGTGTTTCTTTAAGCAATCCGGCAGCACGGTGTGTGGCTGTGGACCGACTCGGCTAAGCTAGCAGTTCCCAAGCAAAGGAGCCGCCTGATGAATGTCTTTCGCCTGGTTGTCGCGCTGGTGTTCCTTGCCCTTGGACTCATCGTCGGGTTTCAGAACAGCAGCCCGCAGATCACGCTCAAGCTTATTTCCTTTAGCTGGGTCACGACCCCGGGCAACGCAATCATCCTGTCCTTGCTGGCGGGTGTTGTTATCGGCGGCCTGATCGTGTTGGCGACCATCGTCTGGCCGCTGTATTCCAAGTTGCGCAAGGCCAGCAAGCAGGTTCCATCTACTGTGCCGCCTTCCGTCACCGGCCTCTGATCGACCAACCGGCCAATAACGAATGCAATTCCTCAATGAATGGTTCTGGTTCTTCCTGTTCCTGCCACTGGCCGCGCTCAGCGGCTGGGTGATTGGGCGCAGGGGAGGACAGCGACACGGGGATACCCAGGTCAGCCGGCTTTCCAGCACTTACTTCCGCGGCCTCAACTATTTGTTGAACGAGCAGCCGGACAAGGCGATAGAGCTATTCCTGCACATCGCCGAACTGGACAAGGAAACTTTCGAGACCCAGGTAGCGTTGGGCCATCTGTTCCGCCGCCGAGGCGAGGTGGATCGCGCCATCCGCCTGCACCAGGGCCTGGTCCAGCGCAGTGATCTGAGCGACCAGCAGAAAGTGCAGGCCTTGCTCGCGTTGGGCGAGGACTACATGCGCTCCGGCTTGCTTGATCGCGCCGAAACGGTCTTCACTGACCTCACCCGCATCGACCAGCGTGCACCGCAGGCGCTCAAGCACCTGATCGGCATCTACCAGACCGAGCGCGACTGGGAAAAAGCGATCGACAACGCCACCCGCTACGAAGAAGTGGCGGGTGAACCAATGGGCAAGCTGATCGCGCAATTCGAATGCGAGTTGGCGGAGCGCCACCGTACCGCGAACGATGCCGACGCGGCGCGCGCGGCCATTGCGCGTGCCTACCAGGCCGATGCGAGCTGCGTCCGCGCAGGCATCCTGGAAGGGCGCATCGAGTCGGATGCCGGCAATCACGAGGCCGCCATCCGCGCCTATGAGCGTGCCGCGCGCCATGATCCGGACTATTTGCCGGAAGTCCTGCCCAGCCTGATGGCGAACTACGAACTGGGCGGAGATCTGTCTGGCGCCCGCGCTTTTCTCTCGGAAATGTGCGAGCACTATCGCGGCATCGCTCCGGTACTCGCCTTGACCCGCCTGGTCGAAAGCCAGGACGGAGTCGCTGCCGCGCGTGCCTACCTGGCGCGGCAGCTGAAGGATCGCCCTTCGGTGCGGGGCGAGGCAGCGTTGATCGACCTTACCCTGGCCGAAGGGGCGGACTCCACCGCAACGCTGAACGACCTCAAGCACATCACCGATCAGCTGCTGGTACGCAACCCCAGCTATCGCTGCACCCGTTGCGGGTTCGGCGCCCGCACGCACCATTGGCAATGTCCCAGCTGCAAGGAGTGGGGCACGGTCAAGCCGCTGCTTAATTACGCGGTGGTCTGATGCCTGTGTTTTTATCCTGGGTCTTGCTGCATTTCGCAGTGGCGTTGGCGGGTACCTGGTTGGCGATTCGGTACGCGCTAAGGCGGAATCTGCTGGATCAGCCGGGAGAACGCCGCAGCCATGCGCTGGCCACCCCGCGAGGCGGCGGCATCGCCATCGTAGTGCCCGTGCTGCTGGGCATGGGCTGGTTGGCGGTCAAGCAACCTGAACATGCATGGCCGCTGGCGTCTTGCGCCATTGGCTTGATCCTGGTCGCTGGCGTCGGCTGGTTCGACGACCATGTCGCGCTACCCGCCTGGCCACGCTTGCTGGTCCAGGCATTGGCGGCATCGCTGGTGGCCTGGGCCACCTACCGGACCAGCGCCATGGTGCTGGACGCGTTTTTTGCGTTTGCCTTGGTCATGGTCATGGTCAATGTGTGGAATTTCATGGACGGTATCAATGGCCTGGCTGCCAGCCAGGCTGGCATTGCCGCCGCCGGATTGGCGCTGGTCCTGGGCCCCGGGCCGTGGGCATGGGTAGGGGCGGGGCTGGTTGCCGCGACCGCAGGTTTCCTGCCGTTCAATTTCCCCAAGGCCAGGGTTTTCCTGGGAGATGTAGGCAGTGGAGCCCTGGGCTACCTGCTGGCCGTGCTGATCCTGTACGCGTTCACGAAGCATCGGAGCCAATGGCCTTTCCTGCTGCTGCCGGTTTCAGTGTTCCTCATAGACACGGGCTTCACATTGGCCATGCGCATGCTGCGGGGGGAACGCTGGTGGGAGCCGCACGTGCAGCACGCCTATCAATCCTGGTCGAGACGACTTGGTAGCCATGTGCCGGTTACAATGGCCTATGCGGTCTTCGGTCTGTGCGCGGTCATCCTGATGCTGTTTGGTTTGCGCTGGCCGCGGCCACTACTGATCTGGGTTTGCATGGCCTGGTACGGGACGCTTATGGTGATTTGGGCGCTATTGCACAGGGATGTTCGAGTGATTAGGGAAGCAGGCCGATGACCTCTTGGCGTGAACGAATGGCCGCCTTTCTGCCACGGCTGACCGTGGTAAGCCATGACCTGGTGATGGTCTGGATCTGCTGGGAAGGCTTGCACCATCTGCGATACGCGATGCTTGCGGATCCACCCTCATTTCCACTCTGGTCAACCGAAATCGGTATCGTACTGGTAGCGCAGGGATTGGTGTTCTGGCGGGTGGGCCTGTATCGCGGTCTCTGGCGTTTCGCGAGCGTCCCGGACCTGTGGAACATATTGAAGGCTGCCCTGCTGGGGCTGTTGGCACTGGCGTTGGGCTTGGCGTTGTACAACCGCCTTGGCTCGGTGCCACGTGCGGTATTGGTCCTTTACCCCATTGTGCTTGTAGGTTTGCTGGGCATGCCCAGGCTCCTGTTCCGTGCATGGAAGGACAACCAGAATTCCGATTCCAAGAGCGGAACCGCAATCAGGGTATTGATCCTGGGGGCAGGTCGCGCAGCTGAGGCGCTGGTGCGCGATTTGCGCCGTAGTGGCGCCTACCAGCCGGTAGGCTTGCTGGACGATGCGGCCAAACTGCACGGCACCAACCTGCATGATGTGCCCGTGCTAGGTGGGTTGAAGGATGCGGTAACCGTGGCCCGGGAAACCGCGGCGAGACTGATCGTCATAGCCATGCCTTCGCTGGACGCGGTGACCATGCAGAGGGTCGTGGCCATCTGCGAAAGCACCGGCCTGCCGTTCCGCACAGTTCCCCGCCTGGTCGATGTTCTGGAGGGGCGCTCGTTGCCCGGCGAGCTGAAGGAAGTCGCCATCGAGGACCTTTTGGGCCGGAAGCCGGTAACGCCGGACTGGAAGCTGATCCGCGGCTGGTTAGGCGGCCGCACGGTGCTGGTCACGGGGGCGGGTGGTTCGATTGGTTCGGAACTATGCCGGCAATGCGCCCGGCATGGAGCGCGCAAGATCGCATTGCTTGAGGTTGATGAGCTGGCGTTGACCACCGCGCATGCCGAGTTGAAACGGGCCTTCCCCGATCTGGAAATAGTGTCGGTGCTGGGCAACTGCGGTGATCCAGCCGTGATCTCGTATGCGCTCAAGATCGCCGAACCCGATGCCGTATTTCACGCAGCGGCCTACAAGCAGGTTCCTTTGCTTGAACGCCAACTGCGCGAAGCGGTACGCAACAATGTGCTGGCCACCGAAGTGGTCGCCAGGTCCTGCCGCGAAGCGGGGGTAGGCACTTTCGTGTTTATTTCCACCGACAAGGCAGTGGATCCGGTCAACGTCCTGGGCGCGACGAAACGGTTTGCCGAGATGGTCTGCCAGACACTGGATGATCGCAAATCGACGCGCTTCGTCACCGTGCGTTTTGGCAATGTGCTCGATTCCGCCGGCAGCGTGGTGCCATTGTTCCGGGAGCAGATCCGCCAGGGCGGGCCGGTTACCGTTACCGACCACGATGTAACACGCTACTTCATGACCATCCCGGAGGCTTGCCAGCTGATCGTGCAAGCGGCCGCGAGCGCCGCGCATGCCTCTATCTACACCCTGGACATGGGCGAGCCAGTGCCGATCCGGGTCCTGGCCGAGCAGATGATCCGCCTTGCCGGCAAGCAATTGGGCAAGGACATCGCGATCGTGTACACGGGGCTCAGGCCTGGTGAAAAGCTTCATGAAACCCTGTTCCATGCCGATGAGCTCTATCGCCCCACCTCACATTCGAAGATCCTGGAGGCGCGCGCGCGCGATGCCTCGGCTGAAATTATCGCCCGGGCGCTGACTTTGCTGCAGGCTGCGGTCAATGCCTACGACATTGAGGAACTTTCGCGGATCCTTCGCGCTACCATTCCCGAATTCTCGCCCTCCGACAAGGGCGAGGACACTGGCGCTACAATCGTGCAATTCCCTGCGCGCGACGCCAGAAGGACACGATGAGCCAACGCATACGCAAGGCGGTATTCCCGGTTGCAGGACTGGGGACAAGGTTCCTGCCGGCTACCAAGACGGTGCCCAAGGAAATGCTTCCGATCATCGACAAGCCCTTGATCCAGTACGCGGTGGATGAGGCAGTCGAGGCAGGTTGCGAGACGCTGATATTCGTGACCAACCGGTACAAGCATGCGGTTGCGGACTATTTCGACAAGGCCTATGAGCTTGAGCAGAAGCTTGAGCGCGCAGGTAAAACCGAACAGCTTGAATTGATCCGGAATGTGTTGCCAAGCCATGTGCGAGCCGTGTTCGTTACCCAGGCCGAAGCCCTGGGCCTGGGCCATGCCGTACTGTGCGCCAAACCAATCATTGGAGACGAGCCGTTCGCGGTCCTGCTGCCTGACGACCTGATCTGGAATCGGGGACCGGGAGCGCTGGCGCAGATGGCAGATGCAGCGGAAGCCTCCGGGGCCAGTCAGATCGCAGTGCAGGATGTTCCGCGCGAGCAAACCGGCAGTTACGGGATCGTCGCGACCGATACTTTTTCCGGACGTGAGGGCAGGATATCGGCAATCGTCGAAAAGCCCAGGCCCGAAGTAGCACCAAGCAACCTGGCGGTGGTCGGGCGCTACATCCTCAGTCCCCGGATATTTGATTTGCTGGAAAGCACTACGCCGGGTGCCGGCGGCGAGATCCAGTTGACCGATGCAATCGCGGCCCTGCTTGCCGACCATCCGGTGCATGCCTACCGCTTCCGCGGCACGCGTTTCGATTGCGGCACCCATATCGGATTGATCGAGGCGACCATCCGCTACGCGCTGGACCACGAGAAATTGAGTGATGCCGCGCAGCAGCTGATGCAGAACGCACTGAAAGAAATGGGTGTTACCGAAATCGAATGACTCGAACTGGGCGTTCCCGTTTCGACGTCGGGAAAATAAAAAAGGGCAGCCAACAGGCTGCCCTTTTGCTTAAATCGAAATGCAACGATCAGAGCGATTCGAAGACACCCGCCGCGCCCATGCCGGTGCCGATGCACATGGTCACCATGCCGTACTTCTGCTGGCGACGGCGCATGCCGTGCACGATGGTGGCTGTGCGGATGGCACCGGTCGCGCCCAGCGGATGGCCCAGGGCGATCGCGCCACCCAGTGGGTTGACCTTGGCAGGGTCCAGGCCCACGGTGCGGATCACCGCCAGCGCCTGTGCGGCGAAGGCCTCGTTCAACTCGATCCAGTCCAGCTGATCCTGGCTGAGTCCGGCCTGCTTCAGCGCCTTCGGAATCGCTGCGATCGGACCAATACCCATGACCTCGGGACGCACGCCAGCCACCGAAAACGAGACAAAACGTGCAAGCGGGGTCAGGCCGTAATCCTTGATCGCCTGTTCCGAAGCCAGCAACACGCCGGCGGCCCCGTCGCTCATCTGCGACGACGTGCCGGCAGTCACCGTGCCGCCGAACTGCGGATTGCGGAAAACGGTGCGCAACTTGGCCAGGCCTTCCAGGGTGGTGTCGGGACGCGGGCCTTCATCGTTTTCCACCAGCAGCTTGCGTAGCTGGATGGTGTTGCCAGCCAGGTCGGGAATGTGCGACATGACCTCGTACGAGCTGATCTCGTTCTCGAACTCGCCAGCCTGTATGGCCGCGAGGGCTTTCTGGTGCGAAGCCAGCGCGAACGCATCCTGGTCCTCGCGCGAGATCTTCCATTCCTCGGCCACTTTCTCGGCGGTGATGCCCATGCCGTAGGCAATGGCAACGTGATCGTTGTTGAACACGCTGGGGGCCATGGCGATCTTGTTGCCCATCATTGGCACCATCGACATCGACTCGGTGCCGCCGGCCAGCATCAGGTCGGCGTTGCCCAGGCGGATCTGGTCGGCGGCCAGCGCCACGGCCTGCAGGCCTGAGGAGCAGAAGCGGTTGATGGTCTGGGCTGCAATCGTGTTGGGCAGGCCGGCCAGCAACAGACCGATGCGGGCCACGTTCATGCCTTGCTCGCCTTCCGGCATGGCACAGCCGATGATCGCGTCATCGATGCGATTCACATCGATGCTTGGCGCCTGCGCGACCACGGCTTTGAGCACGTGGGCGAGCATGTCGTCAGGGCGGGTGTTGCGAAAAACTCCTTTGGGAGCTTTGCCAACCGGGGTGCGGGTGGCGGCGACGATATAGGCTTCCTGGATCTGCTTGCTCATTTGGGTTCCTTGATTCTTGGCTTAGTTGCGCAGCGGCTTGCCGGTCTTGAGCATGTGCGCGATGCGCGCCTGGGTCTTCTCCTGCTGGGCGAGTTCGACGAAGTGCTTGCGCTCCAGTTTCAGCAGCCATTCTTCATCGACCAGCGATCCGCGATCGACTTCGCCGCCGCACAGGACGGTGGCAATACGCACCGCGATCTCGTAGTCGTATTCGCTGATGAAACGGCCTTCCAGCATGTTGACCAGCATCATCTTGAAGGTGGCGATGCCGACGTCGCCGGCAACCGCGATACGGCGCGCGGGCAGGGGCGGGCGATAACCGCTTTCGGCCAGGGCCAGCGCTTCCTGCTTGGCCACGTAGAGCAACTCGAACGCATTGAATACGATCTTGTCGGTCTTGCGCATCAGCCCCAGTTCCTGCGCTTCCATCGCCGAAGCCGAGACCTTGGCCATCGCCACGGTCTCGAAGGTCTTCTTGAGTTCGGCGAACACGTCTCCTCCGGGACCGGCCGCCTGTGAAGCGCGCACCGCGATTTCCGTCAAGCCGCCGCCGGCAGGCAATAGACCCACGCCCGCTTCGACCAGCCCCATGTAGCTTTCAAGGCCGGCAACGGTCTTGGCGCTATGCATCGGGAACTCACAGCCGCCACCCAGCGCGAGCCCGCGCACGGCGGCCACCACCGGCACCAGTGAATATTTGATGCGTTGGCTGGTGGCCTGGAAGTTGGCGACCATGGCTTCAAAGCCACTCACGTTGCCGGCTTGCAGCAGCCCCATTGCACCGGAAAGATCGGCGCCGGCGGAGAACGGCTCGCTGTTCTGCCACAGCACCAGCGCCTTGAAGCCCTGCTCCGCGCGGCCGACCGCTTCCTGCAGACCGTTGAGCACATGGTCGTTGACCGTGTTCATCTTGGTCTTGAAGCCGACCACAGCGATGCCGTCGCCGTCGGTCCACATGCGCAGGCCATCATTCTCGAACACTGTCTCGCCGGCAGGGAATTTTTCGCCCAGCAGCGGGTCCGGGAAGCGCTGGCGTTGGTAAACGGCCAGCGAGGAGCGTGGCAACTTCGCGTTCTTGGCCGGGCTGTAGCTGCCTTCGGCACCATGCACGCCTTCGCGGCCGTCGAACACCCAGTTCGGCAATGGTGCGTTGCTCATGGCCTTGCCGGCGACGATGTCGTCCGCGATCCATTGCGCCACCTGTTTCCAGCCGGCAGCCTGCCAGGTTTCGAACGGGCCCAGTGACCAGCCGTATCCCCACCGAATGGCCAGATCCACGTCGCGCGCGGTCTCGGCGATGTCGGCCAGATGGTAGGCGCTGTAATGAAACAGGTCGCGGAAGCTGGCCCACAGGAACTGAGCCTGCGGGTGCTGGCTCTCGCGCAGTTTGGCGAACTTCTCGGCCGGGTTCTTCAGCTTCAGTATTTCCATAAGTTCTGCCGCAGCAACGCCGGTCGACGGGCGGTAGTCCTGGGCTTTCAAGTCCAGCACCATGATGTCCTTGCCGACCTTGCGGAAAATGCCCGCGCCGGTCTTCTGGCCCAGCGCGCCCTTGGCGATAAGGGCCTCAAGCCACTTCGGTACGGCAAAGTATTTGTGCCACGGGTCGTCGGGCAGCGTATCCCCCATGGTCTTGATGACGTGGGCCATGGTGTCCAGGCCGACCACATCCGACGTGCGGTAGGTCGCTGACTTCGGCCTGCCGATCAGTGGGCCGCTGATTGCGTCCACCTCGTCGAAGCCAAGGCCCAGTTCTGCGGTGTGATGGATGCTGGCCAGGATCGAGAACACGCCGATGCGGTTGCCGATGAAGTTGGGGGTGTCCTTTGCATACACCACGCCCTTGCCCAGCGTGGTGACCAGGAACGTCTCCAGGCCCTCCAGCACCGACGCGTCGGTGACCTTGGTCGGGATCAGCTCGGCCAGGTGCATATAGCGCGGTGGGTTGAAGAAGTGCACGCCGCAGAAGCGGTGGCGCAGTTGTTCGGGCAGCACGTCCGACAGGGCATTGATCCCCAGGCCCGATGTATTGCTGGCCAGCACTGCATGATCTGCCACGAACGGTGCGATCTTCTTGTAGAGATCCTGCTTCCAGTCCATGCGCTCGGCGATGGCCTCGATGATCAGGTCGCAGTCGCGCAGTTGTTCCAGGCCGCTGCTGTCATCGGGCGTGCCGTAGTTGGCCGGGGAAATAGCTTCGGCCAGGGATTTGCTGGCGAGGGGGGCGGGGCTCAGCTTTGCCAGGTTGGCAATGGCTTTCAAGACCACGCCATCCGGATTGCCTTCCTTTGCGGGCAGGTCGAACAACACCGTGTCGACGCCCGCGTTGGTCAGTTGGGCCGCAATCTGCGCACCCATCACTCCAGCACCGAGCACGGCGGCTTTACGTACAAGTAGTTTGTTAGACATATATTTTAAACCTTTGTTTGTAAAACGGAATATTCAATTGTTGGCGCGAATGCCGGCCTCGGCGAAGCGGATCAATTCGCGTGCGGCGCGCTCACGATGCGCGGCTTCGGTGACATCGGAAGGGCGCTTGATCAGGCCGAAGTCGGCCATGGCATAGGTCAGTGCGCCTGCCAGGAAATCGAGCCGCCAATACAGCTCTTCCTTGCTCAGTCCGGGTACGCAGATTGCGATCGCCTTGCCGAATTCGCGCAGGACATGTCCGTAATGGTCGGACAGGAATTTACGTAATCCGTCGTTCTTTTCGGCATAGGCGCGGGCCACCACGCGGACGAAGGCGCCGCCGCCGTGACGGTCCTGGGACATGGCCAGCGCGGGCTCCACAAAAGCTGCGAGCACGGGCTGCAGCTCTCCAGGGTGCTGTTCCAGCGCCGTTTTCAGCTGGCTCAGGCGCAAAACGGTCATGTCGTCCATGCGCCGGCGAAAGACTTCGTTGACCAGGTTTTCCTTGGAGCCGAAGTGATAGTTGACCGCAGCGATATTGACGTCGGCACGACTGGTCACCTGGCGCAACGAGGTGCCGGCGAAACCATGCTGGGCGAAAAGCTCTTCAGCAGCGCCAAGGATCCGGTCTTTGGTGGAGAACTGGGTGGTGACGGCCATGGGTCTCTCGGTAATCAAACGCTTGTTTGATATTGATCCCGGGGAGCGGCAAAGTCATGCTGCAGTGCGACAACCGGCGTACGGAAGCCCTGCAAAACTACCGGCGATACGCTAGAATTACGCTACGCAATTTGACCTAAGCCCGCGTTTCGACGTGGGTTTTTCATGTTAACCTCGGGTCCGCAGTGGCCCACCCAACGGAGAATATCCATGGCGCTGGAGCGCACCCTGTCAATCGTCAAGCCCGATGCCGTCGCCAAGAATGTCGTCGGTCAGATCTATTCGCGTTTCGAAAAGGCCGGCCTGAAAATCGTGGCCGCCAAGTACAAGCAACTTTCGCGTCGTGAGGCCGAAGGCTTCTACGCCGTACATCGCGAACGCCCATTCTTCAACGCGCTGGTCGATTTCATGATCTCCGGTCCGGTGATGATCCAGGCACTTGAAGGCAATAATGCCGTGGCCCTGCATCGCGAACTGCTTGGCGCGACCAATCCGAAAGACGCTGCGCCGGGCACGATCCGCGCCGACTTCGCCGATTCGATCGATGCCAACGCGGCACATGGTTCGGATTCAGTTGAAAACGCCACCAGCGAAATCGCGTATTTTTTTGCCGCGACCGAAGTGGTCTCGCGCTGAGTTGATGTCGTGAACGAGGTCGTCAAGAAACAGAATCTGCTCGACCTTGATCGCGAGGGCCTGGAGCGCTTCTTCGCCGACACTCTCGGCGAACAGCGCTATCGCGCCCATCAGGTGATGAAGTGGATCCATCATCGTTATGTCACCGATTTCGATGCCATGACCGATCTCGGCAAGGGGCTGCGTGCCAAGCTTCAGCAACACGCCGCAGTCGTGGTCCCGGATATACAGTTTGAAAAGCCTTCCACCGACGGCACCCACAAGTGGCTGCTCGGGATGGACGGCAGGAATGCCATCGAGGCGGTGTTCATTCCTGACAAGGGTCGAGGCACCTTGTGTGTGTCATCGCAGGTCGGCTGCGCCTTGAATTGCACTTTCTGTTCGACAGCCACCCAGGGTTTCAACCGCAACCTGTCCACCGCCGAGATCATCGGCCAGGTATGGGTGGCTGCACGCCATCTTGGCAACGTGCCGCACCTGCAGCGCAAGCTGACCAACGTGGTGATGATGGGCATGGGCGAGCCGTTGATGAATTTTGACAACGTCGTGCGCGCCATGAGCGTGATGCGCGATGACCTGGGTTACGGACTGG
>JBDTPP010000102.1:0-11657 GCA_039932615.1 Pseudoxanthomonas sp.
GGGGCCCGTGCTTCCACTCCCAAAGAGTGGGCCGCGACTCTTCTTAGCTCGTGCTCCAGTAAAAAAAACTCGCGTCCCACCCAAAAACACTCGCGTTCCACCCTGACAGCCTCGCGCTCCAGCCAAAGAGACTGGCACTCCACCCGGAAAGACTCGCGCTCGAAGAAAAAAGACTCGAACACCACCCCCGGAAACTGGCGCCCCACCCAAAAACACTCACGTTCCAGTCAAAAAGACTCGCGCTCCACCCAAAAAGACTGGTGCTCCACCCGAAATTGCTGACGCTCCACCCGAATAGACTGGCGCTCGACCCATAAAGACTGGCGCCTGGATCGAAAGCCCGGTGCTCAGGGTTGGCAGGGGCTGGCGAGACGCTCGCCCCGCCGCGCTGACGACTTTATTCCGCCTCCCCCGGGTCCTGGCGGCCGCGCCCGGCACGCTGGAAGCGGGGCTCCAGCTCGCGCAGGGCCGGGCCCAGGCCGTGTTGGGCGCCGATGAACTGGATCAGCTTGTAGCCGGTCCGGGCCACGCCCAGCACGTCGCTGCCGAGGGCCATCTCCGAGTCGTTGATCCGTTCCATCAGCCGCTTCAGCCGTATCGACCGCTTGCGCAACTGGTCCAGCGCCACCAGGTCGGCCTGGGCCTGATCCACGTCCAGGGTGGGCGGCACGATCTGCGGGTTCTGCGCCAGCACCAGCACCGCCTGCCGGCAGAACGGTTCACTGTTGCTGCCCATCTTGTAGATCCGCCGCCGCTGCACCGCGGCCAGCGCGATCAGGCCGTCGAAGTTGGCATCGAGGGTGTCGAGGGCGCCATCGATGGCGTCCAGTTGCGCGTCGGTGAAAGTGAGGTCGATCAGGTTCTGGGTCATGCGCACGATTCCTTGTGAGTGAAGTGAGGCTCCGCCTCTCTGGGGTGTAACCGACTGTCACGACGCCATGCGGCGGGAGCGGCTGGGAGTATGCCACTGGACGCCGCGTTGACTTGCGGATGCTGGGGGGCAGACCATGGGGTGGAAGTACCCGGGGACGGGCTCTAAATAAGAGTTAGCCGCAGCATGCACTACCTGTATCCCAGCGATCCTTTCGACAAGAAAAGCCCCGATGAGGACTATCGGGAGGAGTATGAGGCGGCCATAGCTGGTGGCCTGACGTGTTGTCTCTTTTCGCCTGAGGATTTTGAGGCAGGTGAGTTCCAGCCACGCCCTGCGCTGGACGCAGGCGCCACGGTTCTTTACCGCGGCTGGATGCTTACACTTGATAAGTACTCAAAGCTCTGCGATGCGATTCGCGCTAAAGGAGCAACTCCTTTCACTTCACCTGAAGCGTATGCGCATTGCCATTATTTGCCGAACTGGTACGCGCTCTGTAGGGACATCACTCCTCAAACCCTATTCCTTTCGCGAGATGCCGACTTCGTTGAAGCACTGTCGGGCCTGGAATGGCCCGGATATTTCGTAAAAGACTATGTTAAATCGCTTACTACGTCTCGTGGTTCCTTAGCTAATACGCCAGTCGAGATCGCTGATATCGTGGACCAAATCGAGAACTACCGCGGCCAAATTGAGGGAGGCGTTTGCGTTAGGCAATTTGAAAACTTTGTACTGGATACGGAGGAGCGATTTTTTGTGCTGCTTGGGCAAGCTTATGGCAGCACTCAAGTCGTTCCAGACATCGTCCATCGCATCGCGCGCGTTATCAAAAGCCCTTTCTTTTCTGCTGATATCGTTACTTCGACAGATGGGGCGCTGCGATTAGTTGAGTTAGGAGATGGGCAAGTCTCTGATCGAAAACAATGGCCGGCTGACCGCTTTGTACAGATGCTCTGCGGCGGCTAACACTTCATTCAAGCCGAACCCGCGCTGCGGACCGGCTCAATTCAGGCGTAATGTGCATTCCGATGTCTATGTATCCCCGCCTCCTGTTTGCCGCCCTTATGATTGCCTCCGCTGCAAGCTGCAAGGCAGCCGTCGATTCGATAGACGGCTCTTTCAAGCCGGCACAGGGCTGGATATTGGTAAAGAACGGGAGCGTGTCGGATGTGGAGGCGGCCATTGGCGACTACGATGGCCTTACCAAGGAGGAGCGCCTTGGCGTCTTCCGAGTCGAGTTGCACCCCCAAAGTAGCGGCGCAGTGGCCGTGGTGTTACCGGACGGCTTCCCGGCATACGACTTGGCAAATATGACGGGCTGGCTAAGCGCCCCGCCAGACCAGGAGGATGTGCATGACGCGGCTTCCTGGATCACGGCTCCGGGTAACGGAATCAAGTATTACCTGGAACCGGAGACCAACAATTCATGGGGCGATACCTTGGTTGGTGCAAGCACGCTTGGGCAGTCAGTTCGCGTATCCCTTCCAGAAACAGGAATGTCAGAAGTTTCCGCGTCTTATCCCTACAAGGAGGAGCCGGAAATCGAAATTTCTCCGCAACCGGTCACGATCAAAGTTACGCTTGATACAAGCACTACTTTTGGCAACCCACAATTCATTGTCAACAGTCCAAAGGACCATGATTGGTCCCGGTAGCGCACAACAATTCATTCAACCCGAACTCGTTTCGCAGTGCGGCCCGACTCAAGCGCCAGGCGCCACCACCCCCTCCCACGGAATCCACATGAAAACCCAAGAAATCGCCGAACTCAAACGCATCTTCCTGTCGCGACTCGACACCCTTAGCCACCTCCTTGATGTCGGCGACAAACATCTTCCTGATTTCAATACGGCACTACAGGAACGCCTTGCCCCCGACATGCTTCCTCTTGGCGCCCAGATCGCATTCGCTTGCAACCAGCCTCGCGGCTTTTCCCAATGGTGCGCGGGTCGCCCCATCGAGAACCTTTCGCCGGAAGCCGATTCGATGGAGTTGGCGCGGTCGCACATCAGCCAGACCAAGGAACTCGTTTCCAGCATCGACTCAGGCGACGACAAGCTGGATGAGACCAAGCGCATTGGCCTGGGCCCCGGCAGGTACTGCGAACTTCCGGCCCGCCAGTACGCAAGCGACTACCTGCTACCCAACCTCTACTTCCACGTCACCACGACCTATGCAATCTTGCGCAAGCTGGGCGTCCCGGTCGGCAAGTCCGACTTCATGAGTTTCCTGGCGCCCTACGTGAGGACCGAAGGCAATGCCTGACAATCCATCCGGGCCAATCCCGTTTCGCGGATGGGTTCGATTCTGGCGACAGATCGCATAGCGGGTTCTTGTACCAACCGGAGAAGACATGAAGCGCGTAACCGGGATCGGCGGAATTTTCTTCAAATCGAATGATCCGGAAGCGCTCGGCGCCTGGTACCGGGATCACCTTGGACTGGAGGTCACCGACTGGGGTGGCGCCATTTTCAACTGGGGCGGCCCCGGCAGCGAAAAGGGCATGACTCTCTGGAGCGCATTCAAGGGCGACACGCCGTATTTCGAGCCTGGGACCGCCAGCTTCATGGTGAACTTCCGGGTCGCCGACCTGCACGCCCTGCTCGCCGCACTGAAAAGCGAAGGCTGCAACGTGGTGGACCGCACCGAAGAATCGGAGCAAGGCAAATTCGGCTGGGTCGTCGACCCCGAGGGCAACAAAGTCGAGCTCTGGGAACCGCCCGCCGTGGAATGAGCTGCGGCCCCATGGTTCATTCAAGCCGAACCCGCTTCGCGGGCCGGATGGATGAAGCTGCTTGCCATGACCTGCGACACATGACTTGATGCACGTGCGGGCTGGCCCCGCGACGATCACCCTCCTGTTGGCCCACCTGTATCCGGCACGCTCAAGCGAGCGACTGCTCATGAACTTCCCGAGGCTTCCCGGCATGAAGACGACCACGGATCCATGGACTCTGCTGCGCCACCCCTTGGTTATTTCCCTGGGTGCCATCGTCATCGCGTACGCGGGCTACCTCTTTGGCCAGTGGCTGCACGGGCAGATCAACTGATCCGGAGAACTGGCGCGTACCTGGAAAGCATGTGGGAGGGTCGTCAGCCGCGGCGCTTTGCGGCCGTCATGGGTCGGGGCTGACGGCCCTCCTACCAGGAATCGTGCGCGGGTCTTACTGGCGCGAGGCGCGCAACGCGCGTTGTTCTTCGAGGGTCAACGCCACGTTGTTGCGCAGGTAGGCCGGCTCCACCCGTTCCGGTGCCAACGCTTCGCCGCGTGCGTATGCGGCGATGGCAAGACGTGCCACGTCCGCGGCATGCGGCAGTACGGTTGCATCGACCGATGCCAGTTGCGATGCAAGGTGTTGTTGCAGCAGGCCACCGACCGCGGCGAAACCGGTGCCGACGCCGTGCCAGCCGCCGTCGGCGTCGGGCAGCGTGGCCTTTTCGGGTGCGCACACAATTTCCGTGGAGATCGCAGTCAGTTGTTCGCCGGTGCGCGCGAAAGCACCCAGGTACACCTCGCCCATGCGCGCATCGATGGCGGCGAGGATGCGCTCACCCTGCGACTGCGTCGCGATGGCTTCGAGCGTGGATACCGCGACCACCGGCTTGTCCAGCGCCAGCGCGATGCCCTGGGCCAAGGCGATGGCCAGGCGCACGCCGGTGAATGCGCCCGGGCCGCGACTGATGGCGATGGCATCGAGCTGCGACCTGGTGACACCGGCTTCGGCGAGCAGCGCTTCCGCCCATGGCAGCGCGTACTCGGCATGCAGGCGCGGGGCGATTTCGTGGCGCTCGATGATTTCGCCATCCAGGTACAGGGCGACGGAGCAGGCCTCGGTGGCGGTTTCGAAGGCTAGGAGTTTCATGTCAACACCGATTCTGGCGCAAAGAACGCCTCCACGTCTTCCACATTGCGCGTGCGCGCGAACGGCGGCAATGAATCCAGGAAGACCTTGCCGTAGGACTTTCCGGTCAGGCGCGGGTCGCACAGGACCAGTACGCCGCGGTCGGTCTCGCTGCGGATCAGGCGGCCGACGCCCTGCTTGAGCGCGATCACCGCCTGCGGCAGTTGTTCGTCGCGGAACGGATTGCCGCCGTCGCGGCGGATCGCTTCCAGGCGCGCCTCGAATACCGGGTCATCCGGTGCGGCGAACGGCAGTTTGTCTATCACCACCACCGACAGCGCATCGCCGACCACGTCCACGCCTTCGCGGAAACTGGCCGCGCCCAGCAGCACGCCGTTGCCGGATTCGCGGAAGCGCTGCAGCAGCGTTGCCCGCGGCGCCTCGCCCTGCACGAACAACGGCCACGGCGCATCGCGCAGTGTTTCGGCGGCTTCACGCAGGGCGCGGTGCGAGGCGAACAGCAGGAAGGCACGGCCTTTGGAAGCCTGCAGCACCGGATAGATCGCAGCGATCAAGGCAGTGCCGTAGCCACGAGAATTGGGTTCCGGCAAGCCCTGCGGCAAATAACACAGCGCCTGTTTCGGCCAGTCGAAGGGGCTGGGTTGCAGCAGGGTCTGCGGATCGTCCAGTCCCAGGCGTACCGCAAGGTGGTGGAAGCTGCCACCTACAGCCAGCGTGGCCGAAGTGAATACCCACGACGCATGTGACTTCTCACGGTGTTCGCGCAGCGGGCCGGACACATCCAGCGGTGTGCGCTGGCAACGGAAGCCGCGCTGGGTGAGTTCGTACCAGAGCACGTCGCTGGAAGTCAGCGGCGCTTCATCGTCGAAATCGACCAAGCGCTCGTCGTCGGCGCGGGTGTCGTCGCCCAGCCAGCGTGCCAGCCGGGTCGAAGCGTCCTTGGCCCGCGCGGCGCAGGCGTCCAGGCCCAGCGAGGTGTCGGCCATGGCCACGGTTATTTCCAGCAACTGCCGCAGCGCGTCGGCCAGCGCATCGAAACCCTCGCGCACCTCCGGCTTGGACAGCGCGCGGAAACGGGTGCCACGCACCGGCAGGCCTTCCATGCCCGCGCGCAGTTCGCGCAGGGATTGCTCCAGCGCACGCACGGGCACCTGCAGGCTGGCGAGTGCGCCGGGGACTTCCTTGCATTCGGCCAGGCAGTCGCGCGCCAGTTCCTGGATCGGGCGCATGCCGAAACTTTCGCCGAAGAAATTCGCCGCCAGTTCCGGCAGCTGGTGGGCCTCGTCTATGACGAAGGCCTGCGCGCCCGGCAGGATTTCGCCAAAGCCTTCCTGCTTCAAGGCCAGGTCAGCGAGCAGCAGGTGATGGTTGACGACGACGATGTCGGCCGACTGCGCGCGCTGCCGCGCCTGCACCACGAAGCACTCGCCCCAGAACGGGCAATCGGTGCCCAGGCAGTTGTCGTTGGTCGAAGTGACCATCGGCAGCAGCGGCGAATCGTCGGGCAGCGCTTCCAGTTCCGCCATGTCGCCGAACTGGGTGCGCCCGCCCCAGGAGACGATGCGCTGGAATTGCGAGATCTGTTCGCGCGTGGTGAAGCGTGGCTCGCCCTTTGCCTGTTCCAGCCGGTACTTGCACAGGTAATTCGCGCGGCCCTTCAGCAGCGCCGACTTCAGTCCCGTGCCCAGCGCGTTGCGCACCCGCGGCAGGTCGCGGTGGTAGAGCTGGTCCTGCAACGCGCGGGTGCCGGTGGAAATGATGGTCTTGAGTCCCGACAGCAACGCGGGCACCAGATAGGCGAAGGTCTTGCCGGTACCGGTGCCGGCTTCCGCCAGCAACACTTCGCGACTGTCGAAGGCATCGGCAATCGCCGTGGACAAGCGCTGCTGCGCCTCACGGGGAACGAAATTATCGAGCTGGTTGGCGAGTGCGCCGCCCTCGCTGAGGGCTTCGCGGCTGGCAAGTGCGAGTTGGGACATCCCTACATTCTATTCAGACCGGCCACGGTGCAGGCTTCGATCTGCGTGTGTGCCGAGGTCGCGTCCTGCTCCAGGCCGCGCGCGAGGCGTGCCTGTTCAATCGTGGCCCAGTGCCGACGGCACAGCGGCCCGACCTTGGAACCCAGATCGAAGGCGCGCTTGGCCAGTGTTTCCGCGCGTTCGTATTCCGCCTGCAGCAAGGCCACCTCGGCACGTTCCTGCAGGATCGCCGGATCATCGGGCGTGATCAGCAGCGCCTGGTTCAGGGCATCGGCGGCAGTGGAGTAGTGGCGCGCGGCGATGGCGGCGACTGCATCCTCAAGCAAGTCCTGCACTTGCGGATCACGCAAGGGCTGTATCGCGAGTTCGCGATCATCGGCGCCCTTCGAGGCCGCCACGGCATTGGCAAGGCGCAATTCCGGGGCGACCTCTGGAAGAGTGGATGCGGGAACAGTCGGCCCGCCGGACGTCGTGCAGGCGGACACTGCGAGCACGACCGCGAGCGTTGCGAATTTTCGGGACAGCTCCATATTCATCACGTCCATCTTCATCACGTTCATCAACATCACGGTTGCGGTGCAGGGGCGGGCTCTGCGGGTGGCGCTTGTTCTTCCTTCTTGTCCAGACCGAACCAGCTGCGCCAGCCGCTGCCTTCGGCTTCCCCTTCGCCTGTTTCCTCGGGCACCGGCTCGATCACGCAGCTGGCGTAGGCAGGCGCGAAGCCGGACACGAACGGCAGTTGCCGTGCGCCCGGGCAACTGGCGTCGGTGGCATTGGCGCCGGCGACCCATTGCCAATCCAGGCCCTTGCCGGACACCTTCAACGGCGCGCTGGGCAGGCGCGAGAAGATCCCCGACCACACCCGCATTGCGCCGGTGGCGCCATACAGGCCGGTCTGTTCGTTCTGGTCATTGCCCACCCAAACTACCGCCAGGTGATCGCCGGTATAGCCCGCGTACCAGCTGTCACGACCATCGTTGCTGGTGCCGGTCTTGCCCGCAGACTGCAGGCGGCCGAGGCCGTCGCCGAGCAACTGGCGTCCGGTGCCATTGCTGACTACCTGTTGCAGGCCGATGCTGACCAGATGCGCGGCGATGGAATCGCCTTCCTGCGCCGGCGCCGGGGTCTTGTCGTAGCGCTTGAGCAGTTTCCCCTTCGGATCGAGTACCCCGCGCACCGCGTGCAACGGCTGGATCTCGCCACCCGAGGCGAGGAACTGGTACAGCTGGGCCATCGCATACGGACTCTGGTCGGTAGCGCCCAGGATCAGTGAGGGATTCGGATCGGATTTGATCCCGGCCAGCACCTGGATCAGGTTGGACAGGCGTTGCGGATCGACCTTCATGCCAACGCGCACGGTGGCCTGGTTGTAGGAATGGGCCAACGCATCGACCAGCCGCACCGAACCATGGCTGCGGTTGTCGGAATTGCCCGGCGTCCAGCGCCGGCCCTTGCCCAACTGCACCGTGACCGGGGAATCATCGATATAGCTGGCCAACGAATAGTTGTCCGGCTGGGCCAGCGCCAGCAGGTACACGAACGGCTTCAGCAGCGAGCCTACCGGGCGTTGCGCTTCCACCGCACGGTTGAAACCGGGCTGGGACACGTTACGGCTGCCGACCACGGCCAGCACGTCGCCGTCATGCACGTCGGTAAGCACCAATCCGGCCTGCAGTGGCGGGCGCTTCTTGTTTTCCACCGATTTCAGCGTGCGCGCGACCGCGCCTTCGGCATAGGCCTGGGCCGAGGGTGACATGCCGGTGAGCACGCTCAGGCCTGCGCCCTGCAGCGCACTTTCCGGGTAATCACGCGCCAGTTGCCGGCGCACCAGGTCCACATAGGCGGGGAAGCGGTTGGCCGCGGCCATGCCCGGCGTGCTGGTGACGCCCAGCGGCGCGGCGCGGGCGCGCTTCCACTCGGGTTGCTTGATCAGCCCGGTTTCCAGCAGCTTGTCCAGCACCAGGTTGCGGCGATCCAGTGCGCGCTCCGGATTGCGACGCGGATCGTAGTACGACGGGCCTTTGACGATGCCGATCAGCAAGGCAATCTGCTCGGTGGCAAGCGAATCCAGTTCGCGCCCGAACCAGAATTCTGACGCTGCAGCGACGCCGTGAATGGCCTGGCCGCCGCGCTGGCCCATGTACACCTGGTTCAAATACGCCTCGAGGATGGTGCGCTTGTCGTAACGCGCCTCCAGGATCAGGGCGAACAGGATCTCGTTGAACTTGCGGGTGACGGTCTGTTCCTTGCCGATGCCAAGCAAGCCACTGCGCGCGAGCTGCTGGGTCAGGGTGCTGGCGCCCTGCCGGGTTTCGCCGCCGGAGCGCACGGCCACCCATGCCGCACGCAGGATGCCGCTAAGGTCGATGCCGTGATGGGTGCTGAAGTCGCGGTCTTCGACTGCCTGCAGGCCGGTGACCAGAAGTTCGGGCACTTCCTCCATGCGCACCAGGCGCCGTTCTTCCTGCTTCTGCCCATACAAGGTCGCGATACGCGCGGGATCCAGCCGCGCCGACTTGAGGTTCTGCTTGCGGTCGAGGTCGCGGACGCTGGCCACGCGCCCGCCCGACAGCGAGACCTGCAGATTGCGCGCCGGCACCTTGCCTTCCACATCAGCGAAACCGCGGCTGGAAATGGTGAAACGGCCGCCATCGCTGGCGTAGGTGCCGAGGTGTTCGCCGCTGCCGTCGTCGCGGTAGGAGGCGGCGTCGAGTTCGGTCTTCAGGGTCTGCGCATCCATCGCCACGCCGGGCGCCAGCTGCAGCGGGCGCGCATACACGCGGGTCGGGATCTGCCACTGCAGCGCGCCGAAACGCTGGCTGACCTGGTGGTTCAGGTACAGGGTGTAGGGAATCAGGAAACCCAGCCCCAGCCCCAGCGCCGCCAGTGCCCAGGTGACCAGCCGCTGGCGCCAGGGATGCGCGTCGTCGTGATCGTCGGTGTCGTCGTCTTGGTCGTCGTAGTCGTAGCGCGGCACGGGAATGCGACAATAGGAATTCCGACGAGTCTAGCGCAGCCCGCCGCGCTGCGGCCGGCGGACCTTGCCCTTGCTCAGCTGGAGTTGCACCGGAATGTCGATTTCCCTGGCCGATATGCGCTTCCAATGGCAGCGCGCGCTGGGCCTGCTCCGACGCGGCATCAGCAGCCTGCGCACCCGTGGCTGGCAGGCAAGTTGGGAGCGGGTGAAACGCCAGTTCCGGCGTGTGCCGCAGGTATCGCGCGCCGCGCTCTATTTCCCATCGACTGCGCCTTTCACGCCATTCGCAGTCCCCCACAGCGCCACGCCCCGGGCCAGCATCATCATCCCGGTCTACAACCAGGCCGAGTACACCCTGGCCTGCCTGCGTGCGCTGGCCGAACATCCGCCACGAGCCAGCTGCGAGATCCTGGTCGTCGACGACGGCTCAAGCGACCAGACCGGGGACTGGATGGCGCAGGTTTCCGGCCTTCGTTTCCATCGCCGCGCGCAGAACGGCGGCTTCATCGCCGCCTGCAACGATGGCGCGGAGCGCGCGCACGGTGAGTTCCTGGTATTCCTGAACAACGACACCGTGCCACAGCCGGGATGGCTGGATGCCCTGCTGGACACGTTCCAGGCGCATCCCGATGCCGGCCTGGTCGGTGCGCAGTTGCTGTATCCGGATGGACGCCTGCAGGAAGCAGGTGGGGTGGTGTTTTCTGATGGCTCGGCCTGGAATTACGGGCGCTTTGAATCGCCGCACGATCCGCGTTTCGCCAGCTTGCGCGCCGCCGACTATTGCTCGGGTGCGGCAATTGCGATCAGGCGTGAGCTTTTCCATTCGCTGGCCGGCTTTGATAGCCGCTACACGCCGGCGTACTACGAAGATACCGATCTCGCTTTCTCGGTGCGCGCCAGCGGGCACAGCGTGCTGTATCAGCCGCAATCGCGCGTGGTGCACGTGGAAGGCATCACCGCAGGCACCGATGTCAACAGCGGCGCCAAGGCCTACCAGGTGCGCAACCGTGAACGCTTTGCCGAAAAATGGGGCGATGCACTCGCACGGCAGCCCGCACCTGGCAGCCTGCCCACACCGGCCCTGCTGCATGCCGGCCAGCGCCAGGTCCTGATCATCGATGCGATGACTCCGCGGCCGGATCATGATTCCGGATCACTGCGCCTGGTGAACCTGATGAGATTGCTGCGCGAGGAAGGGATGCACGTGGTGTTCCTGCCCTCCAACCGGCGCGATGATGGCCACTACACCGCGGCCCTGCAGGCGATCGGCGTGGAAACCTGGTACGCGCCGCATGCGCGTCGCCTACCTGCGTGGCTGGCCGAGCATGGTCCGCGTTTCGATACCGTGGTGCTCTGTCGCCACTACGTAGCCAGTGCTTTCCTGCCATTGGTCGCACGCCATGCGCCACAGGCGCAGGTGGTGTTCGATACCGTCGACCTGCACTACCTGCGCGAGCGGCGTGGTGCGGAAATGAACAACGACCAGGCAATGTTGCGTGCGTCCGAAATCACCCGCAGCTCGGAGCTGGCGGTGATGGCGCGGGCGGACACCACTCTGGTGGTGAGCAACGTGGAAAAGGAATGGCTGGCGCACGAAGCCCCGGGCCGCGTAGTGGAGGTGCTTTCCAACCTGCACCAGATCGCCGGGCCGGGCGGCTCCTTTGCCCAGCGTCGCGACCTGGTCTTCGTCGGTGGTTTCCGCCATCCGCCCAACGTGGACGCCGCGGTGTGGTTCGCACGCGAAGTGCTGCCCGCTATCCGCGCGCGTTTGCCGGAGGTGCTATTCCATTGCATAGGCAGTGATCCTTCCGATGCCATCCTGGCCTTGTCCGCGCTGGATGGTGTAGTGGTCCACGGCCACGTCCCGGACCTGATGCCCGCCATGGACGGCATGCGCATCGCGGTGGCGCCACTGCGCTACGGCGCCGGGGTCAAGGGCAAGGTCAACCTGAGCATGGCCCACGGCC
>JBDTPP010000103.1:0-11436 GCA_039932615.1 Pseudoxanthomonas sp.
CGTTCGACCGGCCCAACATCCGCTACAACGTGGTGCAGAAGGACAACGGCAAGCGACAGTTGCTGGATTTCATTGGTGCGCATCGCGACGAAGCCGGCATCGTCTACTGCCTGTCGCGGCGGAAAGTGGACCAGACCGCCGAGGTGCTGGCCGACCTCGGCATCAAGGCCCTGCCCTATCACGCCGGCCTGCCTGCCGAGGTGCGCGCCGCCAACCAGCGGCGTTTCCTGCGCGAAGACGGCGTGGTGATGGTCGCCACCATTGCCTTCGGCATGGGCATCGACAAACCCGATGTGCGCTTCGTGGCGCACGTCGACCTGCCCAAATCCCTGGAAGGCTATTACCAGGAAACCGGCCGCGCCGGGCGCGATGGCGAGCCTGCCGAAGCGTGGCTCTGCTACGGACTGGGCGACATGGTCCTGCTCAAGCAGATGATCGAGCAGTCCGAAGCGGGCGAGGAACGCAAGCAGCTGGAACGCCGCAAGCTGGACCAGCTGCTCGGTTATTGCGAGTCGATGCAGTGTCGCCGGCAGGTGCTGCTGGCCGGTTTCGGCGAAACCTACCCACGGGCCTGCGGCAACTGCGATAACTGCCTGCAGCCCGCCGCCAGCTGGGATGCGACGCTGGCGGCGCAGAAAGCCTTGAGCTGTGTCTATCGCACCGGCCAGCGTTTCGGCGCAGTACACCTCATCGACGTGCTGCGCGGCAGCGAGAGCGAACGCATCCAGCAGTTTGGCCACGACAAGATCAGCACCTACGGCATCGGCAGGGACCTGGATGCGAAATCATGGCGCGGCGTATTCCGCCAGTTGGTGGCGACAGGGTTGCTGGAAGTAGATACGGAGGCATTCGGTGGCTTGCGCCTGACCGATTCCAGCCGCGCGGTGCTGACCGGCAAGCAGGCCGTGGTGCTGCGCAAGGAATTGCCGGGCAAGAAGCTGCGCGGCGAGCGCGACCGCGGCCCACGCACCGGCGTATCCGTGCAACCGCACGACCTGCCGATGTTCGGCGCCCTGCGCGATCTGCGCGCGCAACTGGCGCGGGAGCAGAACGTGCCGGCCTACGTGATCTTCCATGACAGTACCCTGCGCAACATCGCCGAACAGAGGCCGGGGAATATCGACGAGCTCGCCCGGGTCGGCGGCATCGGTGGCACCAAGCTGGAGCGCTACGGCCCGCAGGTGCTGGAAACGATCCGCGCGCAGGGTTGAGGCTTCAACAGCCGGCGATCGGTGAAAGCGAACCGCCCGCTCCGGCCTCTCCAGCAGCTTCTTCAGCTACCCAATGCCCGTCCTAGGGGAGGAACACCTGGCCGGATGGCGGCCCAAGGACTTCAACCAGCAATCGCTCCAGCGGCACCGGATGGCCGAACAGCCAGCCCTGTCCACAGTCTGCGCCTTGCCGGGTGAGGAACTCGGCCTGGACTTCATTTTCAACTCCTTCTGCGATCACCTTCAAGTTCAATGAACGCGCGATCTGGATGATATGAATCGCCACGTCCGAAGTCGCCGAGTCCTTTCCTATGGATTCGACGAAAGTCCGATCGATCTTGAGGAAATCGCTTTGCATGCGCGTCAAGTACGCAAGGCTTGAGTAGCCAGTGCCGAAATCGTCGATGGCAACGCGAACCCCGAGAACCCTGACTTCGGCAATGATGCTTTGGGCCATGTCCTGCTTGATCAGGGAGTGCTCGGTCGCTTCCACCACCAGGCTTTGTGCTTCCATCCCTGGCGTGGCCAACAACTTCTCCAGGGATCTGATCAATTGCCTGGAATGCAGATCCTCGGACGACAAGTTGAAACTGATATAGCAATCAGGTCGTGCGCGCGTGATCCTGGGCCCATCGATGGCCAGCTGATCCATCACGTACGCGGTAATTTTATGGATAAGCCCGCAATCCTCCGCAGCGGGTATGAACACATCGGGCCTTATGGAAGTGCCGTCCGGGCGGGTCCACCGAAGCAATGCTTCAACGCCGACCACACGCCGGTCATGAAGATCGACGATGGGCTGGTAATGGAGGGTAAATTCCCTGCGTTTCAGCGCTCCCTGCAACACGGCTGGCAGTGACGCCCGGTAGCGCGCCAGCCACAACACCATCCCGGCAAGCACTACACCCAGCATCAGGCCCATCGGCAACAGCAGCAACAATGAGTCGGCCAAACGGGCGCGCAGCTTGTGAGTGGGAATAGCGGCATAGGCAATCACATCGAAGTTCGATGATCGACGAAGCACGACCAGGTATCGCCCATCAAAGAAGCTGGTCATGCGTGCGTTGCCCAGGTTCTTCGTCTTCCACGCCGGATCGAACCATCCGCGCTTGCTGAGCAGTACGCGACTTCTCTCGCCGAACGCCCCAACTGCCAGATCCTGCTCGGATGCGGCTGAATCGACAAACGTCTCGGGCAGGACCGCAGTGCAATACCCTGCCTGCTCAAAGACGATAAAACGCCTGCTTCCTCCCAGCTTCAGATCCACGGACGTGCGTATTCGGGTTCCACCGAAGGCCACGTAAGTGACCGGACCCAGATCGATGCCGTTGCCGTGGGTGCCCAGAGAAGAACATTTGAGCTTGCCGTCTTCCACGTACCCCGTTGTATGGAGATACTCGGAGGACGTGTCGATAGCCCGCATCAGACTGATCTGGGACTGTGAGCAAGGTGCGGCCGGGGACGCATCAAGTCTTCGATAGGCCTCGACTGCCTGGGCTCCCATGGCATCGAAACGGCGAAGCACCTCACTGGCCGCGGCATCGGCGTTGGCGCGTTCGTTCTGCAAGGTCTGCCTATGGGCAAGGTAGAACGAAGCCCCCGTCGGCACGGCCATGGCCAGACATACCCCAATTGCCGCGACTGTAATCGCTCGCCAACCGCGCATTACGCATTTCCCCAACGTCGTGGCCCAAGATGAGGCAAGCGTTGCAGTACGTCAACGCAGGACGCATGGCTACGGCAAACCCTGGCTACGGCTTCGCCTGCTCGAGCGGGGCAACGGGACTACGGCAATGCCGGCCGCCACGCGACCTGATTGACCAGTTGCGTAGGCCGCAGCCATTCGCGTTGCGAGACCCTGGATGAGTCGACCGCCGGATCCAGCATCATCACCAGCGTATGCAGGATCCGCGCATCGTCGTTGTCCAGCACTGCGGTTTCGCTGTCGAAACCCCGATAATGCAGGTGGAAGGCGCGAACCACGGCCGCGGGATCATCGCTGGAATATCCGAGCAGGCGCAACGCGATCGTCGGATTGAACCCGGCCGGTGGATCGACGAGCGGCGTTTGTGGCCAGCGTCCAAACCCTTCCTGCGCCAGGCGTGCCCAGGGGAATTGGGCACCCGGATCGGTTTTGCGGGTTGGCGCCATATCGGAATGTCCGATCACCTGCTCGCGCGGGATTCCATTGCGCTTGCAGATATCGACGAGCAACCGCAGCAGCGAATCCATCTGTTGCGTCGGGTATGGATCGGTGCCGTTGTTATCCAGTTCGATGCCGATCGAGGCCGAGTTGACGTCGCTGATAGTTCCCCACGCACCGGGACCGGCATGCCACGCGCGCAAGTCCTCGGCAACGAGCTGGTACAGCATGCCGTCGCGGCCGATCAGGTAATGGGCACTGACCGGCCCGCCGCTGTTGGCAGTGCGCAGGGTATGCAGGCTCTGTTCGACCGAATCCTGAGTGGTGGCATGGATCACGACCAGGATTGCCTGGCGGGCATTGTGGTTGGGCGAAGACACCCAGTGCGCCAATGGATTGCGCGGCGGCGCATGCGCACACGAAACCAGCAGCAGGGCGAGTCCGCACAACAGCAGCAGCCTGGTCGGCATCGGGCAGCGGGTAATGCCATGGGAGTCGAGCGCCTGCATGTTCATTCCTCCTGGAGATAAAGCTGCGCAATCGCTTTCGCCGTTGCGTAGGGCTCAGGATCGTTGCGATTGCTGAGCAGGATTACGGTCAGGCGCCGCCGCGGATAACGCACGATGACGTTGCGGAAGCCAATCGTCTCGCCCGAATGCCATAGGCTATCGCCAGTGATGCGCCAGCCGTAACCATAACCGGCCTGGTACGGTTCCCCCACCACCTGCGTGTGCGCGCTGAAGGCGGCAGCGCGAGAGGCATCGCTGAGCAGGCGTTCGTCGTACAGGGCCGCATCCCACTTGGCCATGTCCGCGATCGAGGAATAGATGCCGCCATCGCCGAGTACCGCGCTGGTCGTGCTCTGGTCGGTGCGGGTCCAGCGACCCTCGATTTCGCTATAGCCAAAGGCACGATGCGCAACTGCGGGCCCGCCAAGCACATACGCCTGCGTGTCGTGCATTCCCAGCGGCAGGAAGATGCGGTCACGCAGGAAGTCCTGGAAAGTCTTCCCGGAAGCGCGTTCAACGATCAACGCCAGCAGCGCGTAGCCACTGTTGCTGTAGCGATAGTCGCTGCCGGGCTTGAAATAGGTCCGGTCCTGCGATTCCAGTAAACGCAGCACGTCGGCGTCGCGCAATTGCCCGGTCGTGCTTTCGGGCATCACATCCTCGTAATCGATCAGGCCCGAGGTGTGGGTGAGCAGGTGGCGAAGGGTGATCGCATCGTCTGCAGCCGGCAACGAGGGCAGCCAGTGGCGCAGGCGATCATCGAGCGTGAGCTTGCCGTCTTCGGCAAGCAGCAGGATTGCCGATGCGGTGAACTGCTTGGTGACCGAAGCGAGGCGATAGTTGGTCGTGGGGCCGGCCTCGATGCCGTGTTCGACATCCGACAGGCCGTAGCCACGCTGCACTACGAGGTTTCCATCCTGGATCACCAGCAGCGATGCCCCCGGCACCGCACCGTCGTACCGACTCATCAGCGCGTCCACCTCATTGCCTGGTGAGTTCGCATGGGTGGCACAACCGGGGGACAAGAAGATCATGGCAATCAGCAGGAAGTAGGAGCGCATAGCGAGGGCCCGGGTAGGCACGAGAACGGGAATGCTAATCAACAGGAATGTCATAGATGGCCTGTGACTGCTCGGACGCCAGGCTGAAGTGCCACCATTCCTGCGGATAATTGCGGAACCCCTGGCTTGCCATCGCCTTCAGCAGGTGCTGTCGGTTATCGCGTTGCTCCGGGGTTATCGCAGGCGAATCCGTATTGGCGCGCGGATCGAAGAAATCGAAATCCGTGCCCATGTCCAGCGCCCGGCAATGTCCAGGGCCAGTGCGGCAATCCAGCAGGGTCAGGTCCACGGTCGCACCGCGGCTGTGGCCGGAGACCGGGGCGATGTAGTCACCGAGCAGCGCCCGCTTGTCGAGATTCGGATAGTGGCGCGCCTTGGTCCGCTGGTCCTGCAGGTCGCCGGCCCAGCGCACGAAGTGCCGCACCGCGCGCGCGGGCCGGTAGCAATCGAACAACTGCAGGCGGAATCCCTCCTCGCGCAACGCCGTCTCCACGCGCTGCAAGGACCGGGCCGACGATTCGCGCAGGAAGCAGCGGGGAGCCAGGTAGCCGTCGATGCGTACTCCGACGAAATTATCGACGCCGGCATAGCGGAGGTCCTCGGCGATATCCGGCACCAGCGAGCGGATGTCCACCAGGCCGGCTTGTGCGAAGGTGGTCGCATCGGAGACTGTCGAAGTCGCTGCAGGAATGCTGGTCGAACATGCCGCGATCAGCAGCGCCATGACCAGCACCAGCGCGCAATACCAGCATCGCGATTGCAGGAGGGAGGGCAGACCCGACGAACGCGAGCGGGAGAGTATCGGGGCTGACGCCCCTCCCACGCCCCGAAGGAGGTCTCCTGGGGGGACAAGAGCTCCGTGCTTACTCACAATCGCGCACCCGCACAAAGGCAAGGTCTTCATAGTCATAACTGAAGTCCGCTTCCGGATCGACCTTGGCCATATTCAATCGCGCTGGCGAAGCGCCGCTGGCTTCATGGAAATCCAGCCAGGCTTCCGCGTCCACGCTGTCATCGTCCCAGTCCACCAGCAGGCGCGCGCCGCTGCGCATCAACCGGCCGGCGAGCATCGGCGATTTTTCCGAGGCGAAACGCACCTGCCCATCCTTCAGGCAGATCTTCACTTCCCCGAACCACGGATCGCGATACACGCCGAGCCAAGTCTTCATTTCTTCGACACTGGCCACCTGTCGCTTGGAAGGCACCGGCGGCGCGGCGGCGCGACTGGACGAATCTTCCTTGAGCAATTCGTCGGCGTAATAAGCGACACCGTGGCGATCTCCGGGCGACGTGAACCGCTTCAACAGCACTTCATTCAACACGGTTCGCGCCGCATCCGCGTCCCCGTTGATGAGCACGACGAAGCCGGACTTGCGGTCGGGCAACAGGGTCATCACCGAATACATGCCGGACAGGGTACCGGTATGGGAAACGGTCATGGCGCCATCGACATCCGCGATCCTCCAGCCATAGCCGTAGGCATAGAAGCGCGTGCCGTCCCAGGCGTGCCGGCGCGCCGAAATCGGCATCGGCGTGCGCGGCGTCCACATGGCCTGCCTCTGTGCGGCTGACAGCCATGCCGGTTGCGCGGCATCCGGCACCAGCCAGTTGCGCGCCCAGGCCAGCATGTCGTCCAGGCTGCAGCGAATGCCGCCGGCCGCGGCGGAAACGAGTTCAGGTACGGTCGTATCGTCATCGCCACTCACCACGTATCGACCTTCGCTGCGGGTATGCGGTCGAGCGACGTTGCCGACCGTATCGCGGTTCCATTCGCCGACCCGGCAGCGCGACAGACCCAGCGGCTGGAACACTTCCCGGCGCACCAGCTCTTCGTACGGGGCTCCGCCTGCGGCGGCGGCCACTTCACCGGCGACCACGTACAACAGGTTGTCGTAGGCGTAACCAGAACGGAAACTGTAGGCGGGCTTGATATGCGCCAGTCCCGAGATGATGTCGGCGCGGGTGAAATGGTTGGGCTCCGGCCACAACATCAGGTCGCCACCGCCTTCGGGCAAACCGCTGTTGTGCACCAGCAGGTCCTTCACCTGCATCTCGCGCGTGACCCAGGGATCGTGCATGCGGAATGCGGGCAGGTATTGGGTGACAGGATCGTCCCAGCGCAGTTCTCCGGCATCTACCAGCCGCGCCAGCACGCTGGCGGTCATGGCCTTGCTGTTGGAGGCGATCTTGAACAGTGTCTGCGTATCGATCTTTTCGCCACTGCCCACGGCGATTTCGCCACGGGTTGCGGTGTAAGCGACGTGCCCATCTTCGATCACGCCAACGGCAATGCCCGGAAGTTGATATCGCCTGGTGAGCTCTTCGACGATTGCATCGAGTTCCGCATGCGGGTCCCGCGCGACCGATGCCGCCGCCTGCTGCTTTGGGGCTACAGCGGTTGCAGCCGGAACCGCGCAAGCGGTCGCCAACACCAGGCAAACCGCGGCGCTTGCGCGGCGAATCGCGGATTTCCCCATCAGGTGTTCCTCCACGAAGTCGCAGCCTGCTCACCGGCAGTCATTTCCTCGAACGTTTGTCGGCGCCGGATCACCGCGTAGCGCCCCTCGTCGACCAGGACTTCGGCGGCAAGAGGCCTTGAATTGTAGGTGGATGACATCGACGCGCCGTAGGCCCCGGTGCAGCGGATCATCAGCAGGTCGCCGGCCCTGCACTGCGGCAGCTCGCGGCCGACAGCAAAGGTGTCACCGGTTTCGCAGACCGGTCCGACCACGTCATAGCGGGTGGCAGGTCGTTCCGGATCGTCCGATGTCGCTCCAATCAAATCGATGTCATGCCACGAGTCATACAGGCTCGGCCGCATCAGGTCGTTCATGGCGGCATCCACGATCAGGAAATTCCGGCTCTCGCCAGGCTTGGTCCGGATCACCCGGGTCAGCAACAGCCCCGCCTCCGCCAGCAGGTAACGTCCAGGTTCCAGCAGGATGCGCCCTTCGAAGCCGGCCAGTGCCTCGCGAATCGAGCGCACGTAATCAGCCGGATTGATTGCTTGATCGTGGCCTGAGCGATAGACGACACCCAATCCGCCACCAACGTCGATACTGGCGATTTCGTGCCCCGCCGCCGCCAGCTCGCGCCAGAACAGCGCGACCCGCGCGAATGCCTGGCGGAAGGGCTCCAGGTCCAGGATCTGCGAACCGATATGCACATGCAGGCCATCCAGCCGCACGCTGGGAAAATCCGTACTGGCCGAGAACCAGCGCCGGGCCTCGTCGATGGCCACGCCGAACTTGTTGTCGGATTTACCGGTCGATATTTTCTGGTGGGTGCGTGCGTCGACGTCGGGATTGATGCGGACGGCAGCGCATGCGATCACCTTGCGTGCGCTTGCCACCCGTTGCAGCGATTCCAGCTCGTCCAGCGACTCCACGTTGAACCTGCCGACCCCGGCATCGAGCGCTTCGACCATCTCGGCTTCAGTCTTGCCGACCCCCGAAAAAACGACCTGATGTGCCGGAATACCTGCCTGCAGGCTTCGTCTCAGTTCGCCCGAGGAGACAATATCTGCACCCACGCCGTTCTCCGCCATCAGTTGCAGGATCGCGATGGTGGAATTGGCCTTGACCGCGAAGCAGATTTTGGCATCAAGCCCCTCCAGTGCCTGATCCAGTCCGCTGATTCGCTGGCGAATCGCATTGGCGGAATAGGCGTAGAAAGGAGTGGGCACGATCCCACCCAAGGCCCCCAGATCGACGCCGTCAAAGAGTTCCCTACCAGGCCACTGCTTCATCGCCTATGCCCTCTCGGCGAAGCCCGACAGATCATTTCAAACTCCAAGACCATGTATCTCCCGTTACGCCTGCACCGGAGACAACAGGCGGCCCGGCCAATGGGCCGCCTGCAGCGGCAATCAGAAATCCAAGGTCAGGGTCAACTGACCGAAACGCGGTGACTCAAAGATTTCGGGACGTTTGAAATAGGGATTGGTCTCATTTGATATTTCCGGCTGCAGTTCCTGATCCAGGTTGACCTTGCGCTGTTGATTCAGCAGGTTATACACGGCGAACTTGACCTTCATCCTTGCCTGCTCGCCCAGCGGCATCTCGTAACTCAGGCTCGCTCCCAGGTCAAAGGTCCACGGCATGCGCCCATAACCACCACGACGCGAATACTCATATACCCTGTCAGGCGATGGGCCAGTGCAGTTCTCCACGCAGATGTAGTAGCTGTAGAAGTTGGTTTCATCGAATGGATTGCCGACGCCAAAACCGGTGATGGGCCCACCGGATTTCGCGTCCAATGACCCGGCTACCTGCCAGTGGTCGTTGATCGCATACGCCCCCCTCACCTTCACCTGGTGCCGGCGATCGTTGGCGAGTGGTCCGTCACCCCGATAGTTGACCCATGGATTGTCGAAGTTCTCGGTGCGCCCGGTATCGTCGAAGTTGGTATCGGAATTGACCGGACCTTCGGCATTGCCATCGCTCTTGGACCACGTGTAAGACGCGTTCAACGACCACTTGCCATCCCATGCGCGATCGAGCTGGAACTCGACTGCCTTATACACTCGCTTGGGCTTGCTCCAGCCGGTCTGGCCCAGGTAGTTGCCATCGTCGTCATATTTGGCCCAGCCCTCTTTCGACGTGTCCACGGTGACCCATCCGTCGGGATCGCCATCGCAATCGGTGTCGCCCCAAACCGTGACTTCTTCGCCGGGATTGGCCATTACCCAACCGATGTAGCCATCCCCGCCACAAGCAGCTGTGGCAGTGATCTCCATGTCATCGATGGCGTTGTTGAGCCTGCGGTAGGTCCCGGTGACGCCCCACGACCATTTGTCGTTGATCATCTGCTGGAAGCCCAGGATCATCTCGTCCTGGTAGACCGGATCCATGTCGCGGTCCACTTCCGAGCGCAGGTCGCCAACGCTTCCATCGCCCTGTGAGGTGTCCACCGGGCCGATCTGCGGTCCCAGGATCGGCACCGCATAGGTCGATCCGAAGCTATCAACGCGGTATTCCCATCCACCGAAGCCGTAGAACGTGCGCTCATCGAGGAAACCGCCGGCTTGCTTAATGTTGATGACGTTGGCCACCGGCAGGAAATAGCGACCGAGGTTGCCGTAAAGCTTGGTCGTACCGTCGCCTTTCATGTCCCAGGAGAAGCCTAAACGCGGCGCCCACATGTCATCCATCTTGATGTAGCTATTGCCGTCGCTGTCCTTATTGTCGAAGGCTTCGTTGCGCAAGCCGATATTGACCAGGACGTTGGGAGTAATCGACCAGTTGTCCTCGATGTAATAAGCCGAGTTCACCGTCTCGAACTTACCTGCCACTTCATAGCGGCGCCTGCGCACGTACTCCGTGTAGCCTGGCGGCACCACGCCGCCGTTCTCCAAGGTGGTACCCGGAGGGGTGTTCCCATATACGCCGTAGTAGTAGGCGCCAGGGCCCGCATAATACTGGTCGTAGTTCGACGTATTGATCTCGCGGTCCAGGCCGAAACGCAGCAGATGGTTGCCGATGGACCATTCGAAATCCGCACGCGCAGCCTCGCGGTCGTCGAGGCGTGACCGGACGGTGGATGAATTGGTACAGCCCCTGCCTACGCCGCCCGCGGTGGGCGGAACCGGATTCCGCGCGATGGTCACGTAGTTGCACTCCAGGTCCTTCAACGACCTGACGAAGGATTCACGCTCGTTTTCGCCGTACATCAGCTTCATCGAGAAGGCATCGGTGAAATGGCTGGTATAGGTCAGGTTCCAGTTGCGCCCTCCAGTGTCGCTGTACACGGTGTTGGTGTTCAGTCCACGCTCGCCCGTGTCGTAATCGTAATCGTAGGCATCGCCGACATTGGAGTTCTTGTCCGAGAACGCCATCAGCTCCAGCAGGTTGCTGTCGTTGATATGCCAGTCGAGCTTGGCCCCCCAGAATCCGTCGTCCGACTCGTTCCTGGTAAGTTGATCACCTTCATTGTTGGTGTTCTGCGGCGAATAGTCCCGCGCTTCGTACATCGCGAAGAAGAACAACCGGTCCTTGATGATCGGGCCAGAGGCGAACATGTTCATCTTCAACAACGAGTAGTGGTCGTCCCCCGCGGTGATGTAGCGGCTGCCGTCATCGTTGTACCGGTCCTTCTTGTTAGCCTGCCACGCACTCGGTTCGGCGGTGTATTCGACGCCAAAGTCGAAGTCGTTGCTGCCGGAACGGGTCACCGCGTTGATAACGCCACCGGTGCTGCGGCCGAATTCAACCGAGTAGCCGCCGGTCTTGACCTGGAATTCCTTGTAAAACGCGAAAGGTGCGGAGGAAAAACCATTGCGGTTATAGAAATCAGTGACGTTCAAGCCATTGATATAAAACGAGTTCTCAGCCACCGAGGAACCACCAAAGGAAAGGCCTCCAAAGCTCGCATTGCCCTTGGTCACGCCAGGTGCCAGCAGAGCTACCGAGGCGATGTTCTGGTCGACCGGCAGCCGCGCGATGTCCTCGCGGGTCAGGTTGGTTGCCGTTTCCGTGGAACGCACGTCGACACGGTTGACGATGCGCGAACCG
>JBDTPP010000104.1:0-11408 GCA_039932615.1 Pseudoxanthomonas sp.
GGACGCTTGCGGACGGCCTCCAGGCCGCGCAGGACGGTGATCTTGCTGGAATCGTAATTGCCGTTGGTAACGGGTGTCGTTTCTTCGGTCATTCGCTTTGGGGTCGTCTGCTGGCCTCTGCGCAGGGCGGTTTCGCGACTTGGCGCGAAACAACGGAGCTACACATTAGCTATAGGGAGTGAGGCAGCAATTATAGCATTTTGGCCACCTGCGACTCCAGGCACGGGCGCTTTAGCGGGGCTGTATCGAGCCGTGTTCCACGTGGAACACGGTGGGCACCACTGCTAGTTCGGCCAAGGCAGAAGGCGGCTCGGTGCCAGTGACAAAAACCTGTGCCCCACTTCCCAATAAACGTTGGAGGACCCGGCGCTGATGGTTGCGGTCCAGTTCCGATGCCAGGTCGTCCAGGGCCATGATCGGCCACTCGCCGCGACGCTGGGCATAGTCTTCCGCCTGCGCCAGCAGGGCGGAAAGTGCGGATAGCTTGGCTTGCCCGCGCGATAGGGTTTCGCGCTGAGGATGGGCTGCATAGTCGATCCGCCAATCCGCGCGATGTGGGCCAACAGTGGTGTAGCCAACTCCCCGGTCGCGGTCACGGGCCACCAGCAAGGCATCCGCCAAGGACAGTTCGGTGCTGCGCCAGCCGGGCTGGAATTCGATGTTGCTCGCGCCCAGGGCTGGCACCAGATCGCCAGCGACCGCCCGCAGGCGGACCTGCAGCTGTTCAAGGTAATCGCGGCGGTGGCGGGTCATGGGTTCGCCTGCTTCGGCGAGTTCGTGGTCCCAGGCATCCAGCTGTTGCCCGCTGGCACCTGACTTGAGCAGGGCGTTGCGTTGCTTGAGCGCGCGCGCATAACGGCGCCACAGGGACAGAAACCCAGGTTCCACGTGGAACAAGCCCCAATCCACGAAGCGGCGTCGCGGTTCGCCGCCCCCGGTCACCAGGGCATGGCTACCCGGCTCGAAACTTACCACTGCAAGGGCGGCACAGAGTTCGCCCAACTGGCTCACATTCTCACCATCCAGGCGTCCGACCCAGGTTTGGCCGGTATGGCGAAGCCCGGCGCGACGGTGCCGGGCTTCGGCCCCTTCCTGCCATTCGACGAATACCTCCACCGCGTCGGCACCGGTCCGTACCAGTCCGTCACGGACCCGACCACGGAAACTGCGGCCATAGGCCATCAGGTGCAAGGCTTCGAGCAGACTGGTCTTACCGGCGCCGTTGTCGCCGGTGATCAGATTGAGGCCGGGAGCGGGGTCGATGGAGGCGGTGTCGAAGCGGCGCAAACCGGACGCAGTCATCCGGATCAAGTGCATCCTGGAACTCCAAAACGACTTCGCCCGGAGATTTCCGGGCGAAGTCGTGCATGTTCCACGTGGAACAGCTTGCTCACAGGCGTAGCGGCATCACCACGTGCCGGGATTTCTCGCTGCTGGCTTCACGCACCAGGGCCGAGGAATTGGCATCGCGCAGCTGGATGATGATGTATTCATCGCGCAGGGCGGAGAGCGCATCCAACAGGTAGTTGACGTTGAAGCCAATGGCCAGATCACTGACCTTGGTATCGGCTTCGATCTCTTCCTGGGCTTCTTCCTGCTCCGGATTGTGTGCGCTGATCTTCAATTGACCTGGCGAAACCTCGACGCGGACGCCACGGTACTTCTCGTTGGAGAGGATCGCTGCGCGCTGCAGGGCCGCACGCAGCACCTCGCGATTGAGCTTGACCTCGCGGTCGGCGCCGATCGGGATCACTGCGGCATAGTCGGGGAAACGCCCGTCGATCAGTTTCGAGGTGAAGGTGACGTCGTCGCGCTTGACCCGGATGTGGTTGCGGCCGATCTCAAGTTCCAGCTCACGATCGCCGTTTTCCAGCAGCCGCTGCAGCTCGGTCACACCCTTGCGCGGCACGATTATCTGGCGCTTGGCTCCAGAGGCGCCCTCCAGGGGCGTTTCACACAAGGCCAGGCGATGGCCGTCTGTGGCCACGCAGCGCAGCAGCTTGTCGCCCAGGTCAAACAACAGGCCGTTGAGGTAGTAGCGCACGTCCTGCTGGGCCATGGCGAAGGCGGTGCGCTCGATCAATTCCTTGAGCGCGGCTTCCGGCACGTTGACCCGCTCGGTGGCCTCGACTTCATCGACCGAGGGGAAATCATTCGCTGGCAGCGTCGCCAGGGTGAAGCGGCTGCGTCCCGCCGATACCGTGACCTTGTCGCCGGTCTGGCTGACGGTGATCTTGCTGCCGTCTGGCAGGGCCCGGATGATTTCGAACAACTTCCTGGCCGGGATTGTGGTCTCACCGTCCTGGGCATCGTCGACTGCGCTGCGCGCGATCATCTCCACTTCCAGGTCGGTGCCGGTCAGCGAAAGTTGTCCGCCTTGGACCTGGACCAGGAAATTGGCGAGGACCGGCAAGGTCTGCCGACGTTCGACCACGTTGACGACTTGCGCCAACGGCTTCAGGAAAGCTTCGCGCTGCAGACTGAAACGCATGTGGTGCTGGCCCCTTATGCACTGGATCTTTAGAAGAGTAATAAATCAAAAGCTGGTGGTGATGGTTTCGGCCGATTCGGTGGAGAAGCCACGCAACACCTTGAATAATATATGTTTTTAGGCAACTTCAACGCATGTATTACGGGTGGTGGATTGCACGTAGAACTTGTGGATAACTTTCAAGGCGAATTTCATCCCCAACTTGTCCACAGGGCCTGAGGCCTTTTATTCACTGAGCTTACGGATCAATTTGTCCCAGTCCTCGTGCAGCTTGCCATCGGTGGTCATCAGGTTGCGGATCTGCCGGCAGGCGTGCAGTACGGTGGTGTGGTCGCGACCGGCAAAGGCGTCGCCGATCTCCGGCAGGCTGTGTTCGGTCAGTTCCTTGGCCAAGGCCATTGCCACCTGTCGCGGGCGCGCCAGTGAGCGCGTGCGCCGCTTGGACAGCAAGTCCTTGACCTGCAGACCGTAATAGTCTGCCACGGTCTTCTGGATGTTGGGGATGCTGATTGCCTGCTGCTGCGCCCGCAGCAGGTCGCGCAGGGTTTCCTGGGCGAATTCCGGGGTGATGGCGCGGCCGGTGAAGTTGGCGCGGGCGGTCAGCGTATTCAGGGCGCCTTCCAGATCACGCACGTTCGAGCGCATCTTCTTGGCCAGCAGGAAGGCCACGTCGTCGGGAATGTGTGCGCCGCGTTCCCGTGCCTTGGCCAGCACAATCGCGGCCCGGGTCTCGAAATCGGGTGGCTCGATCGCCACCGACAACCCCCAGGCCAGCCGGGACTTGAGCCGTGGTTCCAGCCCTTCCACTTCGCGCGGGTAGCGGTCGCAGGTCAGGATGATCTGCTGCTTGCCATCGAACAACGCGTTGAAGGTGTGGAAAAACTCCTCCTGGGTGCGGTCCTTGCCGGCAAAAAACTGGATATCGTCGATCAGCAAGGCGTCCACCTGCTGGAAGCGGCGCTTGAACTGGTCCATTGATTTCTCGATCAGGGCCTTGGTCATGGCGCTGAAGAACTGTTCCGAGCGCAGGTACAGGACCCGCGCATTCGGGTTCTGCCGGCGAAGTTCGTTGCCGGCGGCAAACATCAGGTGGGTCTTGCCCAGCCCGGTGCCGCCATACAGCAGCAGCGGATTGTGCGAGCGGTCCCCGGGCGTCTGCGCGGCCTGCCAGGCGGCGGCGCGACCCAGCTGGTTGCTGCGACCCTCGACGAAGTTGTCGAAGCTGTAGTGCGAATCCAGATTACCGGCGTAGGGTTCGGTGGCAGCGAAGTGCGCGTTGGCCGAAGCCGAGGCTGAAGGCGCGGTCGTCTGGACGGTGCGCGCACGCGAGCCGATTTCCACGGAAACGTCGCAATGGCCGGCAAAATGGCCCAGCAGCTCCTGGATACGCGACAGGTAGCGCTCGCGCACCTGCTCGACGATGAAGGCGTTCGGCGCATACAGGACCATCGCATCGCTGCGATGCTCAGCCTGCAGCGGTTTGAGCCAGGTGTGGACATCTTCGGCCGGCAGTTCGGCTTCCAGGCGTTCGAGGCAGCGGGGCCAGGCATCCATCGAGGGCAGCAATCAGTTCTTCAGGAGGGCGTGCACGCGGCAACGAGAAATCGCGCGGAACGCGGGGGAAATAGAGTCGGTCACATTATCACGCGCCGCGCCGCGGCATATCTGCACCGACCGGGCACGCGCAGGAATCGGCGGCAGCGTTGTGGGCCGAAACGACCAATGGGCGCGGATGCCCAACGCGTGTTCTAGGTAACGCCGGGTCACCGCGGTGTTGACCGGGGTTATGTCAGGCCTATAGAATTGCCGGTTCTTTCCACCTCAACCCGCCCGAGGGCCCCATGGCCACCAAGCGCACTTACCAACCCAGCAACCTCAAGCGCAAGCGCGACCACGGCTTCCGTGCCCGCATGGCGACTGCCGATGGCCGCAAGATCCTGGCCCGTCGTCGCGCCAAGGGCCGCACCCGCCTGAGCGCCTGATGGCCCTGCCGCAGTTGCGGCCGAGTCCATCGATGCCTGTATTTCGCAAGAGTCCGCGCAGCCCTGTGCGGACTTTTTCGTATCCGTGATCCCGCATCTAGTGATACCGCACAGGTGAACAACGCCACTTTCCCGCCCGCAGCGCGGGTGCGCACCGGTGCCGAGTACTCACGCGTGTTCGCCCAGGCGCGCCGGACGTCGGACCCGCTCCTCAGCCTGCACTGGCTGGCTGGCGAAACGCCGGCAAAGCTGGGCCTGGCGGTCTCGCGCAAGGTCGATCCGAACGCAGTCGGCCGCAACCGGATCAAGCGTGTATTCCGCGACCAGTTCCGCAAGCTGCGCGGACAACTGCCGGGCGGCGACTATGTGCTGGTCGCACGCATAGCGGCGCGCAAAGCCGATAACGCGCAGTTGCGCGAGACGTTCCTGCGTACCTTGACGCGCGCCGGCGCATTGCCCGCGCCGGCCATGCCCGGCACAATGCCGCCGGTTACGGAATCAACTTCCTCCTCTTCGCTTTCTTCCCTTTCCAGCAACACGCCCAAACCGGACGTTTCCACCGGTTGAGAATGCCTGCCTGATGAACCAGACCCGTGTCTTCCTGATTTTCGCCTGGCTGATGGTGGCGACCCTGTTGTGGATGGAATGGGGCAAGTTCAACGCACCCAAGGCTGCGCCGGTGGCGACGCCCAGCGCGCAGATAACGGCGACGCCGTCCTCTTCCAGCAACGTGCCCAGCGCAACGGCCGCGGTCGAAGCACCGGTCAATGGTCAGGTCGTTCCTACGACCACGGCGGCCGTTAACGCAGCGGGTTCGCGCGTGGTAGTCAGCAACGACGTCCTGCGCCTGACCGTGGACGGTGGCAGCGTGCTTGAAGCGGACTTGTTGAAATATCCGCAAACCAAGGCCGCCGGCAGCCCCCCGGTCAGCCTGTTCAGCCAGGATCCGGCGCACTTCTATACGGCGCAGAGCGGCTGGGTAAGCCCGGATGGCGCGGCTCCCAACCATCTCACTGGCTTCGTCGCCGAACATCCCGGAACCAACCCGGTACTGGCCCCGGGCGCGACCCAGGTTTCCGTGCCGTTCCTGTGGCAGGGTCCCGATGGCGTGAGCATCCGCCGTACCTACACGCTTGCCCGCGGCAGTTACGCGGTGGTGGTGAAGGACGAGGTGATCAATGCCGGCAGCAAGCCCTGGCAAGGTGCGATCTATCGGCAGCTGATCCGTACGCCACCGATCGTCAAGAGCGGCATGACCAATCCGGAATCCTTCAGCTTCACCGGCGCGACCTGGTACAGCGACCAGAAGGCTTACGAGCGGCGTCCGTTCAAGAGTTACCTGGAAGACGACGCCGCTCAGAATTCGATGGGCGTGACCGGTGGCTGGATCGCCATGTTGCAACATCACTTCTTCAGCGCCTGGATTCCGGAAGCAAAGGACAACTCGGTGATGCAGCTGGAGCTGGATACCAGCAGCGGGACCCCGCGCAGCCTGATCCGCGACAAATGGACCGGCAATCTGGTGGTGGCGCCGGGCCAGCAGGCCACGACCGAGGCGCGGCTTTACGTTGGCCCCAAGCTGGTCCAGCAGATCAAGGCGCAGAACGTGCCTGGCCTGGAGCGCGCGGTCGACTACAGCCGCTTCTCGATCTTCGCTGTGATCGGCCAAGGCCTGTTCTGGATCCTCAACCACCTGCATTCGCTGCTCGGCAACTGGGGCTGGTCGATCATCGGCCTGGTGATACTGGTCAAGCTGGCGTTGTGGCCTTTGTCCGCCGCGCAGTACCGCAGCGCCAACAAGATGCGCCAGTTCCAGCCGCGGATCGCCCAGTTGAAGGAGCGTTACGGCGACGACCGCCAGAAATTCCAGATGGCGCAGATGGAGCTGTACAAGAAGGAGAAGATCAACCCGATGGGCGGCTGCCTGCCGATCCTGGTGACCATGCCGATCTTCCTGGCGCTGTATTGGGTAATCAATGAATCGGTGGAACTGCGCCAGGCGCCGTGGTTCGCCTGGATCCACGACCTGACCGCGCGTGATCCGTACTTCATCCTGCCGGCGCTGAACATGCTGGTGATGTGGCGCACGCAGAAGATGACGCCGGCCGTGGGCATGGATCCGATGCAGCAGAAGATGATGCAGTTCATGCCGCTGGTGTTCGGCGGAATGATGGCGCTGTTCCCATCCGGCCTGGTCCTGTACTGGGTCACCAACGGCAGCCTGGGTCTGCTGCAGCAATGGTGGCTGGGCAGGCACATGGGCAAGCCGCCGACCGCATCCGAGGACAAGGAAAAAGAAAAGGACGGTCCCAAGTCAAAACCCAAGGCGATTGCCGCGAAGTAAACCCTCGCCGGCACGTCTCTGGAAACCCGCCGCAAGGCGGGTTTCCTTTTGCGGATATGCAAGACTCCCAGCCATGACTTCTTCCACGCCTGTTGCCCACTCCAGTACCCAGACCATCGCTGCGGTCGCCACCGCCGCGGGTGCGGGCGGGGTCGGCATCGTGCGTCTTTCGGGGCCGCGAGCGCTGGTGATCGCGCAAAGTATCTGCGGCCGGCGCCTGCGCCCGCGCCACGCGCATCATGTTCGTTTCGACGATGGCAACGGAGAGACCCTCGACGATGGCATCGCCTTGTCGTTCCCGGCGCCGCGAAGTTTCACCGGCGAGGACGTGGTCGAACTGCAGGCGCACGGCAGTCCGGTGGTCCTGCAGCAACTGGTGGCACGCGCCTGCGCGCTGGGTGCACGTCCGGCGCGCCCCGGCGAATTCAGCGAGCGTGCGTTCCTCAACGATCGCCTTGACCTTGCCCAGGCCGAGGCCATCGCCGATCTGATCGCCGCTTCCGACACGCGCGCGGCGCGTGCGGCGCGACGGGCCCTGGACGGCGTGTTCTCGCAACGCGTCGATGCGCTCGCCGCAAGCCTGTCGGGGTTGCGCGTGCATGTGGAAGCGGCGATCGATTTCGCCGACGAGTCGCTGGACACACTCGGCGGCGCGGGGGTCAAGCAGCGGCTTGCGCAGACCCGGGCCGACCTGGCGCAACTGCTGGCCGAGGCCGAACGCGGCCGCAAGCTGCGCGACGGCCTGCACGCGGTGATCGTCGGCCCGCCGAATGCCGGCAAGAGTTCGCTGTTGAACGTGCTGGCCGGCAGCGACCGCGCCATTGTCACCGATGTGCCTGGTACCACCCGCGACGTGCTGCGCGAAACCATGCGCCTTGATGGTCTGGAACTGACGCTGGTGGACACCGCCGGTTTGCGCGAAGGCGGCGATGCGATCGAACGCGAGGGCATGCGCCGGGCCCGGGCTGAACTGCACGCCGCCGACCTTGCGCTGGTGGTGGTGGACGCCCGCGACCCCGCCGCCGGCCTGGCCGCGGTTGAAACGGACATCGCGGCAGTACCGTTGCGATTGCTGATCCATAACAAGAGCGACCTGTTGCCTGCACCGGTGGCGGACCGTGCTGACGCCGTGTGGGTCTCGGCAGTCAGCGGCCAGGGTCTGGAAACCCTGCACCAGCGACTGCGCGCGCTGGCCATGGGTAACACGGAAGAGGCCAGCGCCGGCGAGTTCTCGGCACGGGGCCGCCATGTCGAGGCCTTGCGCCGGGCGCAGGCCCATGCGGAAACGGCAAACCGTGAACTGCATCACGAAATACTTGAACTGGCCGCCGAGGAATTGCGCCTCTCGCACGAAGCCCTGGGTGAGATTACGGGGAAGGTCTCGGCAGACGACATGCTGGGACGGATCTTTTCCACCTTCTGCATCGGCAAATAAGTCTGGGAAACCAGCCAATGCGCTGGCATGCTTCATGCTTGGGTGTTACGGGGTTATCCAATTGGTTTGTCTGGGGAGTAAACAAATGTCTTTTGCCACGGTTTCCAAGAAGTCGCGCTGGGTCGCGCTGTCGTTGCTGGTCCTGCTTGCGGCCTGTTCCAAGGACGAGCAGGCCGGAACGGAAGCAACCACCGCGTCGCCCGCTGCCAAAGCGGTAGTGGCGCCTCCGGCACCCGCCGTTTCCGCCCAGGTCCAGGCGATGGGTGCCGAGGACCTGCGCGCGGCCGCCGCCAAGGCGCTGGGCGAGAACCGCATCTACGCGCCCGGTGGCGACAACGCCGTCGAGTACTACCTGGGCCTGCGCGACAAGTTGCCCAACGACGCTGCGGTGACCAGTGCGTTGACCGACCTGATGCCGTACACGGTGATCGCCACCGAACAAAGCATCGCCCGCGAGGATTTCGTCGAGGCACAGCGGCTTTCCGCGCTGATCGAGAAAGCCGATCCGAAGGCGCCGTCGCTGCCCCGGCTGAAGCAGAACATCACCGCCGCGCAACTGGCAGTCACCGCGCGCGCGGCCAATGAAAAGACCAAGGCAGTCACCGACGCGGAAGCCAAGGTGCTGGAAGAGAAGCGTCTGGCGCAACAGTTGGTCCAGCAGCAACAGGCCGCCGCTGCCCTGGCTGTCCAGCAGCAGCAGGACGCCGCCCGCGCCGCGGAAGCCGAACGCGTAGCCGCTGCCCAACGCGAGGCCGCCGCCGCTGCCCAGCGTCAAGCCGCCGCCGCTTCGCCGCCGCCGGCACCAAAGCCAGCGGCTACCGTCGCGACCGCACTCAAGGTCGTCAGCGCACCGTCGCCGCGTTATCCGCCCGAAGCGCTGCGCGCTGGCACCAGTGGTGAAGTGCTGGTGGAACTGACCATCGGTACCGATGGTTCGGTGACCAACGCACGCGTGGTTCGCGCCACACCGGCCCGCGTATTCGACCGCGAAGCGCTGAATGCGGTGCGTCGCTGGAAGTTCGAGCCGATCGACGCGCCGACCACCACCCGCCGCACGCTGGCATTCAATCCCGGCTGATCATCGCGGCAGTGAAGCGACAAAGGCCGGAGCAATCCGGCCTTTGTCTTTGGACACAGAATCGTTGAAGCAGCAATCACGGACCGGCGTTTGCCACCTCTCGACGATCGGCCCGAAGCGTCCCTGCCAGTGCAGCGCAACGATGCCTCCGCGTGCTGCCTGGAATACAGCACGGTGATTTCCGCCACCTGCATCGCCGCAACCGTGCACATCGTCGCTGGAACGGGCATGGGCGAAGGTCCAGTCTCTGCTTGCAACCGGCCGCCATGTCATCGCGCCGGCGCCGGCGACATGTGAGGCGTGCAACAGCGGGCGCGAAAAGAAAATCCGCGCCGGCACATCCAGGCAGACCAGCGCCTCAATGACAGCGGGCGCAGTGCCTGCGCGCGACCGAAATTTCCTCCAGTATCCATAGCGGTTGTGCGACCAGCGCATCGAGGGCGGAAGATCGTTGTTGCTGCGACGGCGCGTGCCAGCTGGGTTGCCAGCACAACGCCTGTCGATAATGCAGCGAAAGCCCGATGCATTCGGCAAGTACGCTGCTCAAAGCGCGGTGTCCCAACCAATGACCGCCGCGCGCCGCATGTGGCTGCAGGGTTGCCTAGCCGGAGATCGCCAGCTGTTCCTGCTGGTAACGACGCGTGGCCGCGAACCACAATAGTGCGGCCAGGCCAAACCCTGCACCCAGGTACACCGCCCATTGCAGCGCGCTGATCACTTCGCCACGCACGACTTTCAGGATCAACTGGTTCTGGGCCAGGAACGGCACCGCAAACTGCCAGAGCTGGGTCTTCACCGGGTTCACTATCAACACGATGGTCGGCAGCATCGGCAGCAGCATCAGCCAGGTCATGTGGCTCTGCGCCTCTTTCATGCTCTTGGCCGAAGCGGCGAGGTAGGTCAGCAACGTGGTGCCGATGAACACCATTGGCACCAGGATCAGCAGCAACTGCGCGATCGCGGTGAAACTGACTTCCATCTGCCTGCCGACCGTGGGCGACAGCAACGCACCGAGCTTGAATGCAAGCAGGGTCAGCGACAGCGAGACCAAGGCCAGCAGGCAGGCCGCCGCAATCTTGCCGCTGACGATGGCGCCGCGTGGTGCGGGCGTGGCCAGCAAGGGCTCCAGCGACTGGCGTTCGCGTTCGCCGGCGGTGGCGTCCAGGATCAACGCGGCGCCACCCAGGAAGGCACTGATGATCAGGAAATAGGGCAGGATGAAGGAAAGCATGCGCCCACGCTGCGCTTCGGGCGTGGCCAGGTCGGTGCGCCGGATCTGGATGGCGGTGGCGGTGCCGGGACTGACCCCGCGCGCCAGCAGCCGCAGCGAACCTGTTTGACCCCCATAGGCAGACAGCAAGGCCTGCAGCCGCTGGACCGGGATCTGTGCATCCTGCCGTGTGCTGTCCTGGATGATTTCCAGTGGCGCCGGCAGGCTCTTGCGCCATTGCCCGGGGAAGTCGGCGCCGATACGCAGGATCACGTCTTCCTCCTGGTTGGCGATGGCCGCGTCGATGTCCTTGGGTGGCGCCTTGATCACCACGTTCTGGCCTTCCAGCCAGGCAATCAGGTTGGGCGCGTGTTCGCGTCCGACCACCGGCAGCTCTAGCGGCTTCTCGATCTGGCTGCGGGCACGGTTTTCGCCCAGGGTGCCCAGGCCGATCAAGAGAATCGGCGCCAGCAAGGGGCTCATGCCCAGTGCCAGCAGCAGGGTCCGGCGGTCGCGACAGATATCGCGCAGTTCCTTGCGCATCACGACCAGCAGGGTGCCAATGGATTTCAGGCGTGCAGAGTTCATGCGTGCAGTCCTTCTTCCGAGCCGATCGCTTTCACGAAGGCGTCTTCCAGGTTGTCCTTGCCCGTCGATGCACGCAGTTCGTCGGCAGTCCCGGCAGCCACCACCTGTCCGCGAGCGATGATCACGATGCGGTCGCACAGCGCCGCGACCTCTTGCATGATGTGACTGGAGAACACCACGCAGCGCCCCTCGCCGCGCAGCTGCTTGAGGAATTCGCGCAGGCCGCGCGTGGTCATCACGTCCAGGCCATTGGTCGGCTCGTCCAGGATCACGTTCTTCG
>JBDTPP010000105.1:0-11359 GCA_039932615.1 Pseudoxanthomonas sp.
TATCCTGAAGCTCGAAACCATCGACAGGGAAACAGTCAAGCGCATGTCGACCAGCACCAATTTTCCGCCGTTACCCAGGACTCGTTGAACTCCGTGATTCGCGGCGATGACGCACAACTTCGCGACGTGCTACTCAGGCACCCGGCATTGTTCGGACAAGGCGAGACCCCTCCGATGACGCTGCGACGCGCACCTGCGACGGCCACCCAATGAACGACTTCGTCCGCATCGTCGAGGTCGGCCCACGCGACGGCCTGCAGAACGAAAAAACCATCATCGCCACGGCCGACAAGATCGAGTTGATCGATCGCCTGTCGCGCACCGGGCTGCGCAGCATCGAGGCGACCAGTTTCGTCAGTCCGAAATGGATTCCGCAGCTGGCCGATGCGGCCGAAGTGTTCAGGGCGATCGAGCGCAAGCCAGGCGTTGCCTATCCGGTCCTGGTGCCGAACGAGAAAGGCTACGAACGGGCGCGCGAAGTGGGTGCGCAGGAAGTAGCGGTGTTCACCGCGGCTTCGGAAGCCTTCAACCGCAAGAACATCAACGCCGGCATCGACGAGTCGATCGAGCGCTTCCGTCCGGTGCTGGAACGGGCGCGGGCTGATGGAGTGAAAGTGCGCGGTTACGTCTCCACGGTGCTGGGCTGCCCCTACCAGGGCGAGGTGCCGGTGGCCGACGTGGTCAGGGTCGCCGCGCGCCTGCATGCACTAGGCTGTTATGAAATCTCGCTGGGCGATACCATCGGGGTCGGCACCCCCCACAAGGCCCGCGCGATGCTCAAGGCAGTCGCCAGCGAAGTCCCCCTGTCCGCGCTTGCGGTGCACTTCCACGATACCTATGGCCAGGCCCTGGCCAATATCCTTGCCTGCCTGGAGGAAGGAGTGGCAGTGGTCGACTCGGCCGTGTCCGGGACCGGCGGCTGTCCTTACGCCCAAGGCGCCAGCGGCAATGTCGCCAGCGAGGACGTGGTTTACCTGTTGCACGGGATGGGCCTGGAAACGGGCATCGACGCGACCCGGCTGAGCGAAACCGGCTTGTGGCTGTCAGCCCTGCTGGGCCGCGAAACCGGCAGCAAGGTAACCCGAGCCATGGCGGGGGCCTGAGCATGCGGCCACCCGCGGGCTCCGCACCGGTCGGCGCTGGCGAAGCTGACGACGCCGGGCAGATCATCACTGGCGAGACCTTCGCCCATACCCTGACTTCATTGCAGTCGGCGCTCGCCGACCCTTCGCTCGATCCACACCTGCTTGCGCTGCTGGAGCAGGTACAGGCGGCGTTGCAGCAGTCGATGGCCGAAACCGGTGAGGCGCGCCTGCGCTACCGGGCACTGTTCGACGCGGTGCCCGACCCGGTCAGCATCCTGGCCGAAGACGGAACCGTGCTGGACCTCAACAAGGCCGGCATGGCCGCCTACAAGCGGCCGCGCGAACAGATCGTCGGCCAGAACATCAACGTGCTCAACCCGGAACTGCCGCACGACCACATGGGTCCGGTATGGGAGACCCTCAATCGCGGCGAGACCTACGTCATCGAGGTCACCAACATGCGCGGCGACGGCACCCGTTTCCCGGTGGAGGTGCATTCGGCGAACCTGGTGTTCGACGGCCGCAAGAGCCTGGTCGCCGTGGCCCGTGACCTCAGTGGCCGGCGCGATGCGGAACTGCGCTACCGCGAATTGATGGAAGTGATCGACAAGGGCATCGTGGTCCAGAACCAGTCCAGCGACATCATCTACGCCAATCGTGCGGCGATGCGCATCTTCGGTGTCGGCGAAGGCAAGCGCGTGGATGAGGAGTTGAGCCTTAATCAATGGCGGATCGTCGACCAACATGGCCACGAGATGAGCAAGGATGCCTTGCCGTCGTACCGCGCCCTGGCCACCGGCCAGGTGGTGGAAAGCCAGCTGCTTGGCATGTACCACCGCGAGCACAAGCAGCTGTTGTGGTTGACGGTGACATCGGTGCCCCAGTTTGCTGCCGGCGGCGACCAGCCGGCGCAGGTCACCTCGATCTTCAGCGACGTGACTGCACTCAAGCGCGACAGCGCGCTGTTCGACCGCGCACAGTCGCTGGCCCATATCGGTGGCTGGGAATGGGACACGGGCCGCGACCGGATCTACCTGACTGACGAGGCGATACGGATCCTGGGACCGGCGCAGGCGCCGACCGACATCGAGGCAATGCTGGCCTGCCTGCGCGAACCCGACCGCCGCCGCTTCCGCGGCGCAATGGAACATGTAATGGAAACGGGCGGCGGTTTCGACCTGGAGCTGCAGGGCAGCCGGCTGGACGGCCACCCCTTCTGGATCCGCGTCATTGGCGAGTCGGAAGCCACCGATCCGGCTTCCGCCCGGATCACCGGCACCTTGCAGGACATCTCGCCCGACAAGCGCGCCGAGGAAACCCTGCGCATCCAGGCACGCACCGATCCGCTGACCGGACTGATGAACCGCGACGCGGTACTCAATGAACTCGGCACGCGCCTGATCGATCCGGTGCATGCGCAGGTCGCGTTGCTGTACATCGACCTGGACCGGTTCAAGACCGTCAACGACGTGCTTGGCCACAGTGCCGGCGATGAACTCCTGATGCAGGCCGCCGCGCGCATCCTTGGCGCGGTCGGTACCGAGGGCTTGGTGGCGCGCTTCGGTGGTGACGAATTCCTAGTGGTCTGCGATGCCAGCGGCGATCCGGCCCAACCCGAGCTCCTCGCCGATGCGGTGCTCGGCGCCTTCGCCGAATCGTTCCGTTTCGGCAAGGACGAATTCGCCATTACCGCCAGCATCGGCATCGCCCGCGCCCCGGCCGACGGCACGCGCCCGCAACAGCTGATCCAGCATGCCGACATCGCCATGTACGACAGCAAGCACCGTTCGCGCAACGCCTGGCAGGCCTTCACCCCCGAGCTCGCGCGCCGCCAGCAGGACCGGCTGCAGATCGAGACGCAGCTGCGCCGTGCGGTGGACAACCAGGAATTCCGCCTGGTCTACCAGCCACAAGTCGAGCTGCGCCGCGGCCGCATCGTTGCCGCCGAGGCGCTGATCCGATGGCAGAACCACCAACTCGGCGAATTGCGTCCGGATCTTTTCATCAGCCATGCCGAAACCACCGGCGACATCGTCCATATCGGCAGTTGGGTGTTGCGCGAAGCCTGCCGCCAGGTGAGCGAATGGCGCGACATGGGCCTGGGAATCGTACGTGTCGCGGTCAACGTGTCGTATCGCCAGTTCGCCGGTGACGACCTGGCCGAAAAAGTGCGTGCGGTGCTGGCCGAATACGACCTGCCCGGTTCCGCGCTGGAGCTTGAATTCACCGAACGGGTGCTCATTGAGGACGCTCCGGCCACGCTCAAGACCTTCGCCGAACTGCGCGCACTGGGCGTGATCCTGACCATCGACGACTTCGGCGAGGGCTACAGCGCGCTCAACTACCTGCGCCGCCTGCCCATCCACGGGCTCAAGATCAGCCAGTTGTTCACCGAGGGCGTGCCCAACAACCGCTCCGACGTGGCCGTATGCCAGGCGGTGTCTGCGATTGCCCGCAGCCTGGGCCTGGGCCTGGTCGCCGAAGGCGTGGAATCGGAAGCGCAACGCCAGTTCCTGCTCCAGCTGGGGGTACCGGTCGGACAGGGCTTCCTGTTTGCGCCTGGCCTGACCCCGGATGAATTCGCCAGCCGGTTGCGTTCGCCAGAAGAGCGCGTTTCCAATGCCTGAGGCGACAGCGCCGCACATATTGCGGCCAATCGATGGCGACGACGACACGGTGATCGCGGCCATCATCCGCAAGGTGATGCCGGAATTCGGCGCGGTCGGTTGCGGCTTTGCGATCAACGACCCGGAAGTGGACTGGATGAGCCGGGCCTATGCCGAGCCGCGTTGTGCTTACTTCGTGGTCGAACGCGAAGGTGCGGTGATCGGTGGTGGGGGTATCGCGCCGCTCGCGGGCGGCGATGGTGGAACCTGCGAGCTACGCAAGATGTACTTCCTGCCCGAGGCGCGTGCTCTTGGCGCCGGCACGGCGATGATGGCGCGCTGTCTGCAGGCCGCGCGCGAAGCAGGCTTCAGCCGTTGTTATCTTGAAACCCTGGACGGCATGGATGCGGCCATGCGGCTGTACGAACGCAGCGGTTTCAAGCGCATCGATGCGCCGCTGGGCGCCACCGGGCATGGTGGCTGCAACACCTTCTACCTGCTCGAGCTGTAGATTTTGTGGGAGCGGCCTGCGGCCGCGAGCTCTTGATCTTCAGGGAAGAAGCTCGCGGCCGGAGGCCGCTCCAACGAAGAGCTATCGCGTAAAATGCCCATCTCTCGAGCTATGGACTCCCGCATGCAGCTTTCCGATACCCGCGCCATCATCACCGGCGGCGTTTCCGGCCTGGGCCTGGCCGTGGCCCGGCATCTGGTGGCAAAGGGCGGCAAGGTCGCCCTGTTCGACGTCAACGACGACAAGGGCGCCACGGCCGTCGCCGAACTGGGCGAAGGCAAGGCCCGTTACTTTCGCACCGACGTCACTGATGAAGACGGAGTGGCCACCAACGCGGCTGCGGCCAGCGAATTCCTCGACGGGCTGAATGCCGCTATCAACTGCGCCGGCATCCTCGGCGCCGGCCGCGTGCTCGGCAAGGAAGCGCCGATGCCGCTTGCCAACTTCCGCGGCACCGTGCTGGTCAACCTGGTCGGCAGTTTCAACGTGGCCAAGGCCGCGGCCAACCTGATGCAGCACAACGCCGCGGGCGAGGACGGCGAACGCGGCGTCATCGTCAACACCGCCAGCGTGGCCGCGTATGAAGGCCAGATCGGCCAGGCTGCCTATTCGGCGTCGAAGGGTGGCGTGATCGGCATGACCCTGCCGATGGCGCGCGAACTTTCCCGTTTTGGCATCCGCGTGATGACCGTCGCCCCGGGCATCTTCTGGACGCCGATGGTCGATGGCATGTCCGAGGAAGTACAGAAATCCCTCGGCGCCTCGATTCCCTTCCCTGCCCGCCTGGGCCGGCCGGAGGAATTCGCCGAGACCGTGGCCTTCATCGTGCAGAACCGCTACCTCAACGGCGAGACCATCCGCCTCGATGGGGCGGTGCGACTGGCCCCGAAATAGCCTGCAGGAGCGGGCCTTGCCCGCGATGCTTTTGGTGATATCGCGCAGAGCATCGCGGGCAGGGCCCGCTCCTACAACATCATTCCCCACTGCTTAATTCCCGGCATATCAATGAAAGCCCACGAAATCAAGAAAGGCAATGTCGTCGACTACAACGGCACCGTGTACCAGGTGCGCGACATCGAGCGCAGCTCGCCGCAAGGTCGCGGCGGAAACGTCAAATTCCGCTTCACCCTGTACAGCGTGCCCGGAGGCATCAAATACGACCTCAGTGTCGGCGGCGACGATGAGCTGAAGGAAGTCGAGCTGAGCCGGCGCATGGCCACGTTCTCGTACAAGGACGGAGATGCATTCGTGTTCCTCGACGACGAGGACTACACGCCCTACACCTTCGACGCCGACGTGATCGGCGACGACGCCGGCTACATCGGCGACGGCCTTGCCGGCAGCTATGTGCAGATCATCGACGACCAGCCGGTCGCCTTGCAGCTGCCGCAGCACGTGGCCCTGGAAGTAGTCGAGACACCGCCAGAGTTGAAAGGCGGCAGCGCGACCAAGCGCCCGAAGCCGGCCAAGCTCAGCACCGGCCTTGAAATCATGGTCCCGGAGTACGTCGTCAACGGCGAACGGGTGCTGGTGAATACGACCACGGGAGAGTTTGGCGGCAGGGCGGATTGATTTGCTCTTCCCTTTCCCTTTGTGGGAAAGGGTGGCCGAAGGCCGGCAGAGGCGTCAGCTCCTGGTCTTTCCATCTACTTTCAAGCTGCAACGGAGCGCACAGGGGAGCATGTTCGCTACGCTGGCGCTCCCCTGTCCTGCCCTTGGGGCATCCTCTCCTACGAGGGCAGAGGAGGAAATATCAGACGTCGAATAATTTGCCCGGATTCAAGATTCCCTTCGGATCCAGCACGCGCTTGATGCCGCGCATCACCTCGATCTCGGCCGCACTGCGCGTGCTTTCCAGGTAGCCTTTCTTTACCAGGCCAATGCCATGCTCGGCGGAGATGCTGCCTTCGTGGCGCTTCAAGGACGCCGCCAGCAACTTGGTCACCTGCTCGCATTGGTCGACGAAATCCGCATCGCCCAGATCGTCGGGCTTGAGTACGTTGATATGCAGGTTGCCATCGCCGATGTGGCCAAACCAGACCACGTCGAAATACGGATAGGCATCGCCGAGCAGCCTCTGCGTTTCCTGCAGGAACGCAGGCATCGCCGAGATCCGCACCGACACATCGTTCTTGTATGGCTTGTACTTCGCCAGGCTCTCGGTGATGCCTTCGCGCAGGCGCCACAACTGCGCGGCCTGCGCATCGCTCTGGCTGATCACCCCGTCGCTGACCCAGCCGTTGTCCATGCAGGCCTCGAACGCAGCCATCGCCGCGGCTTCCTGCACCTCGTCGCCGGAAGCGAATTCGGTGACCACGTAATACGGATGTGTTTCCTCGAACGGCTTCTGCGCGCCATGCGCAAGCACGTGCTGCAGGGCGCGGTCGGTGAAGAACTCGAATGCCTCCAACTGCAATCGCTCGCGGAACGCGGCGAACACCTGCATCAGCACTTCGAACGACGGCAATGCCAGCAACATGACGTTTGACGCAGGCGGCGGATCGGTCAGCCGCAGGGTCGCTTCCACCACGATGCCGAGGGTGCCTTCGGAAGCGATCATCAAATGCCGCAGGTCGTAGCCGCTGGAGTTCTTGACCAGGCCGCGGTTGAGGTCGAGCAGCTCGCCGGTGCCCGTCACCACCTTCATCCCGGCAATCCACTCGCGGGTGTTGCCATAGCGGATCACGCGGATGCCTCCCGCATTCGTGGCGATGTTGCCGCCGATGGAACAGGACCCGCGCGCGGCGAAATCCACCGGGTACTCCAGCCCGTGTTCGCGGGCCGCGTTGTGCACGGCTTCCAGGGCAATGCCGGGCTGCACGGTCAGGCTGCGATCGACCCCGTTGAAGTCAAGCACCTTGTTCATCCGCTCCAGACTGAGCACCAGCTCGCCATTCGCGGCCACCGCGCCACCCGATAGGCCGGTGCGGCCACCCGACGGCACGATGGCGACGCGATGCTGGTTGGCCCAGCGCACCACGGCCTGCACTTCCTCGACAGTAGCCGGCAGGGCGATGGCCAGCGGCGCCGGGGTCCAGCGCCGGGTCCAGTCGCGGCCGTAATGCTCCAGGTCAGCCGGATCGGTTTTCAATCGCAACCCTGGCACGGCTTGCAGCAGGTCGGTCAGGCGCGGGTCGGTCATGGCGTGCAAGGAAATGAGGGGATGCCAGCGTGCCAGTGATGCTGCGGTGCGTCTAGGAGCGGGTTGGTGTTTGTGGTCGATGAAAAAACAGTTTCACGCGCAACCAGCAACCCCATACTAAGAACCACCAACTTACCAACCAAATCCATCTGCCGCACCGCAGCAAAGCTCCGTCTCATCTGGCATAGTTAGCCTCCCGCAACCGGACGTTCTGCCTGCCCGCATGTTGAAGAAGAAGACCTCGTACCCCAAGCAGGACATCCGCATCCTGTTGTTGGAAGGCCTCAGCCAGACCGCGATCGATACGTTCCATGCGGCCGGCTATTCGCAGATCGAGACCCACGCCAAGTCGCTGCCCGAAGATGAACTGAAAGCGCGCATCGCCGAGGCCCACATCATCGGCATCCGTTCGCGGACCCAGCTCACTCCGGAAGTCCTGGCGCATGCGCGCCGGTTGATGGCGATTGGCTGCTTCTGCATCGGCACCAACCAGGTGGATACTGCCGCGGCCGAACTGGCCGGCATCCCGGTCTTCAACGCGCCTTATTCCAATACCCGCAGCGTAGCCGAACTGGTCATCGCCGAGGCAATCATGCTGATGCGCGGTATTCCGCAGAAGAGCGCCGAATGCCATCGCGGCGGCTGGTCGAAATCCGCCGCCGGCAGCCACGAGGTGCGCGGCAAGACCCTGGGCATCGTGGGCTATGGCCATATCGGCACCCAGGTCGGGGTACTGGCCGAGGCCATCGGCATGAACGTGGTCTTCCACGACATCGAGACCAAGCTTTCACTCGGCAATGCGCATTCTTCGCACAGCCTGGAAGACCTGCTGCAACGTTCGGACGTGGTCACCCTGCATGTACCGGAAACGCCCGCGACGAAGAACATGTTCGGCGCTGCGCAGATCGCCGGGATGAAGCGCGGCGCGCACCTGATCAATGCCTCGCGCGGGACCGTGGTCGACATCGACGCACTGACCGCCGCATTGGAATCCGGCCACATCGGCGGTGCGGCGGTGGACGTGTTCCCGCTGGAACCCAAGGGCAACGGCGATGCCTTCATCTCGCCGCTGGCGGGCAAGGACAACGTGATCCTGACCCCGCACGTGGGCGGCAGCACGCTGGAAGCACAGGACAACATCGGCATAGAAGTAGCAGCCAAACTGGTGCGCTACAGCGACAATGGTTCGACCCTGTCGGCGGTCAATTTCCCCGAAGTGACGCTGCCGGAACACGCGGCCAGCCATCGCCTGCTGCACATCCACCGCAACGTGCCCGGCGTGCTGTCCCAGGTCAACGAGATCTTCGGCAAGCACGGCATCAACATCGACGGCCAGTTCCTGCGCACCGACGCGCACGTCGGTTACGTGGTGATCGATGTCTCGGCGACCGACATGCAGGCGGTGGACCTGAAGGAAGCGCTGATGGCAATCCCCGGCACCCTGCGCACGCGGGTCTTGTATTGACCCTGCTTTCGTTCTCCGGGAGAAGGTGCCCCGAGGGCGGATGGGGGAACGGACCGTCAATTCGTATCGAACTGCCGCAGCACCTCGCTCTCCCCCCCTCATCCGTCGCTACGCGCCACCTTCCCCTGACGGGAGAAGGGAAGCAGAAGCCAGCCATTTTCTCGCCATCCTGCCCAGCGACTCATCCGGATCCTCCGCCAGTTCGGCGATCGCGCGCCAGGCCAGGTCGTGCGATTCGTCGCTGACCACATAGTTTTCATCCGCGTCCGCCCGCACCACGTAGCGCACGTCGTAATGCCAGTGACCGGGCACGCCTTTGCGTTGGGGGATCCAGTGCCGGTCGAGGTCGAAGATGGAATCCCCCTCAATCGACAAACCGGGCAAACCGGATTCCTCCCGCGCTTCCTTCAACGCCACCCGGGCCATGTCGCTGTCACCGTCGGCATGCCCGCCGAGCTGCAGCCAACGCTCCAGCTTGCGGTGGTGGGTCATCAGCACCCGGGTGCCATCGGCGCTGACCAGCCAGACGCCGCTGGTGAAGTGGCCGGCCAGGCGTTCGCGCCGGAAGGGTTCGGCACCCTCGCCCAGCAGCTCAAGGAACAAAGCAACACTGGCCTGTTCCAGCGGCCAGCGTCGCCGGTAATCGCGCAGCGCCTCCTCCAGGCCCACGCCTCCTTCTGCCGCCGTCGCATGCATGCCTTGCTGCCCTCTTGTCACGTGTCGTGGGCGCCGATTATCCACCGGCCGGCCTGTTCAGGCGCCGATCGCCGCTTGTGCGCATCCCGGGCGACCGGTAAGGTCGGCGACTTGCCACTCCGCGCGGAACCTCCGCGCGCCATCCGCAACCGTTCGGGGAGAACACGATGCTTTTTTGGCGAGTCAAGCCACTAGACAAGATCCTGGAGACCGCCAGCAAGAAGGCGTTGACCCGGCAACTGGGTGCCTTCCAGCTGACCATGCTCGGCATCGGCGCGGTAATCGGCACCGGTATTTTCGTACTCACCGCGGAAGCCGGACAAAAGGCCGGGCCGGCGATGATGGTCGCCTTCGTGATCGCCGCCGTGGTCTGCGCGCTGGCCGCGCTGGCGTACGCCGAACTGGCATCGATGGTGCCCGTGGCCGGCTCCGCCTACACCTACACCTACGGCGTGCTCGGCGAGGGGCTGGCCTGGATCGTGGGTTGGGCGCTGGTGCTCGAATACGCGGTCGCGGCCGGTGCCGTGGCGGTGGGCTGGTCCGGGTACATGAACGGACTATTGATGCATACCGATATGTTCGGGCTGGTCGAGAAAGGGGCGCTGGCGTTACCGCTGGCCCTGCGCACCGGCCCCTACGACGGCGGCGTGTTCAACGTCCTCGCCTGCGGCATTGCCCTGGTGGTCACCTGGCTGCTGGTCATCGGCACCTCCAAGTCGGCCAAGGTCAATGCGGTACTGGTGTTGATCAAGGTCGCCGCACTGATCGCCTTCATCGCGATCTCGCTGCCGGCGGTGCGCAGCGAGAACTTCGAACCGTTCTTCCCGACGGGCTGGGGCAGCCCCATGGGTGGCATCGGCGTGCTCGGCGCCGCGGCCTCGATCTTCTTCGCCTATGTCGGCTTCGACGCGGTCTCGACCGCCTCGGAAGAGACCAAGAACCCGAACCGCAACATTCCCATCGGCCTGATCGGTTCGCTGCTGATCTGCACCATCTTCTACCTGCTGGTGGGATACGGTGCGGTCGGTGCAGCCGGTTCGACGCCGATGGTTGGTGCCGATGGCGTGATCCTGCAACCCGGCACCCCGGAAATGGCCGCCGTCTGCCTCAATCATGCCGAGGCCCTGGTCTGCAGCAAGGAGCCGCTGGCGCACGTGATGCGCATGATCGGCTTCGGTGGCGTGGGCAACCTGATCGGCCTGGCCGCGGCGCTGGCGCTGCCGTCCGTGGTGCTGATGATGATCTACGGCCAGACCCGCATCTTCTTCACCATGTCGCGCGACGGCCTGCTGCCGGAAGTACTGTCGCGGGTCCATCCGAAGTACCACACTCCGCACGTGATCACGATGATCACCGGTGTGTTCGTGGCCCTGTTCGGCGCGATGTTCCCGGTCGGCATCCTTGCTGACATCTCCAACTCGGGCACCTTGTTCGCCTTCATCATGGTGTCGATCGGGGTGATGATCCTGCGCAAGCAACAGCCGGACCGGCATCGCCCGTTCCGCACGCCATTCGTATGGGTGGTTTGCCCATTGGCCGTCGCAGGCTGCCTGCTGCTGTTCGTCAACTTGTCGCTTTACACCATCGGCCTGTTCTTCGGCTGGGCCATCATCGGCCTGGTCGTGTACCGGCTCTACGGTTACAAGCACAGCGACCTGGGGCGCGGCCTGACGGCGGCCAAGGGTGGCGAGGTGCCTGAGCCGGAGCCGCCGTTCCACGAGGGTCCGCAAGCCTGACCACCGGCTAGCAACGCAACAGGAAAACGGCGCGGATGCCTTCCAGCAGCATTCCGCGCCGTTTTCGTTTGTCATCCCTATTTTGTAAACTCGACCCATGAGCGCACTCCCCTACAAC
>JBDTPP010000106.1:0-10993 GCA_039932615.1 Pseudoxanthomonas sp.
TGGCCGAGCGCTTCAAGCTGCCGCTGCTGACCTTCATCGACACACCGGGCGCCTACCCCGGCGTGGGCGCCGAAGAACGCGGCCAGTCCGAGGCCATCGCCCGCAACCTGATGGAGATGGCCGAACTGAAGGTTCCGATCATCTGCACCGTGATCGGCGAAGGCGGCTCAGGCGGGGCGCTGGCGATCGGCGTGGGCGATCGCACCTTGATGCTGGAATATGGCACCTACTCGGTGATCTCGCCGGAAGGCTGTGCCTCCATCCTTTGGAAATCCGCCGACAAGGCCAAGGATGCCGCCGAACAGCTCGGCATCACCGCCAAGCGACTGTTGTCACTCGGGCTGGTGGACAAAGTCGTTCGCGAGCCCATCGGCGGTGCGCATCGCAACCCGAAGCAGATGGCAACGCGACTGAAGGCGGTGCTGCTCAACGAACTGGATGCGCTGGAGCAATTGCCGGTGGATGAATTGATGAAGCAGCGTTACCGGCGACTAAGAAGCTACGGCGCGTACGAAGCGGCCTAACCAACAAGCGATTCATTGTGGGAGCGACATCAGTCGCGAAGCTCCGGTAACTGGTCTGGCGAGTTTCGCGACTTGCGTCGCTTCCAGGATCCTGATCACTCACCAGGCGCGCTGGTACTGCAACGGCGCCGTGATCTGCGCGCCCAACTCCTTCGCAGCACGCCGTGGCCAGTAGGGGTCACGCAATTCCTCGCGGGCCAGCAGCACTACGTCGGCCTGCCCGTCATTGATGATGTCTTGGGCCTGCTGCGCTCCGGTGATCAGGCCGACCGCGCCAGTGGCGATACCCGCTTCCTTGCGGATGCGCGCGGCGAATCCGACCTGGTAACCCGGCTCCACCGGGATGCTTACGCCCGAGGCCAGGCCGCCGCTGGACACATCCACCAGGTCCACGCCCCACTCGCGCACGCTCCGCGACAACTCGATGCTCTGTTCGATGTCCCAACCACCTTCAACCCAATCCGTTGCAGAAATTCGCAGCCACAGCGGATAGCGTTCCGGCCACACTTCGCGCAAGGCCGCCAACACGTCGCGCACCATCCGCGTGCGGTTTTCGAAAGCACCGCCCCAGCGGTCGTCCCGCAGGTTGGACAGTGGAGAAAGGAATTGATGCAGCAGATAGCCATGGGCCGCATGCAGCTCGATCAACTCGAATCCCGATTCCAGCGCACGCACCGCGGCAGCGCGAAAATCAGCAATCACCTTGGCGATCCCCGCTTCATCCAGCGCTTGCGGAAACGGATAGTCCTCATTGAATGCCAGCGCCGAAGGTGCATGCGTCTGCCAGCCTCCGTCCTGCAGTGCAACGGCTTTGCCCCCGTCCCATGGGGCCGCAGTGCTGGCCTTGCGGCCCGCATGCGCCAACTGGATGCCGGCAACCGAACCCTGCCTGTGTATGAAGGAGGCGATGCGCGCCCATGCCTGGGCTTGCGTGTCATTCCACAGGCCGGCATCGGCTGGGGAAATACGACCCTCGGCAGACACGGCGCTGGCTTCGGTGATGACCAGGGCCGCACCCCCTACCGCGCGGCTGCCCAGGTTCACCAGATGCCAGTCATCAGGCACGCCATCGGTCGCGGAGTACTGGCACATCGGCGAGACCACGATGCGATTGCGCAACACCAGCGAGCGCTGGGCAAAGGTTTCGAACAGGGGCATGGGAAGGAATAACCAGCAGGAAAGACAGGCGTGCAATGTACCTGCGCTACCCGTCGACCGGCATGACGGGCGGTGGATCGCTGCATGCCATCGATGCAACCGCTAGCATGCGCATATGTCGATCAAAGCACCTCTGGAAATCCTGCCGCTCACACTCACTCGTCCCGCCGGCGGGCCGATGCTGGTAGCTTTCAGTGGTGGGCTGGATTCCAGCGTATTGCTCCATGCGCTTGCCCACCATGCGCAAGCGCGCACGGCGGGCATCCGCGCGATCCACGTGCATCACGGACTGCAGCCACAGGCGGATGGGTGGGCCAGGCACTGTCAGGATTTTTGCGATGCATTGGGCCTTGTCCTGACCGTGGTCAAGGTGAAGGTGCATCGCGACAACGGTGAGGGACTGGAAGCCTCGGCACGCAAGGTACGATACGCCGCCTTTGAAAATGCGATGAAGGCAGACGAAGTACTGGTCACCGCCCACCACCTTGATGACCAGGCCGAGACCTTCCTGCTGCGCGCTCTGCGCGGCTCGGGCCCTGACGGGCTGGCGGCCATGCGCCCATGGCGGAGGTTCGCCGTGGGCGGACATTGGCGCCCCTTGCTGCACACGGCGCGCGGCGTGCTCGAGGCGTATGCGCAAGCCCATGGACTGTCGTGGCAGGAGGACCCCAGCAACGAAGACACCCATCACGACCGCAATTTCCTGCGCCAGCGCATCCTGCCGTTGCTTCGCGAACGCTGGCCGCAAGCCGATGCGGCCTTCGCCCGCAGCGCGGTGCTGAATGCCGATGCGGTCGAGTTGCTGGACCGGGAAGATGCACTGGCCCTGGCCATGACCCGCAGCATCGATCCCCGGGCCTTGTCGGCAAGCGCACTACTGGAACTCGCTGCGCCGCGTCGTGCACGCGTGCTGCGGCGCTGGATCGAAACGCTGGGGTTTGCCCCGCTGCCCGGGGAAGGCGTCGCCCAGATCGAATCGGACCTGCTGCCTGCGCGCGCCGATGCGCGCGCCCGGTTCGAATGGCGCGATCTCGTGATTGAGCGTTGGCGCGACCTGCTGCACGTGCAGCGCCGGCGCGAACCGTTTCCTGACGGGTGGAGCACGGACTGGAACGGCAGCGCGCCAGTGGCGCTGCCAGGGGGCGACCGCCTTGAACTGGAAGGCGCGCAGGTGCTCCCTTTCCCGTGCCGGGTTTCCGCCCGCCGGGGCGGCGAACGCATCCTCCTGCCCGGTCGTGCGCATTCGCATGCACTCAAGAACTTACTCCAGGAACTCGGCGTACCGCCGTGGGAGCGCGAGGCACTCCCCCTGGTCCACCATCAAGACGGTCAACTGGTGGCGGTCGGGGACTTTGCCTATTCGGCGGATTTCGACGCCTGGTTACGGGAACAAGGCGCACGCCTGCGCTGGCAGCGCAACTGCTGACCCGCGCACGTTGACCAATCCGGCCAGGGTCCGCAAACTGCCCGCATGGTCAAGAAAATCGCTGCCGAAGCCACCCCGGAAGCCTCGCCCGTTGCCCATTTCGAGCAGTCGCTGGACGAGCTTGAATCGCTGGTCGAAAAGATGGAACACGGCGAGATGAGCCTGGAGGAATCCCTGGCCGCCTACGAGCGCGGCGTGGGCTTGTATCGCCGCTGCCAGACCGCGCTCGAACAGGCCGAGTTGCGCGTACGCCTGCTCAGCGATCCGGAACAACCCGAGTCCGCCGAACCTTTCGCGCCGATGGCCGATGGAAACTGAAGCCCCGTTCGTCCGCTGGGCACAGCGTGTCGAATTGGCGCTGGGCCGGGCCCTCCCTTCTGCCTCGCTGTCCCCGCAACGCCTGCACGCGGCCATGCGTCATGCCGCGCTCGGTGGCGGCAAGCGCATTCGCCCGCTGCTGGTGTACGCCACCGGCAGCCTCTTCGGCACCGAGGAGCGCTGGCTGGACGCGCCCGCAACCGCGGTCGAACTGATACATGCTTATTCGCTGGTCCACGATGACTTGCCCGCCATGGATAATGATGCCTTGCGTCGCGGCCGACCCACCGTGCACGTGGCCTACGGCGAAGCCACGGCGATCCTTGCCGGCGACGCATTGCAATCGCTGGCTTTCGAGATCCTCGCCGAAGCCCCGGTCGCGTCGGAACTGCGCGTGGCCTGGTTGCGCGCCCTGAGTACCGCTGCCGGCGCCGCAGGCATGTGCGGCGGCCAGGCGCTGGACGTCGATGCGACCGGCAGGGTGCAAGCCCTGGTCGACCTGGAATGCATGCACCGGCTGAAGACCGGCGCGCTGATCCGTACCTCGGTGCGCATGGGAGCGCTGGGCGGCAGCGTGGATCAGGGAACCCTGCAATTGCTGGACACCTTCGCCGACGCGCTGGGACTGGCGTTCCAGGTGCGCGATGACATCCTGGATGTGGAATCGAATTCAGAGCAGCTTGGCAAGACCTCCGGCAAGGATGCGGCGCAGGCCAAATGCACTTATCCCGCACTGCTGGGCATGGACGGCGCCAAGGCCAAGCTCAAGGAGCTCGACGTCGTGATGCACGACGCATTGGCGCCGTTCCGCAAGCATGCGACCGCGCTGTGGGCGCTGGGCAAGCTGGCCATACACCGCACGCATTGAACAATCGCCGCGGCGTCGACGGCGCGCGGCGATGCTGGCAACCTGACTCAGGCAACCAGGCCGTCCATCGCCCGGGTGCCACCACTGTCCGGAAACACCTTGCTCTCCAGCGCCGTTTCGGAAACCCCCAGATGCGAGGCCAGCACGCCCTTCAGCAGGGCACGGGTATCGCTGGTCGCGCGCAGGTCGCGGCCTTCATTCAACGCACCTGGTGCCAGTCCCGGCCAGTCACCGGCAATGCGGCCGCCTTTCACCGCGCCGCCGGCCAGCAGTGCCAGCCCTCCGGTTCCGTGATCGGTACCGCCAGTACCATTCGCTGCTGCAGTGCGCCCGAACTCGGTCACGACCACCACTACAGTTCGTCCCCATACTGCGCCAACCCCGTCATGGAAGGCACGCAAGCCCGCATCCAGCTCGTTCAACTTGCGCTTGAGCACAGACCCCTGGTTGCTGTGCGTATCCCATCCTGAATCCTCTACGAAACCGAGCCGCGGGCCACCCGCCTTCGACATGAAATTCGCAGCGGCAACCATCGCCTGCGGCAGGCGCGCGCCACCGCCACCTGCCAAGCCCCTGCCCTGATTGTCGACAGCTCGCGCAAAAGCCGCTGCCAGGCGCGGATCCGCCGCGTAAAGGGTCTGCAACCTTTGCAGCAGGATCGGGTTGACTTCTTCGGGCAACGGCGGCGACCAAGTCGTAGCTTCGCCCGGGCCGCGCATGATCAGGGGCATCACCGTGGTCAGCGACACGGCTTCTGCGCCCGGCATCGACGCAGCGCACCGGTTCAACCAGCCCGTCGACGCGCCGCCCGCCTTGGCGGTGCCGTTCTCCAGGCAGTCCTGCGCCTCGAAGTGCGAACGCATTCGATACGGCGGAGCGATTGCGACCACCGGCAACAGCTGCTTGCGCTCGTACAGTTCGTGGGCGAACTGCATCGATGGATGCACCGCAAAATCTGCATCAAGAGTCAAGGCGTCGGTTGGCGCCAGATTTCCGCGCAGCCTGGAATAGGCGGGATCGTCGCGCGGCACGATTACATGCAGGCCGTCCATGCCACCCCGCAGCAACACCACCAGCATGCAGGTGTCGTTGGGGGTCGCCATGGACACTCCCGGCCACAACGTCAGTGTGGTCAAAGCGCCTGCGGCGCCAAGGAAATTGCGTCGTGTCAGATGCATGTCAGCTCCTCCACTGGAACGCGGGACTGGCCATCAGCAAGGCCAACGCTTCCCGAGGCGATTCCGCACGGCGGATCGCGGTGAGTGTTTCCGCATCCAGCCCGTCGGCGAATGTTGCGTTGGCGGCGGCAAGTGCGTCGGTGCCTTTTGCCGGTGCTGCATAGGCCAGGCTCTGCGCCGCCTGCACGCGTTTCCACAAAGCATCCGGTCCGCTCCATTCGACGGCCTCATCCGGGAATCCCGCGGGTGACCGCGGAGTGAAGGGGGGCTGGCCCATGCGTGTCAGCAGTTCCACGACCATGCGCGGTCGGTCCCCGGGAGGCAGATCAATGACCCTCAGCCCGGAAACCACGAAATCTTCCGGCGTCTTGAACTTGGTCGCAGTGTCCGCCCAGGACTCGGGACTTTCGATCAGTACGCGATAGACCATTGCCAGGTCGCCACCGCTGTCCTGCCATGCCTTTGACATGCGATCGACCAGCGCCTGTGGCGGATCGTCGCTGACGAAATGCCGCGCCAGCTTCCATGAAACGTGTTTCGCCGTGGCTGGGTGCTGCGCAAGGTCGACGAGTATGGCGACACCCTGGCCGGCCCCAGTCTCTGCGTAGCGCCTGCCCAATACATTGCGCACGCCGCCTTCGTGGGCGGCTTCGCGGAATACGAAAGCCGAATCCTGCACGCTGCGCTTCCAGTCCTGTGGCAGCGGCACGCTCCAGCCGGTAATGGCGCGCGCCAATTCCGCGACATCGACTTGCGTGTAGCCTCCGTCCACCCCCAGCGTATGCAGTTCCAGTATTTCCCGCGCCAGGTTCTCATTGAGCCCTGGCTCACGTGCGGGCTTGCCGCTGTTACGCCTTGCCGAACGGCGGCGGGCGCGCGCTGCGAACATCGAATCGACGCCCACCGAACCTGCGTTGTCGAGGTAGCGCAGCATGCCCGGGTGCGTCTCCACCGCCAGCAGCAAGGAGGCGAAATTGCCGGTTACGTGCGGACGGATCGCTTCCCGCTCCATGGGTGCGGCGTACAGGGCAGCCTGGCGCTTGTCCACCGAGATCGCAAAATGATTGGACCAGAAGCGCACCAGCCGTTCGTGGAATCCGTCTTCGCTTTCAACCGCGGCCTGGTAACGCTTTCCAAGTTCCTGCATAAGTGCTTCGCGATACAGCTTGCCGGCCTTCATCTGGCTGTCGGGGGCGGCATCTCCATTGCGCTTGCCCTGCCTGCGCTGCTGCAGGAACTGGGCCTCTCGTTGCAGGTATTCCAGACTGGACGGCAGCCCGGAGAAGACGGCCGGTGCAACCTGGCTGCGCAACTGGCGAAGCAGCCATGCACGGGGCTCACCCAGCGTCGACAAGGCTCCGGGCTTCGCGCCCAGCCCGAAACGATTGAGCGCACTGACCGCATCGCGCATCGACATTGGCCTGCTCCGCACTGAAGGGAATGCCAGTGAAACGCGTCAATGGAACGTTGGTTGACCGGGATACATCGCGGACGTCCAGGATTCACGCCGGAGCGGAGGAGTTGGGAAAACGACGAAGGCCCGGACTAGCCGGGCCTTCATGGGTAGATCCCTGAGGATCCGACTACTTGATCAGGCGCAGCGCGAAGGGATAACGGTAGGATTCGCCCTTGTTCGCCGCTAGGCCGCCGATGATGCTGAACACGATGCACGCGATCCACGCAGCGAAGTTTATCAGCGCGCCTATCAGGATCACGGACAGGATCATGCCGACGACATAGACGATCAGCAGGGTGATCTGGAAATTCAGCGCTTCCTTGGACTGATCGGTCAACCAGGACTTCTCCGGTTTATCCTTGTTGATCAGCCAGATGATCAGGGGCACGATGAACCCGGCGATGATCCCGGAAAGGTGCGTGATCAGCGCGATGGTACGGTCTTCCTGCGGTGCGGCCCCCGACGGCGGCGGCGGCGGTGCAGTCACATTGTCGAACTCGCTCATTGCGTTATCCCCTAGCGGAAGTGAATGGGTGGGTGGTGATTGGCAGAGGCGACACTACCGCTGTAACACACCCGATGTCCATGGAAAACGTCAATCGCCGCCGCCAGCGGTCATCGGCCCGGCCGCGACGCGAACAACCCAGGGCGGCGACCCCGGGGAAAAGGCGTCGCAATGCGCCCGGATGGCGAACCGCGGGATTCAGTCGCCACCGGCGACGGTCATCCTGCCTACCAGGATCGAACCACAGCTGATGTGCGAACGAGGGTCCACGTCGGTCCCGACCGCCTCGATATCCGCAAACACGCCCTTGAGATTGCCGGCGATGGTGATACCGTCGACGGGATAGGCAATGGCGCCGTTCTCTACCCAGAACCCCGCCGCGCCGCGCGAATAATCGCCAGTCACCGGGTTCACACCCTGGCCCATCAACTCGGTCACCAGCAGGCCGCGCGGCAGGCCGCTCACCAATTCCTCGAACCCACCCGCATTGGCTGCAACCATCAGGTTGTGCACGCCACCGGCATTGGCGGTGGTCTGCAGCCCCAGTTTGCGCGCCGAATAACTGCCCAGCACATAGCGCTGCAGCACGCCGTCGCTGACCAGCGGCACTTCGCGCGTGGCCACGCCCTCGGCATCGAATGCGGCCGAGCGCAGGCCGCCAAGCAGCAAAGGCTGCTCTTCAAGGGAAAACCAGTCCGGAAATATTTTCTTGCCCGCATGGTCGAGCAGGAAGCTTGCGCGCCGATAAAGCGCGCCACCGGAGACCGCACCCAACAAATGACCGATCAACGACCGCGCGACTTCTGCCGCAAACAACACCGGATATTCCCCGGTAGCCAGGGAACGCGGCGCCATCCGCGCCAGGGTCCGCTGCGCCGCATGCCGGCCGATGGCGACCGGGGCTTCCAGGCCGTCGCGTGCAAGCGCGCTGCTGTACCAGCCGTCACGCTGCATGTCCTCGCCTTGCCCGGCGATCAGCGCGCAGCCCAGCGAGTGCTGGGTGCCGCGATCGCGACCGACGAATCCATGCGAATTGGCGTATACGGAAATACTTTCACCGCTGCCCACCGAGGCGCCATCGGAGTTGGCGATGCGCGGATCGTACTCGCGGCCCGCCGCTTCGCAGGCCAGGGCCAGGTCAACCGCGTGATCTGCGTCCAGTACCCAGGGATGCCAGGCATCAAGATCGGGAAAATCGGTGGCCATCAACGCCGCATCGGCAAGGCCGGCGGCTTCGTCGTGCTCGGTGTAACGCGCGATCGCGCAGGCCTGTTCCACCGTGGCCTGCAGGCTTTCCTCGCGCAGGTCGGCGGTGCTGGCACTGCCCTTGCGCTGGCCGAAGTACACGGTGACGCCGATGCCGCGGTCGCGGGTGGATTCCACGGTTTCGACCGCGCCCATGCGCACGTTGACGTTGAGTCCGCGATCCTCGCTGCAGCTGACCTCGGCCTGGTCGGCGCCGAGCGCGCGGGCGCGATCCAGCAGGCGTCCGGAAAGATCCGCCAGCGCCTCCAGGCGGACCAGGCTGTCGTCGGTGGAGAAATCGGCAATTGCGTTCAATGGATTATCCTGTAGCGAAGACCTGGAGAATGAACATGCGTGGAAACGACCCGGAAACCGGCGAATTCCTGGGGCCCAGCCGCAGCGAGCAGCGGCGTGAGGCACTCGATATCCGCAGCCTGGGCGAGAAGCTGGTCGCCCTGGCCCCGGCGCACCTGGTCAAGCTGCCTATTCCAGAAGACCTGCTGGAACACATTTACGAAACGCAACGGATCACCTCGCACATCGCGCACAAGCGGCAGCTGCAGTTCCTGGCAAAGCAGATGCGCCGGGAAAGCGACGAGTCCCTTGATGCGATTCGCGACGCGATGGAAGTAGGCGGCGATGCCGCGCGCCGCGAAACCGCGATCCTGCACAAGGTGGAAACCTGGCGCACGCGGTTGCTGGACGATGGTGACGCGGCCCTGGCCGACCTGCTGACCGAGTTCCCCTCGGCTGATCGCCAGCACCTGCGCCAGCTGCTGCGCAACGCCGGCGAAGAACGCCTGAAGAGCAAACCGCCGCATGCGTTCCGCGAGCTGTTCCGGGAATTGCGCGAACTGCTGGTGCAACCGGAAGATGAAGAAGACGACAGCTGAAATAGTCACCCGGTCGAACGCCGGGTTTTCAACAACCGACGGGCTGGTCATCCCTGTTTGCGTTGTTTTTACTGAAGTGGCAAGGCGCAAGCTCAAGACAGACCCCGGCGCTCGCCGGGATGACCAAGCTGCACCGATCACGCCTTCGTCCCACCCACGGTGATGCCCTCTATCAGCAACGACGGCTGGCCCACGCCTACCGGCACGCTCTGCCCGTCCTTGCCGCAGATGCCAACCCCTGCGTCGAGCGCCAGGTCGTGGCCGATCATCCTTACCTTCTGCATGGTTTCGGGGCCGTTGCCGATCAGGGTCGCGCCCTTGACCGGCGCGGTGATCTTTCCATCCTCGATCAGGTAGGCCTCGGTCGCCGAGAACACGTATTTGCCGCTGGTGATGTCGACCTGGCCACCGCCGAAGTTCACCGCATACAAGCCTTTCTTCACCGAACGGATCATTTCCTGCGGATCGTGTTGACCCGCCAGCATGTAGGTGTTGGTCATGCGTGGCATCGGCAGATGGGCGAAGGATTCGCGACGGCCGTTGCCGGTGGGTGCCACGCCCATCAGTCGCGCATTGAGCGTGTCCTGCATGTAGCCGACCAGCACGCCATCCTCGATCAGGGTCGTGCAATTGGTCTGCGTGCCTTCGTCGTCGATGTTCAATGAACCGCGACGACCGGGCAAGGTGCCATCGTCGACAATGGTCACCCCGGGCGCGGCCACGCGCTGGCCCATGCGGCCGGCGTAGGTGGACGTACCCTTGCGGTTGAAATCACCTTCCAGGCCATGGCCCACCGCTTCGTGCAGCAGTACGCCAGGCCAGCCGGAGCCTAGCACCACCGGCATCGTGCCGGCGGGTGCATCCACGGCTTCCAGGTTGACCAGTGCCTGGCGCAAGGCTTCACGGGCGAATTGTTCCGGCTTGCCGCCGTCGAAAAGCTCCGCGTACGAATAGCGTCCGCCGAAACCGGCATAGCCCGATTCACGACGACCGTTCTGCTCCACGATGACCTGGATGTTCATGCGCACCAGCGGCCGTATGTCAGCGGCCAGCACACCATCGCTGCGCGCGACCAGCACCGTGTCCACGCCACCGGAAAGACTGACCGTCACCTGTTGCACGCGCGGATCGGCAGCGCGCAGCAGCTTGTCGACGATGCGTAGTGATTCGACCTTGCTGTCGTTGTCCAGCGCATCGATCGGATCGTCGCTGGAATACAGCGAGCGGCCGCCGCCGCGCACCAATGCGTGTGGCGCATGCGAGCTGCCATCGCGGGCAATCGCACGCGCGGAGCCGGCCGCGCTCAACAGCGCCTGCGGATTGATGTCGTCGGAATAGGCGAAGCCGGTCTTCTCGCCGGAGATCGCGCGCACGCCGACGCCCTGGTCGATGGAGTGCGCGCCGTCCTTGACAATACCGTCC
>JBDTPP010000107.1:0-10892 GCA_039932615.1 Pseudoxanthomonas sp.
ACCTCGTCCGGGAACAGGTCGACCTTGACGTTGTCCAGGAACTCCAGCGACGAGCCCGCCGCGCGCTGGTTCTCGATCAGTTCGATGATCCAGGCATGGGCACGGCTCTGCGCGCTGTTAGGGGTCTGCGCACCGTATTTGTAGGTCCAGTGCGCGGCGATGCCGCGTTCGGCGATCAGGTCCATTTCCTCGGTGCGGATCTGTACCTCGATCGGCGAACCATAAGGCCCGAACAGCACCGTGTGCAGCGACTGGTAGCCATTGGCCTTGGGGATGGCGATGAAATCTCGGAACCGCGAATCCAGCGGCTTGTACACCGCATGCACCGCGCCAAGCGAGTGGTAGCAATCCGGCACGCTGCCGGCCACCACTCGGAAGCCGAACACATCCATCACCTGGTCGAAGCTTTTGCCCTCGCCACGCATCTTGTTGTAGATGCTCCACGGCGTCTTGATGCGACTGACCAGGCGATGCTGCAGGCCTTCCTTGGCCAGGCGCTGGGACAGGTGCGCCTCGATCTCCGCCATCGACTCGCGTCGCACCACGGGCTGGCTGAGGATGTGTTTTTCGATGATCGCGTGGCGCCAGGGATACAGCGCGCGGAACCCCAGGTCCTGCAGCTCCGACTTGACCAGGCCCATGCCCAGGCGCTGGGCGATGGGCGCGTAGATATCCAGGGTTTCCTTGGCGATACGCTTGCGCGCATCGATGTTCTGCGCACCCAGCGTGCGCATGTTGTGCAGGCGATCGGCGAGCTTGATCATGATCACGCGCAGGTCGCGCGACATGGCCAGCAGCATCTTGCGGAAGCTCTCGGCCGCGGCTTCCTGGCGATCGCGGAAATGCAGTTTGTCCAGCTTGGTGACGCCATCAACCAGCTCGGCGACCGATTCGCCGAATTCGGCGGTGATCTCGGCATGGGTCAGCGGCGTGTCCTCGATGGTGTCGTGGAGGATCGCTGCGATCAGGGTCTCCACATCCAGCCCAAGCTCAGCCAGGACCTGGGCCACCGCCACCGGATGGGTGATGTAAGGCTCGCCGGACTTGCGGATCTGGCCGACATGCGCGGCGGCTCCCACTTCCCAGGCGCGCCGCAGCAGCGGCAATTGCTCGGCGGGCAGATAGCTGGCAACCCGTTCCAGCTGATGCACGTACTCCGGCACTTCCCCATCTGGCGACGGGGAATGTTCAACGGTCTCGACATTACGTCTTGAAGTCATTCCGCAAGCCTATGCCAGCGGGGTAATAACGGCAAATTGGCTTTGATCGTTGGAAACGTCGCTGGCGTTGCTCTGATGCGGCTTGTGGCTTTCCAAGTCCCGTGAGGCGCGGCAAGCAGGACCGGGCAAACCGCGCAAAAGAAAGTGACTCGCGCATCGCGCGAAACGCTTTACTTCTGAATGCAAGCGCGGGAGCAAAGATGCTGGGACCCGGCGTCGCCGGGAGGACGAGCAAGGGCAACGTCAATGGCTCCCTTCCTCAATCCTCCCCTGCGCTGTGCGCAAGGGAGGAGGCCAAGAGGAAGATAAAAATCAAGATCAAGATGAGTCCCGGCTTGCACTGGATTGACGGCTTGCAGGATTACGACTTGCGGGATGACTATTTAAAAGCAAACAGCCCGCTTAAGCGGGCTGTTCGACGAGAAACGTATGAACCAGGAACCGGTCAGTCGTCGCCCTTGGACAGGTCGTCATCGGCAACCACTTCCGCCGCGGCCCATTCCAGGGCTTCGCGCTCGGCGCGCTCGCGCTCGGCCTTCTCGACCTTGTTGATGAGTTCGTTGTCGATCTTGCGCGCGGCGATCTCCCGCAGCGCCAGCACGGTCGGCTTGTCGCCGCTTTCGTGGTTGTCGATGAGCGGTTCCACGCCATTGGCCAGCTGACGGGCGCGCTTGGAGGCCATCATGACCAGATCAAAACGGTTTCCAACGACTTCCAGGCAATCTTCTACGGTGATGCGGGCCATGCGGGCTCCCGGCGACCGGCGAGGTCGCGCGAATTGATGCTGAGGGGGCGCGGATTGTAGGGCCAGCGGGGTCTGGATGCAAACGCCCAGGCCACTACTTCCTTCATAATCAATTACTTGGGCCAGATCCGTCATCCGCCAGCAGGGCGGAAATCAACTGGAAGTGGCGTGCCACCTGCGGCTCGCGACGCAGCCGGCTGGCGGTGAATATCGAGCACATCTCGTCCACCGCAGTGTTGAAGACCTCATTGACGATGACATAGTCGAATTCGCCGTAATGCGACATTTCCTCCCGCGCCGCGGCCAGCCGTTGCTGGATCACCGCCTCGCTGTCCTGGCCGCGATTGCGCATGCGCTGCTCCAGGGCCCGGCGCGAAGGCGGCAGGATGAACACGCTGACCGCGTTGGGCAACTTGTCGCGCACCTGGCGCGCGCCCTGCCAGTCAATTTCCAGCAGGACGTCCTTTCCCGCGGTCAGTTGCGGTTCCACCGATTGCCGCGCAGTGCCCTTCCAGTCCCCGTGGACGCGGGCGTACTCGAAGAAATCGCCAGCGTCGATCATCTGCTGGAACCCGTCCTCGCTGACGAAATTGTAATGCTGCGCATGGCGTTCGCCCGGCCGGGGCTGGCGCGAGGTGAACGAGATCGAGAGCGCGATCTGTGGATCGCGGGCCAGCACCGCATTGACGATGCTGCTCTTGCCCGCGCCGGACGGCGCGGCGACCACGTAGAGGGTTCCACGCATGCTCATGCGACCGCTTCCCTACTCAATGTTCTGCACCTGTTCGCGGATCTGGTCTATCAGCACCTTCAGCTCCACCGCGATGTTGGTGGTGCGCACGTCGACCGACTTGGAGCCCAGGGTATTGGCTTCGCGGTTGAACTCCTGGAGCAGGAAGTCCAGGCGCCGGCCAACCGGCTCAGTTTGCTTCAGCACCCGGCGGATTTCCTTGACGTGGCTGTCAAGGCGGTCGAGCTCCTCGTCCACGTCGAGCTTCTGCAGCCACAGCACCAGCTCCTGCTCGACTCGTCCCGGCTCTGCGGGATGGGCCAGGTCTGCCAGGCGCGTTTCCAGTTTCAGGCGCTGACCGGCGCGGATCAGCGGAATCAGCTCCCGCACCTCGGCGGCGCGCGCGGACAGCGCATCGACGCGCTCGCTGATCGCCTGGGCGAGCTTTTCGCCTTCGCGCTCACGCGACGCGACGAACTGGTCCAGCAGGGTATCCAGCACGGCAAGCGCATGCGCCTGCAGCGCTTCGGCGTCCACCGACCGGGTCTGCAGGACACCCGGGTACTGCAGCAGGTCTACGAATTCGGCGCGCAGTTGCGGGAAGTAGACGTCCAGCTCACCCGCCACGGCGGCCAACTGCCGGATCAGGTCCTGGTTGATGCGCACCGCGCCGTCGCCTTCGGGCGAGCGCAGCCGCAGCGAGAAATCCAGCTTGCCGCGGGCGATGCGCGCGGAGATGCGCTCGCGCAGGACCGGCTCCAGCACCCGCAGTTCTTCGGGCAGACGCAATCCGAGCTCCAGGAAGCGGTGGTTCACCGCGCGCAGTTCGCACGCCAGGGTACCGCCATCGGTGGCGCGCTCGGCGGTGGCGTAGGCGGTCATGCTGCGGATCATGGGTGGAGCCTGTCTTGCGGGAGGCGAATGGTAACCTAGCCGGCCCTTTTTCCCGGATTCGCGCATGACCGTTGCCCGCCCCAGTGGCCGCCTTCCCGAACAGATGCGTGAAGTGCGCATCCAGCGCGGCTACACCCGCCATGCCGAGGGTTCGGTGCTGATTTCCTTTGGCGAGACGCGCGTGCTGTGCACCGCCAGCGTGGAGAATCGCGTGCCGGGCTTCCTGCGCGGCAAAGGCGAAGGCTGGGTCACGGCCGAATACGGCATGTTGCCGCGCTCCACCCACACCCGCAGCGACCGCGAAGCCTCGCGCGGCAAGCAGGGCGGACGCACGCTTGAAATCCAGCGCCTGATCGGCCGCGCGCTGCGCGCCTGCGTGGATCGCAATGCCCTGGGCGAACGCACCATCACCCTGGACTGCGACGTATTGCAGGCTGACGGCGGCACCCGCACCGCCGCGATCACCGGCGCCTACGTTGCCCTGGTTGACGCAGTGAACTGGCTGAAGGCAAAGAACGAACTCAAGCGCGATCCCATCCACGGCGCGATTGCCGCGGTCTCGGTCGGCATCTACCGTGGCGTGCCGGTGCTCGACCTGGACTATCCGGAAGACAGCGACTGCGACACCGACATGAACCTGGTGATGAACGATGGTGGCGGTTTCATCGAGCTGCAGGGAACCGCAGAGGGCCATGCCTTCCGCCGTGATGAGCTGGACGCGTTGCTGGCGCTGGGCGAAAAAGGCATCGGTGAGTTGTTCGCGGCGCAGCGCGCCGCGCTGGCCGGTTGATGGATCCTGTAGGACTGGGCCCTGCCCGCGACCGCTCTTCACCACGGACATGAAAAGCGTCGCGGGCCGGGCCCGCTCCTACAAACAGCTGGATTTCCGGCCATGAAACAAACCCTCAGCCTGGTCGCCCTTGTCGTCGATGACTACGACGAAGCGATTGCCCATTACACCGGCGCGCTTGGATTCGAATTACTTGAAGACACCGATCGTGGCAACGGCAAGCGCTGGGTGCGGGTCGCGCCGCGTGGAAGCAGCGAAAGCGGATTGTTGCTGGCCAAGGCCAGCGATGACAGGCAGCGCGCGCGCATCGGTGACCAGCATGGTGGCCGCGTCGGCTTCTTCCTGCAGACCGACGATTTCTGGCGCGACTACGCTGCGATGAAGGCCAATGGCATCGAATTCACCGACAATCCGCGCGAGGAGCCCTATGCCACGGTCGCCGTTTTCCGCGACCGTTATGGCAATCGCTGGGACCTGCTGCAACCCCGGGGCGAGGCGTGAAGCTGGTACTGGCCTCCTCCAACCACGGCAAGCTGGAAGAACTGCGCGACCTGTTGTCCGGCAATGGCATCGAACTGATCGCCCAATCCGACCTGGGCGTGGAGGATGCTGACGAAACCGGCACCACCTTCGTCGAGAACGCGTTGCTCAAGGCGCGCCATGCCGCCCGCGTCACCGGCTTGCCAGCACTGGCCGACGATTCCGGGATCTGCGTCGATGCCCTGGCTGGCGCGCCAGGGCTTTATTCGGCGCGCTACGCCGGCGAGCACGGCAATGCCTCGCGCAATATCCACAAGCTTCTGGACGAACTCATTGACGTACCCGACGAACACCGCAGCGCGCACTTCTACTGCGTACTGGTACTGCTGCGCCATGCTGACGATCCGCAACCCTTGATCGTGGAAGGACAGTGGAATGGACGCATCCTGCAGGAGCGCCGCGGCAGCGGCGGCCATGGCTACGACCCGGTGTTCTTTGACCCCGTCCATGGCCAGTCGGCGGCAGAGATGGAGCTCGTATTCAAGAATGGCATCAGCCACCGCGGCAAGGCATTGGCGTTGTTGAAGCAGCGCCTGGCCCGGCCCCTGTAGGAGCGGGCCCTGCCCGCGACCGCTCTTGGCGAGAAAGCGAAAAGCGTCGCGGGCGGGGCCCGCTCCTACAATAAGCACATGCTGATCCCACCGCCGCTATCGCTGTACGTGCACCTGCCCTGGTGCGTGCGCAAGTGTCCGTACTGCGATTTCAACTCGCATGAAGGCAAAGGAGTATTGCCGTTTGCGGGCTACGTCGATGCCCTGATCCGCGATCTGGAACAGGACCTGCCCCTGGTCTGGGGCCGCACGATCCACAGCGTGTTCTTCGGCGGCGGCACGCCAAGCCTGTTTCCACCGGATCAGATCGACCGGTTCCTGCAGGCAGCGAGCAGCCGCCTGCGTTTCGCGCCGAACCTGGAGATCACCCTGGAAACCAATCCGGGCACCGCCGAACACGGCCGCTTCGACCAGTACCGCGACGCCGGCGTGAACCGGATCAGCTTCGGCATCCAGAGCTTCGACGACGGCTGCCTGAAGCGCCTGGGCCGCATCCACGACAGCGCGGAAGCCGAACGCGCGGTGAAACTCGCCCAGGACGCGGGCTTCGACAATTTCAACCTGGACTTGATGTATGCCCTGCCCGGGCAGGACCTGGCGATGGCCGAATACGACCTGCAGCGTGCATTTGCGCTGCAGCCGACTCATATCTCCCATTACCAGTTGACCCTGGAACCCAACACGATGTTCTTCGCACGGCCACCCCAGGGCCTGCCGGACGACGACAGCGCCTGGGACATGCAGGAACATTGCCAGGCCCTGCTTGCCGACGCCGGCTATGCGCAATATGAGGTCAGCGCTTACGCGCAAGCGGGGCGCCAGTGCGCGCACAACCTGAATTACTGGCGCTTCGGCGACTACCTGGGCATCGGCGCCGGTGCCCACGGCAAGCTCACCCTGGGCGCCGAGCAGGACATCCTGCGGCGCTGGAAGACCAAGCACCCGACTCTCTTCCTTGCCGAGGCAGGCACGCCGGACTCATGGGGTGGCGACGAGCGCATCGCCCCGGAGCGACGACCCTTCGAGTTCATGCTGAACGCGCTGCGGCTCAACGATGGCTTCGCCCTGGCCGATTTCGAGGCATGGACCGGCTTGCCGGTTGCCGGCATCCAGGCGCAGCTTGAGCAGGCGCAGGCACGTGGCTGGCTGGTCGAAAGCGAAGGCCGGATCCTACCCACCGGCCTCGGGCGCCGCTTCACCAATGACGTAGTCGAGCTGTTCCTGGGCCTGTAACCGGTGTTACCCACGTTATGAACAAAGCATGCCCGCCGGGGAATGTGTTAAATATCGCCTCAGGGGAGTGACCGCCAGCACATGTCGAAACCACCACACGCAACGCTTGCAGCCATACCGGCGACGATCGCATCCGCGCCGTTGCTGCCACCCCGTGTCCGCCGGATCCTGGCGACCTTTTTTGCCCACGTATCCACCGACCTGGGCGAGCGCATCAACCTGATGCTGGTGGAATTCGAGCAGCAGCTGTTCAAATCGGCCGAGCGCGCCCGCAGCAACGACAAGCAGGCGGAACAGTTCGCCAACCTGCATGCGCTGCGCAAGAGCCGCAGCGACCTGCTGCCGATGTTCCTGGCCGGACTGGAAGCGGAAATCGCCAGCATCCGTGATATGCGCCAGGCGCCGACCGAAGTCCACGAGCGCATCAAGTACCAGACCCTGACCCTGGTCGAAGACGCGGATATGGACCAGGACATCGTGTTGCGCGAGATCGCACGGCGCCACGATGCCCGCACCCACACGCCCCTGTACCTGATGGGCCAGCGTTTTGGCGTGCTCGCCGGTTCGCCCGCCTTCGATGCGGCGCTGTTGCCGATCGGTCCGCAGGCGCTGTGCCGGATATTGCGCGCGGCAGTCGGTGCGGCCTTCGAGATCGACCTGGATTCGCAACTGGTGCTGTACAAATCCTTCGACCAGAAGGTGATGGCGGAATACAGCGGCTGGATCGAAGTGCTCAACGACCTGCTGGCGCGCCAGGGCGTGTTGCCGGGCCTGGTCTATGCCCCGCAACTGGCGCGCATCGACAAACCCACCGGGCGCAGGATCATCACCGATGCGCATGCGCTTTCCGCCGCCTCGCGGCCCATGACAGACTGGTATGGCCAGACCTCGCCCTCGGCATGGTCGGCAATCGGCGCGGACTTGGGCGCGGCCGCGCAACGTACCGATGCCATCACCGCACCAGCAGTCGGCAGCGGCGACACCCCGGCTGCGATGACAGCCGACGATGCCTCCTCCTTCGCCACCCTTCAGCAACTGCTGTCCGGTCGCCGGGCGGCGGCGATGCCGGGGTCCCCCGGACAGGCTCAGGGACCAGGCCGGGGCGCGGCCCATGGCTCGTCCACGCAAGCATTCGGGAGCGGTCCCGCAGTCCCGCTTCCCACCCAGGACGTATTGTCCGGATTGCGACTGCTCCAGGCCCAGCCAATCCCGGTGGTCAGCCCAGGCAAGCCTCGCCGCACCATGCTGGACGTGCAGGACACCCTGCTCGCCCAGGTCCGCGAAAAGCACGGCCCCGGCGCCACCCTGGTACAGCAGGATGCCGACACGTTCGAGTTGCTGGGCCTGCTGTACAACGAGATGGAGCGCGAGGTGCAGCGCGACGCGCCTGCGATCGACCTGCTGGTGCGGCTGCAGGTGCCGGTGGCGCAGGCGGCGCTGCACGACCGCGAATTCTTCCTGCGTCCGCAGCATCCGGCCCGCGAATTACTGAACTCGGTGGCCGAATCCGGTGCCAGCTGGCTGGGCGAGGGCGAAGACGATCCGCAACTGGTGTTGAAGCTGCATCACGCGGTGGATCGCGTGGTGGCTGACTACCAGGGTGACGACGAGGTTTTCGAGAGCGCCAACAACGACGTGCAGGCGCACTTCCGGGCGATGGCGCGCAAGGCCGAAGTCGCCGAACGCAGGCATGTGGAAGCGGCACGCGGCAAGGATCGGCTGGAAATGGCCAAGCATCGGGCCGCCGATACCATCGCCTCGTCGCTGGAAGGGCATGCCCCGCAGAAGTTCGTGCAGACCCTGCTGAACCAGGCCTGGGCCGACGTGCTCACCCTGAGCCAGTTGCGCAATGGCGAGGATTCGGAGGAATGGCGTGAGCAGGTCGAGATCACCCGGCAGATCGTCGCCAGCACCAGCGGGCCGGAGGAAGGGGCGGAAATCGCGCCCACCAATCCGGAGCTCACTGCGAAGGTCGAGGCCGCGCTGGTCCAGGTGGGCTACCACGGTGACGAGGCCTCTGCCATTGCCCGGCGCCTGTCCAGCGCGGACGGCGAAGACGAAACCACGTCACGCACCGAACTGACCGCGCGACTCAAGGCACGCACGCGACTCGGCGAACAGGCCGAGCCCAGGAAGAAGCCGACTGCCGAACGCACCCCGAAGGAACAGGAATGCCATGACTACCTGCGCACACTGCCCTTCGGCACCTGGTTCGAATTCTCTACCAACCAGCAGGGCGACGTGACCCGGCAACGCCTGTCCTGGTACAGCCCGGTCACCGACAACGCACTGTTCGTCAACCAGCGCGGCCATCGTATCGGCGAACAGTCGCTGGACAGCCTGGCGCGACTGATGGCGCGCGACCAGGTGCATGTGGTCACCCAGGGCAAGAGCCGCCTGATCGACCGCGCCTGGCAGGCCACGGTCAATGCCTTGCGCAGTTTCACCGGCGGCAGCGGCGCAAGCGACGCCGTCCCCGCGGGAGCAGGCGCATGATCAGCGAATCACGCGGGTCGCAGCGCCGCAATGTGCACGAATCGGTGATCGTGATCGACACCATGACCGAACAGGCCATTGGTCGGGTCGGCAACATTTCCGAGTCCGGCATGTTGCTGGTCGCCAACGCGCCGCTGTGCGAGGACGCGCTATACCAGTTGCGTTTCGAGATCATCGACCGCACAGGCCGGGTGGTAGCGATTGACGTGGGCGCCCACCTGCTCTGGCTCGGCAGCGCCAACACCCCCGGCCAGAGTTGGGCCGGACTGCGCTTCCTTACCCTTGAGGAAAGCCAACTGGCCGTCTTGAGCCAGTGGATATCACGGCCCGACGCACGCACCCGGTAATTGCCCAACGGCTCTTGCCTGCATTGCACTTCGTCGCGCGAGATCAAACCATCCCGGGCAAGGCCCGTTCACGTGGTGAAAGCGCCGCAACTCCACTTGCGGCAAAATCAGCGGATTCCGAAACGAGTACGCGCGATGACCAACCCCGATTTCCATGCCCTGTATACGGATCACCTGGCCATGATGAAACGCCGCGCCGACGAAGCGCTGGCCCGCGGCCGCTTTGACCATCTTGTCGTCCCCAGCGGCACCCTGCATTACCAGCTCTTCGACGACCGCGACTATCCGTATGCGGTCAATCCGCAGTTCAAGGCCTGGTTGCCGCTGACGCGGGTGCCCCACAGCTGGCTGGTGTACACGCCGGGGCAACGGCCGAAGGTGATATTCCACCAGCCTTTCGACTACTGGCACGTGGTGCCGGACGCGCCGAGCGGCTGGTGGGTAGAGCACTTCGACATCCACATCATCCGCACGCCGGATGAAGCGCTTGCGCTGTTGCCGAAAGCCGCCGCACGCTGCGCGATCCTGGGTGAAGCGCAAAGCACGCTGGGGGCGGCTCCCGATGAGCGTTACGCACCGAACAATCCGGAACCGGTGGTCAATTACCTGGAGTACCAGCGTTCCTACAAGACGCCGTACGAAATTGCGCTGATGCGTGAAGCGCAGCGCCTGGGCGTGCGCGGGCATCGCGCCGCCGAAGCCGCGTTCCGTGAAGGCAAGAGCGAATTCGCCATCCACATGGCGTACTGCGGCGCTGTGGGCCAGGACCTGGGCGAACTTCCCTACAACAACATCGTGGCCCTGAACGAACACGGCGCGGTGCTGCATTACACCGAACTCGGCCACACCGCGCCGGCACAGTCGCGCAGTTTCCTGATCGATGCCGGTGCCAGTTTCCATGGCTACGCCAGCGATATCACCCGCACCTATGCCGCCGATACTTCAAGCGAATACCAGTCTCTGATCGATGCAGTGGACCAGGCGCAGCTGAAGATGTGCGCAGGCGTGCGTGCAGGCACCGACTACAAGCAGTTGCACATCGAGGCACACGTGGCGCTGATGGGCACCCTCAAGGATTTCGGGGTGATCACGGTTGCTCCCGAGACCGCGGTGGAAACCGGCGTCAGCGCCGCCTTCTTCCCGCACGGCCTGGGCCATCCGATCGGCCTGCAGGTCCACGACGTCGCCGGCTTCGCCGAAAGCGATCGTGGCGGCAAGATCGCCCGCCCCGCCGGGCACCCCTACCTGCGCATGACCCGGGTACTGGAACCGGGCATGGTGGTGACCATCGAACCCGGCCTCTACTTCATCGACATGCTGCTGGACGAAGTGAAGAAGAACGGCCA
>JBDTPP010000108.1:0-10888 GCA_039932615.1 Pseudoxanthomonas sp.
GCGGCGGCAAGTTCATCACCAGCCGCCAGATCCGCGAGCGCCTGGAGCGCGAGACCCTGCACAACGTGGCGCTGAAAGTCGAGGAAGGCTCCGACCCGGACAAGTTCCTGGTCTCCGGCCGCGGCGAACTGCATCTGTCGGTGCTGATCGAGAACATGCGTCGCGAAGGTTTCGAGCTGGCCGTGTCGCGCCCGGAAGTGATCATCAAGGAAATCGACGGCCAGCAGATGGAGCCGGTCGAGCAACTGGTGGTCGACATCGAGGAGCAGCATCAGGGCGGAGTCATGGAAAAACTTGGCGTCCGCAAGGGCCAGCTGAAGAACATGGAATCCGACGGCAAGGGCCGCGTGCGCCTGGATTACATGATCCCGGCGCGTGGCCTGATCGGTTTCCAGAACGAGTTCAAGACCCTGACCCAGGGTTCGGGCCTGCTGTTCCATGTGTTTGACCATTACGGTCCGAAGGAACAGGGCGCCATCGCCAAGCGCCAGAATGGAGTCATGATCGCCAATGCGCCTGGCGCCACGCCGGCTTATTCGCTGGGCCCGCTGGAAGAGCGCGGCAAGCTGTTTGCCGCCGAGGGCGACAACGTCTACGAGGGCCAGTTGATCGGCATCCACTCGAAGGACAACGACCTCACTGTCAACGCGATCAAGACCAAGCCGCTGACCAACATGCGTGCTTCGGGCAAGGATGATGCGATCAAACTGACCCCGGCCATCAAGTACACGCTGGAACAGGCCCTGGACTTCATCGAGGACGATGAGCTGGTCGAAGTTACCCCCAAGGAAATCCGCCTGCGCAAGAAGTTCCTGGGCGAAAGCGACCGCAAGCGCGCCTCGCGAGCGGCCTGATCAACCTGCCAGACCCACAGCGCGTCGTAGTGACGGAAACCCATTACAACCCGGCACCGCGGGCGCATCCGGGCCTGCACGTGCTGGCCTTGTTCGAAGGTTTGAAGGGTTTCCTGGCCTTGATTGCGGCCGCCAGCCTGGAAGTGCTGGGGCCGCAACCGCTGCGCAACCTGATTGCCGGCCTGATCGCAAAGTTCAATCTCAATCCGGACCACGGCACCCTGCCCTCGCTGCTGAGCGCGATCAGTCCCGGCGCCGTGCACCTGGCCGTGGCCGTGGTCACCCTGTACGCACTTTGGCGCTTGATCGAGGCCTGGGGGCTATGGCGGGCCAAGGCATGGGCCTCGTGGCTGGGTTGCGTGGGCACGGCTGTCTACCTGCCACTTGACCTGTACGCCCTGTACCACCATTCCGGCTGGCACACGTGGGCGGTACTGGCCATCAACCTGGCGGTGGTCGCCATTCTTGCGCGCGACCTGTTCAAACGGCGCCATTGAAGCGCGGAGCAAATGGGTCCGGGCGCGTCTGTCCCCTGCCATTGCGCACGCAAGCGATGCTGGGTAGCCTGCATCACGCTCTCCTTCCGGACCCGACGTGATGCGGCGCATCCTCCTTTTGCTTGCCCTCATCCTTGCGCTGGGCGCGTGCGACTCCCGCATCCCTGACACCGCGCCGCCGAGGGTCCAAGCCGAACCCACCGACTTCACCTACGCGGAAGCCAACATCGCCGACCTGCAGGCGCGCATGCAGCGCGGCGAGCTGGACAGCCGCACGCTGACCCAGGCCTACCTGGATCGCATCGCCGCCATCGACAAGGCCGGCCCGACGCTCAATGCAGTGATCGAGATCAACCCCGATGCGCTGAAGGAAGCCGCGCTTCGCGATGTCGAGCGCAACACCAACTCCGTACGTGGCCCGTTGCATGGCATTCCGATCCTCCTGAAGGACAACATCGGCGCCACGCCAATGGCCAATTCCGCAGGCTCACTGGCGCTCAATGATTTCCGTCCGCGCAACGATGCCTTCCTGGTCCGGCGCCTGCGCGAGGCCGGCGCGGTGATCCTGGGCAAGACCAATCTCAGCGAATGGGCGAATTTCCGCTCCACTCATTCCACCTCCGGCTGGAGCGGCCGCGGCGGGCAAACCCGAAATCCCTATGTCCTGGATCGCAGCCCCTGTGGCTCGAGTTCGGGCAGCGCGGTGGCGGTTTCGGCCAACCTTGCCGTCGCCGCAATCGGCACCGAGACCGATGGAAGCATCATCTGTCCCGCTGCCATGAACGGACTGGTGGGCTTGAAACCCACCGTGGGATTGATCAGTCGCGAAGGCATCATCCCGATCTCCTTCAGTCAGGACAGCGCCGGGCCGATGACCCGCAACGTCGCCGATGCGGCCGAGCTGCTGACGGTACTGGCCGGACGCGACAATGCCGACCCGGCTACCAGCAACGTAGCCTGGAACACCACCCTGGACTACCACGCGCACCTGGATCCGAATGGCCTGAAGGGGGCGCGCATTGGCGTGCTGCGCAGCAAGTTCGCCATCCATCCCGATGCCGCCGCGGCGATGGAAGTGGCCATCAAGACCCTGCGCGAGGCTGGCGCTACCGTGGTCGATGCAGAAATCCCCACCGACGGCCAATGGTCGGACGACGAGGACACGTTGCTGCTATACGAATTCAAATCCGGACTGGAACGCTACCTGGTCAAACAGGACGCTCCATTGAAAAGCCTGACCCAGCTGATCGGCTACAACCAGCAATACCGCGATTCGGAGATGCCTTTCTTCGGCCAGGAACTGTTCGAACAGGCCAACGCCAAGGGCGGCCTGGGTGAAGAGGCCTACATAAGCGCCCGCACACGGGCCAGGCGATTGGCTGGGCCCGAAGGCATAGACGCGGCACTCAAGGCGCAGAAGCTGGAGGCATTGATCGCACCCGCCACAGGACCGGCCTGGGTCATCGATCGGCAGGCCGGCGATCGTTTCGCCGGCTCAGGCTATGGTGCCGCCGCCGTCGCGGGCTATCCCAGCCTGACCATCCCGATGGGCAGCAGCAATGGCTTGCCGCTGGGCATCGTGTTCATGGGTACCGCGTGGAGCGAACCGCGATTGATCGAGCTGGGTTATGCGTACGAGCAACTGACCCTGGCGCGCGAACCCCCGAAGTACTTGCCGAGCTTGCCAACGACCGCAAAATCGGCGCACGCGGCCACGCCAACGCACAACTAGAACGCCGGCGCCGGGCCCTTCAATGCCCATCAGTCACGGCGATCAATTCTGGCCCGGCCCGGGGGCCGGTTTCGACCGATGCCCCCTTGTTACTGACGCGCCGCAGGCGCTGCCAGCTGGTTTTGCTTGCGCACTATCGACATCGCGATCTCCAGCGATTGTTCGTAGTTCAGCCGCGGATCCACGGTTGAACGATAAGCACGCTCCAGGTCGATATCGGTGAGCTCGCGGGCGCCGCCCGTGCATTCGGTCACGTCCTCGCCAGTAAGCTCCAGGTGCACGCCGCCCAGGCGTGTGCCTGCCGCGGCATGCAGGTCGAAGGACTGTTCCACTTCGCCGCGGATATTGTCGAAGCGGCGAGTCTTGTAGCCATTCGACGTGCTCTCAGTGTTGCCATGCATTGGATCGCAGACCCACAGCACACGCCGCCCATCGCGGCGCACCGCATCCAGCAACGGCGGCAGCTTCTCTGCGATATGGGCGGCGCCCATGCGGTGGATGAAAGTCAAACGCCCCGGCTCGTCTTCCGGATTGAGGATATCCATCAGGCGCAGCAACTGGTCGGGATGCACCGAAGGACCTATTTTCAATGCGATCGGATTACGCACGCCACGCAGGTATTCCACGTGTGCCCCATCGACCGCGGCGGTGCGCATGCCGATCCATGGGTAATGCGTACTCAGGTTGAACCAGCCCCACTGCCGTGGCACTTCGCGGGTCAGTGCTTCCTCATAGGGCAGAAGCAACGCTTCGTGTGAAGTGTAGAAGTCGATGCGGTTGAGATTGTGCACTTCCGAACCCGACAGTGTCTCCATGAAGCGCACGGCATCGCCGATGGAAGTCACCATCTGCTGGTATTCGTTGGCGTTGGGCGAATAGCCCACCCAGTTGAGGTTCCAGTATTCGGGATGGTGCAAGTCGGCAAAGCCGCCATCGATCAGGGCGCGCACGAAATTCATGGTCATCGCCGAGCGCGCATGCGCCTTGATCATCCGTCGCGGATCCGGGATGCGAGCGGCGGCGGTGAACTCCTGCTGGTTCACAAGATCACCGCGATAGCTGGGCAGGGTCACGCCGTCGCGGGTTTCGGTATCGGTGGAACGCGGCTTGGCGTACTGGCCGGCAAAACGACCCACGCGCACCACCGGCAGGCGCAGACCGTGGACCAGCACCAGGCTCATCTGCAGCAGGACCTTCAGGCGATTCGAAATCAACCCGGACTCGCAGTCGCTGAAACTCTCTGCGCAATCGCCACCCTGCAACAGGAAACGCTTGCCTTCCTGCGCCTCGGCGATCTGCTTCTTCAGTGCGAAGATTTCCCAGGACGTCACCAGCGGCGGCAACCGCCGCAATTCGCCCAGTGCTGCCTCCAGCGCGTCGGCATCCGGATACGTGGGCATCTGCACCGCGGTGCGCGTGCGCCAAGAAGCAGGCGCCCACTCGGTGGGAATGTTCACGGCACGGAGATTGCGATCAGTATTGCTCATGGTCTTTTCCTAGGCGGATTACCATGTTGCCAGAATGATGCGCCGCGTCAATTCTTGCTTATGAAACCTTCCGCCGCTGGAAGCCGGAATACAGCGCCCACACGGCCAGCACGACGAAGCAGAGCAGACTCCATTCCGACATCGCCAGGCCGAGGAAGGTCCAGTCGACCCGCGCGCACTCACCCGAGCCGGTGAACACCTTGCGCAACACATCGGACAGCGGGAAGGCTTCCATCATGAACGACAGGTCCGGCCCGCACGCAGGAACCTGGTCCGCCGGAAGGTGCTGAAGCCAGACGTGGCGACCCGCGATCGAAATCCCCAGCCCCGAAGCCAGCAGTCCCAGCAGGCCGTAGGCCCCCCGTCCAACCGCACCACGCGGCGCATGCAGGCCACCGATGAGGAGTACCAAACCGAGGAATACGAATGCGCCACGCTGGAATGTGCACAACGGGCATGGCACCAGGCCACCGTAATACTGGGCATAAAGCGCGTAAGCCAGCAATGCCACACACGCGAAGAAGCCGCAGAGGAACTGCGCCCGGAAAGACCAGCGGAATGGGTTCATGACTTGCCTGGGATCGGAGGACTGGCGCCATTATCGCCGGGACCGTGGCTGCAAGGCATATGCCGCAAGTGATAAGTCCGCACAAACACAAACCCCGGCACAGGGCCGGGGTTTGCTGATGCATTTGCCTCAGGGCACCCTATTGCACGCCGAGGGATTGATCGGCGAGAGATTACTCGGCGAGAGCGGCGGCTTCCGGTCGGTCCAGCAATTCGACGTAGGCCATCGGCGCATTGTCGCCAGCGCGGAAACCGCACTTGAGGATGCGCAGGTAGCCACCCGGTCGGGACTGGTAACGCGGGCCCAGGGTGGTGAACAACGTGCCCACTGCTTCCTTGTCACGCAAGCGTGAGAACGCAAGGCGGCGATTTGCAACACCGTCAATCTTGCCGAGGGTGATGAGCGGTTCTGCGACCCGGCGCAGTTCCTTGGCCTTCGGCAGGGTGGTGCGGATCAGGCCGTGCTTGATCAGCGAGGCGGCCATGTTGCTGAACATCGCCTGGCGATGGGCGCTGGTGCGGCTGAACTTGCGGCCGGCTTTCTGGTGGCGCATGGTTTCTATTCCTGGTTAATGTTGATGCTGTTGAGGTTCGCTGTCGCCATCATGGCGTTCGTACTTGGACTGCGGATGGCCCGAGCCCAATCATCCTGATCGGGCATCGCCGCGCACCTTCAGGTGCGTCGGCGTTGTGTTGCATGCTGTTGTGCTGCGTGCTGCTGTATTGCGTGTACAACCGGAAACCCGCAGTTGTTGCGGGTTCCCGTCATTGGCTTGATCAGCCGAGCATGCCGTGCTGGGAAACCCCGGCCGGCGGCCAGTTTTCCAGCTTCATGCCCAGCGAGAGGCCGCGCTGCGCGAGGACTTCCTTGATCTCGGTCAGCGACTTCTTGCCGAGGTTCGGGGTCTTCAACAGTTCGACTTCGGTTTTCTGGATCAGATCGCCGATGTAGTAGATGCTCTCGGCCTTGAGGCAGTTGGCCGAACGAACGGTCAGTTCCAGGTCGTCGATCGGGCGCAGCAGCACCGGATCCACGCCGGTCGGAACCGGCTTGGCGCCGCCACGGTCGCGATGGGTGAAGTCACCAAACACCGACAACTGGTCGCTGAGGATGTCGGCGGCGGTGCGCACGGCTTCCTCCGCGTCGATGGTGCCGTTGGTTTCGATTTCCAGGACCAGCTTGTCCAGGTCGGTGCGCTGCTCGACGCGTGCGGCTTCCACCGCATAGGCGACGCGACGCACGGGCGAGAACGAAGCGTCCAGCATCAGACGACCGATGGTGCGGGTTTCTTCGTCCGGACGGCGGCGGGCGGCGGCCGGCTGGTAGCCGAATCCACGCTCGATCTTCAGGCGCATGTTGATCGCCGTGTCCTTGGTCAAATTGCAGATGACCAGGCCCGGATTGAGGATCTCGACGTTATGGTCGGTCTTGATGTCGCCAGCGGTGACGACACCCGCGCCCTGTTTGGCCAGGGTAAGGGTGGAGCTGTCACCGGTGTGGATGCGGATGGCGACGTCCTTGAGGTTCAACAGGACTTCAAGCACGTCCTCCTGCAGGCCTTCAATGGTGCTGTATTCGTGCAGTACGCCGTCGATCTCGACTTCGGTGATCGCGTAGCCGGGGATGGACGACAGCAGCACGCGACGCAGCGCGTTGCCGAGGGTGTGGCCGTAACCGCGTTCCAGCGGTTCGATCACTACCTTGGCGCGATTGTCGCCAAGGCGTTCGATTTGCGGGCCGCGGGGACGCAGTACCTGCTGTGTGGTAACCGTCATGTTGCTTGGTCTCCTGCAAATCCCCGGCTGATCCGGGGATTCGTGATGGGATTACTTCGAGTACAACTCGACGATCAGCGCTTCGTTGATGTCGGCTGGCAGGTCTGCACGATCTGGCACAGCCTTGAACACGCCGCTGAACTTCTTCGAGTCCACCTCAACCCATGAAGGGCTGAGATCCATCTGCTGCGACACGGTCAGGGATTCCTGCACGCGAAGCTGCTTCTGGGCCTTTTCAGAAAGTTCGATCGCGTCGCCGGCCTTGATCTGGTACGAAGGCAGGTTCACCGACTTGCCATTGACCAGCACGCCACGGTGCGACACCAACTGGCGCGCGGACGGCCGGGTGATGGCGAAGCCCATGCGATAGACGACGTTGTCCAGACGGGTTTCCAGCAACTGCAGCAGGTTCTCGCCAGTGTTGCCTTTCTTCGTCGAGGCCTTCTTGTAGTAATTGCGGAACTGACGCTCCAGCAGGCCGTAGATACGCTTGACCTTCTGCTTCTCGCGAAGCTGGGTGGCGTAGTCGGACAACTTGCCCTTGCGGGTGTTGGTAGCGCCGTGCTGGCCGGGCTTCTGCTCCAGCTTGCACTTGGAGTCCAACGCGCGCGTCGGGCTCTTGAGGGAAAGGTCGGCGCCTTCGCGGCGGGCGAGCTTACAGGTAGGACCAATATAACGAGCCATTTCTCTTCAGCTCCTCAGACGCGACGCTTTTTGGGCGGGCGGCAACCGTTATGCGGGATAGGCGTAACGTCGATGATGTTGGTGATTTTGTAACCAACGTTGTTGAGCGAACGCACCGCGGACTCACGGCCCGGGCCGGGGCCCTTGATGCGTACTTCCAACGACTTCAGACCGTAGTCCAGTGCAGCGCGGCCGGCTTTCTCGGCAGCAACCTGCGCAGCGAACGGCGTGGACTTGCGGGAACCGCGGAAACCCGCGCCGCCCGAAGTAGCCCACGACAGCGCATTGCCCTGGCGATCGGTGATGGTGACGATGGTGTTGTTGAAAGAAGCGTGGACGTGGGCGACGCCATCGGTGACGACACGCTTGATCTTCTTCTTGACTTTCTTTTCTGCTGGTTTGGCCATGATGCGCGCCCCTTACTTCTTGATGGCTTTGCGCGGACCCTTGCGGGTGCGTGCATTGGTACGGGTGCGCTGGCCACGCAGCGGCAAGCCACGGCGATGACGCAAGCCGCGGTAGCAACCCAGGTCCATCAGGCGCTTGATTGCCATACCCACTTCGCGACGGAGGTCGCCTTCGACGATGAACTTGCCGATTTCGGCGCGCAGGCGCTCGACGTCAGGCTCGGACAGGTCACGGATCTTGGTGGTCGAAGTCACGCCTGCGGATTCGCAGACCTTCTTCGACCGGGTACGGCCGATGCCGTAAATGCTCTGCAACCCGACCCAGACGTGTTTCTGGGCAGGCAGGTTGACACCTGCAATACGCGCCATGACGCGATTCTCCAACTGTGTTTGGTGGCCCGATTGCAGGCAAACCGGTGAAGGTCTGGTGCAAGCCGGCGGAGTGAACTGCGAATTTTAACAAGATCTCGGGTTTCTGGGAAGCCCTTGCAAGCCAATGACTTGCAAGGACCACGGCATGGGGAGTGTGCCCATGCTCCGGCGCCGGAACCCGCCTGGTGCGCAGCCCTCCCGGCCTTCGCCGTTCGGGATTTGCCCCGCCCCGCGCTACTCTTGCGCAGGGACTGACTGGTTCTCACCTGTGCGCGAGATCGCCGCGCAGGCCGCCCATCTAACTAACAAGTCCGGTCACGAATGGCCGGGCTCTTGCGGAAGGATCCGCGGAATTCCTCAGTTGCGCGCCATACCGCCGCGCGAACCGCCTTTCAGGTTGGCCTTCTTCAACAGGCCTTCGTATTGGTGCGACATCAGATGGGCCTGGACCTGGGCGATGAAATCCATCACCACCACGACCACGATCAGCAGCGAGGTGCCACCGAAGTAGAACGAGGCGCCCAACTGGGTACGCATGATTTCCGGCAACAGGCAGACCGCCACCAGGTACATCGAACCAATCGCGGTCAACCGGGTCAGCACCGCGTCCACGTAGTCGGCCGTAGCCTTGCCCGGACGAATACCCGGAATAAGCGCGCCGGATTTCTTCAGGTTATCCGCGGTTTCCTGCGAATTGAACACCAGCGCCGTATAAAAGAATGCAAAACCGGTGATCAGGCCTGCGAGAACGATCATGTGCAGCGGCTCGCCCGGCGCAAGCGCCTGCGATGCCCGTTGCAGCCAGACGGTCGAAGTCGACTGACCCGACCACAAAGCCAGCGTGGCCGGGAATGCCAGGATGCTGGAGGCAAAAATCGGCGGGATCACGCCGGACATGTTCAGCTTCAACGGCAGGAACGAAGTCTGGTTCATGTACGCATTGCGGCCACCCTGGCGGCGTGCGTAATTGACCGTGATCCGGCGCTGCCCACTCTCGATGAACACAACGAAATAGGTAAAGCCTGCTACCACCAACGCGATGATGATCAGGGAAATGACGCTCATCGTGCCTTCGTTGACCGCGCTGAACGTGTTGATCACAGCCACCGGCAAGCCAGCGACGATGCCGGCGAAGATGATCAGCGATACGCCGTTGCCGACGCCACGCTCGGTCACCTGCTCACCGACCCACATCAGGAAAATCGTACCCGCAGTCAGGGCAACGACCGCGGTCAGGACGAAGCCCATACCCGGGTTGTAGACAACCGGCATGCCGCCCGGCGCAACCTGGTTCTGCAGTGCAACCGCGATGCTGCCGCCCTGCACCACCGCCAGCAGCACCGCGCTCATGCGCGAGTACTGGGTGATCTTGCGTCGACCGGATTCGCCTTCCTTCTGCAACGCCTTGAGCGAGGGAAAGATATGCACGGCCAGCTGGAACACGATGGACGCCGAGATATACGGCATCACGTTAAGCGCAAACAGGCTGAAGCGATGCAAGGCGCCGCCCGAGAACATGTTGAACATGTCCACGATGCCACCGCCCTGCGCCTGCATCATCGCCAGCATCGCATCGGGATTGACGCCCGGCACCGGGATGAAGCAACCGATGCGGTAGACGATCAGTGCGCCGACCACAAAGATCAGGCGCTGGCGCAGTTCGGTGAACTTGCCCAACCCGCCTACGCTGCCAGCCTTGCCTTGCGCCATTCTGCGATTACTCCTGCACGCTGCCGCCGACGGCTTCGATAGCCGCCTTGGCACCGGCCGTGGCAGTGATGCCCTTCAGCACGAATTTCTTGGTCAGCTCGCCCTTCTTGACGATCTTGGCGCGCTTGGCTGAGCTAGGCACCAGCTTGGCGGCACGCAGCGCGGCGAAATCGATCTCGCCGGCTTCAAGCTTGTCCAGCTGGTACGACATCACTTCGGCGCAATCCAGCTTCAGCTTGGAGCGGAAACCGACCTTCGGCAGGCGCTTGATCAAGGGCATCTGGCCGCCTTCGAACTTGGCCTTGATCTTGCCCTTGCCCGAACGCGCGAACGAACCCTTGTGGCCGCGGCCGCAGGTCTTGCCGAGGCCGGAACCGATACCGCGACCCACGCGCTTGCGGTCGGTGCGGGCGCCTTCGCCGGGCTTGAGTGTATTGAGATGCATATCGATTACTCCTCGACGCGAACGAGGTAGTGGACCTTGTGGATCAGGCCGCGTACCTGCGGGCTGTCCTTCAGTTCACGCACATCGTTGATCTTGTTCAGGCCCAGCGCCTTCACCGACAAGCGGTGGATGCCCTGGGAACCACGCAGGCCACGCACCAGGCGGACTTTAACGGTACCGTTCTTGACCGTACCGGTCTTGTTGGACTCATTTGCCATAATTGAGTTCCTCGATTTTCTTGCCGCGCTTGGCCGCGATGCGGGCCGGCGACTGCATGTCGCCCAGGCCCTTCAGCGTGGCGCGCACCAGGTTGATCGGATTGCGCGAACCCACGGCCTTGGCCAGCACGTCCTTCAC
>JBDTPP010000109.1:0-10648 GCA_039932615.1 Pseudoxanthomonas sp.
CGGCTGCGTGCCGCGCCTTGCATGGACGGACTGAGAGGAGGGGTCTCAAGATGAAATGGGCATGGATGGTGGTGGGGATGGCGTGCCTGGCGGGTTTTCCCCAGGCGCTGGCGCAGGCGCAGGCGAACGCGAACGCGAACGCACAAGTGGACGTGGCTGCGTACATCAGGAAGGATGCTTTCGAGGACATAAAGATATCGCCGGATGGCGACTTCTTCGCCGCCACCGTTGCGCTGGAGGACAAGACCGGCCTGGTCGTGCTGAGACGTTCGGATCTGAAGGTCACCGCGCGCTTCGCTCTTGGAAAGAACACGCACATCTATGATTTCGTCTGGGTCAATCCGACCCGGCTCGTGGTAAGCATGGCGCAGAAGTTCGGCGCCCTCGACAAGCCCCAGGCGACAGGCGAGCTGTTCGCGGTCAACGCAGATGGCAGTCAGCCCCAGCTTCTCGTCGGGCAACGCGTGCAGGGTGGTGGGGCCGGGACACGGATCATGACCTCCAAGGCCGAGGACGTCGCAGCAGTGGTCGTGGACACTCTGCCTTCGGACTCCAGGAACATCCTGGTCGGAGTGCGGCCGTTCCTGGAGAATCCGTATCCCCGCGTTGAAAAAATGGATGTAATCACCGGACGCCGGATGGTAGTGACGCGCGCGCCCGTGCCGTGGGCAGACTTCACCACCGACAACGAGGGCGGAGTTCGTTTCGCCAGTGGCAGTGGCGGTGACAACGTAAACAAACTTTTCTACCGGGACGGCGAGGGCTCGGAATGGAAGCTGATCAACGACGAGGATAGCGAGGGAAGGCGTGAATTCGCACTGGGATTTTCCATCGACAACAAGGTTGCCTACCTGTTGTCGGAGCGCGCGCAGGGGCCTGATGCCATCGTTGCCTACGATACGCGAAGCGGTATCAGGACTGACCTGGTTCGGGACGAAACAATAGATCCGCACATGATCCTGTACGCGTTTGGCAAACAAGCCCCGGTCGGTGTCATGTTCATGAAGGGCAAGCCGCGCTCCGTTTTCTTCGACAAGGAATCACCAGAGGCACGGGCCTATCGTGGCATGGAGGAAGCATTGCCGGACGAGGCCGTGTACATCACGTCGACCACGGCCGATGGCAAGCTGGCGCTTGTGCAGGCCTGGAGCGATCGCAATCCCGGTGACTTCTATCTTTATGATTTGACCACCCGGAAGGCGTCCTATCTGCTGAGTCGCCGTAGCGAATTCGATCCAGCGGACATGGCGAGCATGCGGCCAATCGAGCTCAAGTCGCGCGACGGGCTGTCACTGAACGGATATGTGACCCTGCCCGCAGGATCGGCCGGAAAAGCACTGCCCATGGTGGTGATGCCGCATGGTGGCCCTTTCGGGGTCAAGGATGACTGGGGCTTCGCAACGGAATCACAGATCCTGGCCAAGGCTGGCTACGCGGTACTGCAGGTGAATTTCCGCGGCTCCAGCGGATATGGCCGCGCATTCCAGCAAGCAGGTGCCCGGCAATGGGGCCTGGCCATGCAGGATGACCTGACCGATGCCACGCGTTGGGCCATACAGCAGGGAATAGCCGACCCCGGCAAGATCTGCATATTTGGTGCAAGTTATGGTGCTTACGCGGCATTGATGGGGGTGGCGAAGGAGCCGTCGTTGTATCGCTGCGCCGCCGGCTACGTGGGCGTGTATGACTTGCCAACGATGCATGGTGCCGACAGCCGCGATGGTAAATCTTCAAAGACATTCGCCAACGAGTGGTACGGCGATCCGGCCACGCTGGCTACGGTTTCGCCGAACCGCATGGCGGACAGGATCAAGGTGCCTGTCTTCCTCGCTGCAGGCGGGGAGGATGAGATAGCACCCATGGCGCATTCGACCATGATGGAAAGGGCGCTGGGCAAGACCGGCATCCCGGTCGAGACGCTCTATTACAAGACTGAAGGGCATGGCTTTTATACCGAGCCTCATCGACTGGAGTTCTACAGGAAGTTGTTGGCATTCCTCGGCAAGAACCTGGGCGGCGCGGTCGCGAAGGAATGATGTTCCAGGGCCGGTGCCGGGAGGGCGCCGGCCAAGGCTGAGCTGGTCCTATCGCACACCGTGCATCATCCGCTTCAGCATCGGCGCGACGATGAAGGCAAGCACGGCACAACCCAGACCGATCCAGGTCATCAGCCAGAACAGGTGCGCATACTTTCCGGCGGCATCGGCGATGTTCATGACTTCGCCTTGCGGCACTTCGATCGCGGCCAGCTTGCCGAACAGGGCGGCCAGCGTTTCCGAGAACGCGGTGGCCAGGAACCAGGTGCCCATCATCAGGCTGACCACGCGTGGCAGCGACAATTGGGTCACCGCGGAAAGTCCGACCGGGGCCAGGCACATTTCCCCGATTTCCAGCACCAGATAGGCCAGCACCAACCACCACACGCTGGCCATCTGCCCAGTGGCGCCGACCTGCTGCGCCGCGTAAGCCAGCGGAATGAACGACAGGCCAGCGAACATCAGTCCCAGCGCGGATTTGAACGGCTTGGAGGGATCGCGTCCGCTGCGGCCCAGGTGCGCCCACAACGCCGCGAATATCGGTGCCAGCACCACAAGGAAAAAGGCGCCCAGGTAGGTCAGCGAACCGGCGGTCTGCGGCAACACGATGCAGTCGCGGGCCAGGCACGCCAACATCACCAGGGTGACCGCGATGAACAGCAGGCGCGGCGCGGTCGATTCCGGACGGCGATCCGACAGTCTGGCCGCCAGCATGAAGGAAAGCGGCGCGAGCAGCAGCGAATAGGTCGACCACGGCGCGGTCTCCACGAACAGCAAGACATTGGTCATCCAATCCGCGGTCCAGGCGAAGTGTTCGACCGGCCTGACCAGCGAAGGCACGATGTCCTTGGTCAGCAGGCGATCGGTGAAGGTCACCCAGGAACCGTAGGTCTGCTCATACAGGGTGAAGAACACCAGGCACATGAAGATCATCGCCATCAGCGCCAGCATCTGCTGGCGTTGTACGGCCGTGCATTCGGTCAGGACGAACCAGGTAAACCAGACCAGCACGACTGCCAGCACCACCAGCATCAGCATCAAGGCCAACGATACTTCGCCACCGAGTGCGAAGGCGCCGTTGCCTGCGGCCCACATCAGCCAGGCGATTGGCAGCACGCCGGCGATGGCGCCCAGATAGATCAGCCATTCGCGTGGCAACCCGACGATGCGCTCGCGCAGCAGTGCCGGCTCGCGCGGCTCGGCGTGGCCGTGCAGGTATTTCTGGCCCCACAGGAACAGGACCAGGCCCAGCAGCATGCCGATGCCGGCTGCGCCGAAACCGTATTTCCAGCCCAGGGTCTCGCCCAGGTATCCGCAGACCAGGGACGCGAACAGCGCACCGAGGTTGATGCCGGCATAGAACAGCGAAAATCCGGAATCGCGACGCGGGTCGTTCTCTTCGTAGAGCTTGCCGACGATGGTGGAGATATTGGGCTTGAGGAAACCGACGCCCATGATGATCAGCGCCAGCGACAGGTAGGTGTAACGCAGCGAACCCTCGTCACGGGTGACGATGCCGCCGACGCTCACCGCCGCATTGCCCTCGAAGGCCATGCCGGCATGGCCAAACACCAGCAGCAGGGCGCCGAACACCACCGCCTTGCGCATGCCCAGCCAGCGGTCGGCGAGCAGGCCGCCGATTACCGGGATGCAATACACCAGCCCACCATAGGCGCCCAGCAGGTCCAGCCCGGCCTTGTCACCGAACAGGTGGTACTTGGTCAGGTACAGCAGCAGCAGCGCCTTCATCCCGTAGAACGAGAATCGCTCCCACATCTCGGTGAAGAAGCAGACGTAGACGCCCTTGGGATGGCCGAGGAAATCTTCGCGGGCCGGGATTGCCGGCTGGAGGGAAGCGGACAAGGGCGGATCCTGCGCGGAAAGCCGGAGTATAGCGGCGCCGACACGCGGCTCCGAAGCGCTGGACTTGCCCGTGGCTTCCTTATAGGTTGTCCGCTTCCCGGGGATCCAGGGTTCCGCATGAATAGCGTCCAGACGCCGCAACTTACCTTCCGCGCCGTAGTGCTGGCGATCATCCTGGCGATGATCCTGTCGGCGGCCAACGCCTACCTGGGCCTGTTCGCAGGGCTGACTATCGCCACGGCGATCCCGGCGGCGGTGGTGTCGATGGGCGTGCTGCGCCTGCTGGGGGGCGGCACCATCCTGGAAAACAACATCGTCCAGACCGGCGCCTCGGCGGGTTCCTCGATCGCCGCCGGCGTGATCTTCACCATCCCAGCGCTGATCATCCTTGGTTACTGGCAGGACTTCCGTTACTCCTGGGTACTGGCCATTGCCGGTCTTGGCGGTTTGCTCGGCGTGCTGTTCTCGGTGCCGTTGCGCCGCACGATGATCGTGGAAGAGCCGCTGCCGTTCCCGGAAGGCAAGGCCGCTGCCGAAGTATTGAAGGCAGGCGAGAATCCGGGCCCCGGCCTGAGGATCCTGGCCATGTCTGCGGCCATCGGTGCGCTGGTGAAACTGGCCGCAGCCAGCGGCCTGAAGATGATCCCCGACAGCTGGGCGCAGGCGGGGTTCTTCGCCAATGGCAAGGGCCTGGCTTACCTGGGCACCAATCTTTCGCCTGCACTGCTGGGTGTGGGCTATATCGTTGGGCTGAACATCGGCATCGTCGTGCTGTCGGGCGCCGTACTTTCCTGGCATATCGCCATTCCGATCTACAACGCGCTGTTCCTGAGCAGCGACCCGGTGCTCGCCGCGCAAGTGGCAGGCGCAAGCGCGTCCGACACGGCCTTCGCGATCTGGTCGGCAAAGATTCGTTATTTGGGTGTCGGCGCCATGCTAGTAGGCGGCGTGTGGACGCTGTTCTCGTTGCGCAAGTCGCTGGTGTCGGGGATCCGCAGCGGTTTCGCCGCCGCGCGCAAGAACAAGGGTGAAGTGGTCGCCGAAACCGACCGCGACCTGCCGATGAAGTGGATGCTGATCGCGCTGGTGGTATTCGTGATTCCGCTGGCCATCCTGTATCACGCGATAGTCTCGTCCGACGCCTCCGTCAGCAATCCTTGGGCGATCGGCATCCTGATGACCATCATCATGATCGTCGCCGGTTTCCTGTTCGTGTCGGTGTCGGCGTATCTCGCCGGCCTGGTCGGCTCGTCCAACAATCCTGTTTCCGGCATCACCATCGCCACGATCCTCTTCGCGTCGGTGATCCTGGTCTTCCTGCTCGGCCGCGAGTCTCCGATTGGTGCGGTGGCGGCGATCATGATCGGTGCGGTGGTGTGCTGCGCGGCCGCGGTCGGTGGCGACAATCTGCAGGACCTGAAGGCCGGTTATATCGTCGGGGCCACGCCGTGGAAACAGCAGCTGATGCTGGCGATCGGCGCGTTCTCCTGCGCGCTGATCATGGCCCCGGTGCTGAACCTCCTCGCCGCCGCCTACGGCATCGGCGCGCCCACCGTCGAGCATCCCAATCCGCTGTCCGCGCCGCAGGCCATGCTGATGGCCTCCGTGGCCAAGGGCATGTTCGGCGGCAAGTTGCCGTGGGACATGATCGCCATCGGTGCAGCGGTTGGCGCGGCCATCATCGCCTTGGACGAGTGGCTGAAGGCACGTGGTTCGAAATTCCGAGTGCCGGTGCTGGCCGCGGCGATCGGCATCTACCTGCCGCTGGAATTGATGGTGCCGATTTTCCTCGGTGGCCTGATCTCGCACTTCGTGCAGCGCAAGCACAAGGTCAGCGATGACAATGAAGAGGAAAAGGATCGCATCCATCGCCCGGGCACGCTGTTCTCCGCGGGTCTGATCACCGGCGAGGCACTGATGGGTATTGCAATCGCGGTGCCGATCGTGGTCTCGGGCAGTGCCGACGTGCTGGCGTTGCCTGAGGCCTGGCACTTCAGCCAATGGATAGGGCTGCTGGTCCTCGCGGTGGTGGGCTGGTTGTTATACCGGAGCGGTGCGAAGCCGCAGAAGCAGGTTTCCACTGCCTGAGTGATTGACTCTTCCCTTGGAAAGGGAGATTGAGGCGGGGATTTGTCTGGGCTCGATGTTTTTCCCAAACAGGATCAAAAGCAAATCCCCCGTAACCCCTTTTTTCAAAAGGGGCAAACAACAGTTTCGGCAGGGCCATGACTTCATGCCTTTGCGCCGGGTCGCTGTTACGGCCTAACATCGGGGTTTTCCTGTTGCCGGAGTCCCGGATGAACCTGCGAATCGCCTTGTTGCCAGTGTGCCTGCTGGCTGCCTTGCCGGCCACGGCTGCCACCCGAGGCTTCGATGTCCACGACATGGTCGCGCTGGATCGTGTGTCCTCGCCGGTGCTGTCGCCCGATGGCAGCGTGGTGGTGTTCGCCAAGCGGCAGATGGACAAGGAAGTGAGCAAGGCCAGTACCGGCCTGTGGATGCGCAACCTGCTGACCCGCGACATGGCGCCGCCGAAGCCACTGACCCCGGAAGGCTGGAACGTCAATTCGCCCGCGTTCTCGCCCGATGGCAAGACGGTTTATTTCCTCAGCGGCAAATCCGGCACGCAGCAGTTGTACTCGATGCCCTCAAGCGGCGGCACGCCGAGACAACTGACCGCGTTCGCCCTCGATATCGGCAGCTACAAGCTCTCGCCGGATGGCACGCAACTGGCTTTCAGTGCGGACACCTTCGCCGACTGCAAGGCCGACCTGGCCTGCACGCAGAAACGATTGGATGAAAACAAGGCGAAGAAAACCACCGGCGTGATCTACGACCAGCTGTTCGTGCGCCACTGGGATACCTGGACCGATGGTCGGCGCAGCCGCCTGTTCGTGACCGACCTGCCCACCGGCAAGGCCAAGCCGGTGGCAAGCGCGGCCTCGCTGACCGACTCACTGCAGGGTGACGCGCCGTCCAAGCCGTTCGGCGATGCCAGCGAATACACCTGGGCGCCGGACGGCAAGTCGCTGGTCGCCAGCATCCGCGTCGCCGGCAAGAGCGAGGCCTGGTCCACCAACTTTGATCTCTATCGGCTCAATCCCGACGGCACCGGTGCGCCGGTCAACCTGACTGCCGCCAACCTCGCCTGGGATACCGGTCCGGTATTCAGCGCTGACGGCCAGACCCTGTTCTACCGCGCGATGAAGCGGCCCGGGTTCGAGGCCGATCGTTTCGCCTTGATGAGCATGGACCTGGGTAGCGGCCAGACCCGCGAGATCGCCGCGCACTGGGATCGTTCCGCCGACGGCATCGTGCTGTCGACGGATGGCAAGACCATTTACACCACGGCGCAGGACACGGGCGAGCACCCATTGTTCGGCGTGGAGATCGGCACCGGCAAGGCCGAGAAGATCGTCGGCGATGGTTCCATCGCCGAGTTCGATATCGCCGGCGACACCCTGGCCATTACCCGCAACAGCATGAAGACCGGCGACCAGTTGTTCACCACCACGACCACGCCGGGAGCCCCGTTGCGTGCGATCACCCAGAGTGCGCAGGAGCGGTTGCCGCAGGTCGCTTTCGGCGACTTCGAGCAGTTCGACTTCAAGGGCGCTGGCGGCGATACCGTGCACGGCTACGTGGTCAAGCCGTGGAACTACGAGGAAGGCAAAAAATACCCGGTCGCGTTCCTGATCCATGGCGGCCCGCAGGGCAGCTTCGGCAACGGCTGGAGCTATCGCTGGAACCCGCAGACCTATGCGGGGCAGGGCTATGCAGTGGTGATGGTCGACTTCCACGGCTCCACCGGTTACGGCCAGGCCTTCACCGATTCGATCAGCCAGGACTGGGGCGGCAAGCCGCTGGAAGACCTGCAGAAGGGCTGGGCCGCGGCGCAGAAGAAATACGCCTTCATCGATGGCAAGAATGCCTGTGCGCTCGGCGCCAGCTACGGCGGCTACATGATCAACTGGATCGCCGGCAACTGGAACGATGCGTGGAAGTGCCTGGTCGTGCATGACGGCGTGTTCGATACGCGTTCGATGGGTTACGTGACCGAGGAGCTGTGGTTCAGTGAATGGGAAAACGGCGGAACCCCGTACGAAAATCCCAAGGGGTACGAGAAGTGGAACCCGGTCAACCACGTTGCCAAGTGGCGCGTGCCGACGCTGGTGGTACAGGGCGGCAAGGACTTCCGCGTACCGGAGGACCAGGGACTGTCCGCGTTCACCGCGCTACAGCGCAAGGGCATAGAATCGAAGCTGCTCTATTTCCCGGACGAGAACCATTGGGTGCTGAAGCCGCAGAACAGCGTGTTGTGGCATGACACGGTCAATGGCTGGCTGAAGCAGCATCTCGATCAATGACCAGGTCCCAGGGCGCGCCGCTGCTGCGACGCGCTTTTTTCGGGGCTTTATACCCGTAGAAGCGCCCCATGGGCGCGAGATCTTCGGTCCGCGCCCATGCGATCAAGAGCTCGCGTCCCGGCGCTGCTGCGCGCCATGACGATCGCTTCTGGCAATCCGTGAAGAGCCTTTTTCTGTCCATGACAATCACCAGAGACAAGGTTTGATGCCCGTCGAAACCAGCACCGCGCTCATCAGCAACGACATCGTCGTCCTAGGCCTGATCGCCGCCACCCTCGGCGTGATCTTCTGGACCGAATCGCGCGAGACGGGAATCTGGAAGAAGGTCTACACTTACGTGCCGGCGTTGCTGCTGTGCTACTTCATTCCCGGCATCTACAACAGCGTCGGCCTGATCGACGGCAACAACACCAGCCTCTACAACCCGGTCGCCAGCCGCGTGCTGTTGCCGGCCGCGCTGGTGCTGCTCACGCTCACCATCGACATCAAGGGCATCGTCAAGCTCGGATGGAAACTGCTGGCGATGTATGCGGCTTCGTCGATCAGCGTGATGATCGGGGCGGTGGTTGCGTTCGCGCTGTTCGCGGCGGTGCATCCGGCCACAGTGGCCGGCGACACCTGGGCCGGCATGACCGCGCTCGCCGGTAGCTGGATCGGCGGCGGCGCCAACATGATGGCGATGAAGGAGATCTTCGAGGTCAATGCGACCACCTTCGGACAGTTCGCCGTGGTCGATGTCGGTGTCGGCTATGTATGGATGGCGGTGCTGATTTTCCTCGCCGGCCGCGCCGATGCGATCGACAAGCGCAGTGGCGCCGATACGCGTGCGCTCGATGAACTGAAAGAGCGGATGGCCAGTTTCCAGGCCCAGCATGCACGCATCGCCAGCCTTTCCGACCTGATGATCATCATCGGCATCGCCTTCGGCGCGGTCGGCCTGGCCCATGCGATCGCCGCGCCGCTGTCGACCTGGTTCGGTGCCAACGTTTCATGGGCGAAAACAGTCAGCCTGCACGAGCCTTTCGTCTGGGTGGTGGCGCTGTCGACCTTCATCGGGCTGGCGCTGAGCTTCACCCGCGCGCGCACCTACGAAGGCGCCGGCGCGTCGAAGATCGGTACCCTGCTGCTGTACTTCCTGATCGCCTGCATCGGCATGCAGATGGACATCATGGCGCTGTTGCAGCGGCCCGAGTTGTTCCTGCTCGGCGTGGTATGGATCTCGATCCACATCGGCCTGCTGTGGCTGGTCGGCAAGCTGCTGCGGGTGCCGTTCTTCTATTTCGCAATCGGCTCGCAGAGCAACATCGGCGGCCCGGCGTCAGCGCCCGTGGTGGCGTCGGTGTTCCATCCTTCCCTGGCGCCGGTGGGTGCGTTGCTGGGCACGCTCGGCTACGCGACCGGAACCGGGCTGGCATACGCCTTGGGCTTGATCCTCAAGTCGATGGCGGGAGCATAGGAACCGCAGTCGCGGAGTGGGGAAGCCAAGTCGTGCGGCGATGCCACCATCAGGTTCCATGCGATTGACTGGCGACGACCTGTCGGCCGCCATTCCGGGGACAAGATTTCCTGAGGAAGTTCTGAACAATTACGGGAAGCAGGCGCGACTCATGGAATGCCGTGCGTGGTGAGCCCCGGACCAAGTCCGGAGCAGGCTCTGTCGAACCACCTCGAAGGATCGGAAATCTCATGGCTGCCACAGGAGCTTCAACCGTCCAGTGTGCGCGAGAGGGAATTATCCAGAGCTTTCCCTGGACACGGATCAGAGCGGAAAAGACAGATACAGCGATTGCTTTATCCGTGGTTTCCGCTCTGATCCGTGTCTAAAGTCTCCTGCCTTTCCTGCTATCTACAATGGACGCGAAAGAGCGGATTATTCGGAGATTCCCTAGTGAGCGAGTGCCGGGCGTTGCTGGCGTTCGACCGGTTCCTGCGCCTGCCCCTGTCGCTGCGCGTCCTGCTCCCGCAACGACATCGCGCTTTGCCGCGCCGGGGTCTGCCCGGCCTCATCCAGGCCGACCATGCTGCGGCGCTGGGTCGGATCCTGCAAGTCGCCTTGCACGGCGATCGCGCTGCCGCCGCGACTGGATGCGACCACGTGATCGATGCGATCAAGTCCGTCGCGGCCCGCGCGCGCGGCCATGCCCGCCGCGGTGTTGAAGAAACGCTCGTTGTCGGCGAGGCCGAGCGGTTCACGTTGCGCGGCCAATCCGGTGACTGCATCGCCGAGCAGGCGACTGGGCGTGCTGCCGGGGTCGCCGATGGTGCCGGGGTTAGTGCCCGGGTTGCGCTCTCGCACCTGAAGTTGCGCCAGATCCTGCGCTTTCATCACCGACTCGATGAAATGCAGGTCGACCCGATGCATGAGCATCTTGCCGGGCACGA
>JBDTPP010000110.1:0-10279 GCA_039932615.1 Pseudoxanthomonas sp.
GGTCGCCGGCAGGCCGAATTTCAGGCCCGGATATCGGGGCAACCCCGCGCCGCGCACGAGCACGGTGTCGCTGCAATCTCCGTAGACCTCCTCCCTCGCGGAAAGCGCAGGGGAGATCGAAGTCGGATCGAGCGACTGAGGAGGAGGGGTGCTCTTGCTGTTGTTCCAGGATCCTTCCAGTACGCAATCGCCGTCCTGGCGCGGACGTACCAGCATCACTTCGTGGCCACGCGCACGCAGGCCCTGTTCCAACCCCTGCACGGTCAGGGCGACGCCATTGATCTCCGGCGGATAGGTTTCGGTGACGATGGCATAGCGCATGCGCAGCTCCACGTTTTGCGCATGCTGGACGCGGTGCATGAAGCAGGCATTGCAACAGGGTGACGAAAGGATGACGACCAGCGTGGGAGCGGCGCAAGCCGCGAAGGCGACCATCCCGGCACATCGATTCACCTGGCGCCGCTGGACTACCGTTCGCGGCTTGTCCCGCTCCTAAATGTTTTCGCATATCCGCTTCGCACTTGGGAGCGCGGCAGCAACGAGAACTTAATCGGCCTGCTGAGGCAGTCTTTTCGTAAGGGAAAGAGCTTGGCCCGAATACGCCAGGTCGATTGCGATAGGGCGACGGCTGAAGTCAACCAATGATCGAGGAAACGCCATGGCTTCCATACACCCGAACAGCGAATTCAGCAGCTCTCAGGAGTGCTGCAGTTGGGGTGTCAATTCACCGGTCATTGGCCGGTAAAAAATGATCCATACCGCCACTCGCCAGTTAACCCGTCGCTGCTCTCGATGTTTAGGATGTCGAGCGGACAGTACAGATGGATCATTAGCTGGTCCTGATCTTCCGGGTCGAAGCGATCAAACGCGTGCAGCATAGTCCTGAGATCCTGCAAGATCTGCGATTTGGCGTGCTTACCGGTGCCTAGGTCAATGAGCCGTTGTACAAATTCATTGAGCAAGCTCTCAGCACTGTCTCTCACATAAGCCTCTGGTTCCGGGTAGAAGTCGCTGTCCGGAAACTTTGGCTCGGAATGTCCATGCAGGTTATTGCCAGCGTTACCCCATGGCCTGCGTCCTGCAATCCGTCGGCCAGCGCCATGAACGGACGAATATCTCCATGACTGTCCCATGTCTGTATTCCAATTTTCATGTGTGGTGAACCCCGTCCATGCGGCCTAGCGCTGTAATTGAGCCGACTGCCAAGCGGGTGGGACTTCTTCGATAAAGTGGACGCCTGCATGTTACGCGCTGCGGTACAGCGCGCCGATGAGTGCCGCGACCAGCAACAACAAGACTGGAAGAGAGGAGAGCCCGAAGCCAAGGCCGCGCGACTTCGGAGCGCCCATGTACGCCCGCCAGTAAATAAAGCGGCCAAGCACATAAATTGCACCTATCCCAGCTATTACGGGTTGCGACCAATACTTGCCGGCGAGAAATAGAGCGGGCAGGAATGCGACCAATAATTCCAAGGTGTTCATCTGGACGCGATAAGCGCGCTCAAAAAGTTCATGGCCAACGACAGCAGGGGCAGCCACCCCATACTTTCCACGTGCCTGGCCAACCAGACCTGAAAAGAAGAGCAATTGGAGCACTGCGATCACCGCGACAATGTCGATGTAGTTCAAGGAATACTCCAGATGGTAGGGATACTTCAGTGCGCCCTGACTCTAGATAGGCATCAAATGTGGGGCATCAATTGATAGTGGTCATTGCAACAAATGCGGTCAAATCGATGTTGCTTCAGTCCCGTTCACGGGACGCCAATGCCACGCACCGCCGCCAGCAGCATGTACCACTCCTCGCGGCTGAGTTCCACAGCGTCGGCCTGGCAGCAGGCGACCAGGTGGTCGCTGTTGGTGGTGCCGATGATCGGCTGGATGCCGGCGGGATGCTTCAACAACCAGGCCAGCAGGATGGCCTCGGGGGCGACTTGCTTCGCTTCCGCCAGTTGCGCCACCAGGTCCGCGACCGGACGCAATTCCTTCGCGGGCTTGTCGGCGAACAATCTACCTCCCGCCAGTGGCGACCACGCCTGGACCAGGATTCCGTATTCGCGGCAGTAATCCAGGGTGCGGCCGATGCCGGTTTCGCCGGCTTGGTTGAACAGCAGGCCGTCGGAAATCAGCTGGTGATGGAGCAGGCTCAATTCCACCTGGTTGACCACCAGTGGCTGCTCCAGGTGTTCCTGCAACAGTGAAATCTGCGCGGCGTTGTGGTTGCTCACGCCGAAATGCAGCACCTTGCCGCTGTTTTGCAAATGCTCGAAGGCGTGTGCCACTTCGGCCGGTTCCATCAATGGATCGGGACGGTGCAGCAGCAGGACGTCCAGATGATCCGTGTCCAGCCGCTTCAGGATGCCTTCCACAGAACGCACGATATGGCCGCGACTGAAATCATAACGCGCGGGGCTGCTCGCCTCGGGATCACCGGCGACGCGGATTCCGCACTTGGACTGCAGCACGATGCGTTCGCGCAGTTCTGGAATCTGCCGCAGCGCCTCGCCGAACAACTGCTCCGACTTGCCGCGCGCATAGATGTCGGCGTGATCGAACAGGGTGATGCCCTGTTCCAGCGCGGTTTCTACCAGTTTCAGCGTCGCCGATATTTCCGCGGCGGTGATCGCGGTGTCGTCCCAGGCACGACTCAGGTGCATGCAGCCGCAGGCGATGCGCGACACCTCGAGTTCGGTATGCGGGATGCGGCAGGTCTTCAAGCCGTTGCTCTCTGGTCGGCGATGGCGGATTGTCCCGCCTTTGGAGCGGCGCTTACAACACGAACGGCTTGAACGTCACACCCAGGCCAGCCATGTCTTCCGGTTCGCCGATCAGGTCGGTGCGCAGCAATGGACGTGCTTCGATCCAGCGTTGGGAAACGACCAGGTCGAGTTTGTCGCCATCGGCAGTGAGTTCCAGCTTCGGGATCGAATCGGCATCCTGCGCACGGTGCAGCAATACCGCCAGGCGCAGCAGTGCGGCCTTGCGCCGGGCGCTGAGCATCAAGCGGTCGGGGATGGGGTCGAAGGCGGACTTGGGTATGCCGCGCCGATGAGTCCGTACCAGCGCTGCCAGCACCTGCTGTTCCTGGCGGGAGAAGCCGGCGATGTCCGAATATTCCAGCAGATAGGCGCCGTGCACGTGGTACTGGCTGTGCGCGACGGCCAGGCCGATTTCGTGCAGGCGCGCGGCCCAACCGAGCTGGCGCGCGTCGTCGTCGTCCAGCGCCCAGCTTTCCGCGACCTGCTCGAACAGGCGCATCGCAGTGCTTTCCACCCGCGCGGCCTGGATCTCGTCAATGCCGTAACGCCGGGTCAGCGATGCCACCGAGGCCTCGCGTGGATCGTTGTCGCCGCCACGGCCGAGCATGTCGTAGAGGATGCCTTCGCGCATCGCCGCCTTGCTCACTATCAGCCGCTGCAGGCCCAATGCCTCGAAGGCGGCTTCCAGCACCAGAACGCCGCCGGCGATGATTGGTCGTCGGTCCCCGGATAGACCCGGCAAGTCGATCTTGTCGATGTTGTCGGCCATCAGCAGGCGATCGCGCAACTGCGGCAGCGCCTCGGCGGTGATCGCACCCTTGGTCAGCTTCATCGCCGCGCAGATCTCTCCGATGGCCTTGTGGGTGCCCGAGGAACCCAGCGCTTCGTGCCAGCCCAGTGCCCGGTACAGGCCGGCGAATTGCTGGAATTCGGTGCCGATTTCGGTCAGCGCATCCTTCCAGCGTTTCTTCGACAGCTTCCCGCCCGGAAAGAAGCGGCGAGTGCTGGCGATGCAGCCAACCTGCAGGCTCTCGCGTTCAATATGTTCGAATCCGCGGCCAATGATGAACTCGGTGGAGCCTCCGCCGATATCGATCACCAGCCGCAACTGACCGGGTTTGGGCGGTTGCGCGTGGGCGACACCGAGGTAGATCAGGCGAGCTTCCTCGCGACCGGAAACCACTTCGATCGCATGGCCCAAAGCGGTTTCCGCCGGCACCAGGAAGTTCTGCGGAGACGAAAGCTGGCGCACGGTGTTGGTGGCCAGCGCACGCACCCGCACCGCAGGAATGTCGCGGATGCGCTGACCGAAACGGGCCAGGCATTCCAGGCCGCGCTGGCGCGCTTCGGCAGACAGGCCGCCCTTGCCATCCAGGCCGTCGGCCATGCGCACGGTCTCGCGCAGCCGGTCGACCACGCGCAGCTGACCCATCGTGTAACGCGCCACCACCATGTGGAAACTGTTGGAACCGATATCCACGGCGGCAAACTGGTCGCCGTCCTGCAGAGGGGGGGAGATGGAGGCGACGGCGAAGGGCATGCGCGAATACTAACTTATGGACCAAGCCGAATTGGCAGGATGGTAGGAGCCCCGATGGGCGCGAGCTCTTGATTTTCCGCGATCGGACCGAAGAGCTCGCGCCCATGGGCGCTCCTACGCATCGGACGAAGTCCCCTTGGGGGACAGGGGCGGTCAGACCTTCGCCAGCAACGCCGCCTGCGCCGAATACGCGGCTTCGCCTGCGGCCGGCGCCAGCTTGTGGTAAACGCCGTGAGCATCCAGTTCCCAGGCGTTGCAATTGTCGTCCAGGTAACTCTGCAGCGCTTCCTGGAACACACGCCTGGCCAGGTCTTCATCGAGGATCGGGAAGCAGGTTTCCACCCGATGCAGCAGGTTGCGTTCCAGCCAGTCGGCGCTGGCGCAATAGAGTTCGGGATCGCCATCATTGCCGAACCAGTAGATGCGGCTGTGTTCGAGGAAGCGACCAACAATCGAACGCACGCGGATGTTCTCCGACACGCCGGGCACGCCGGGACGCAACGCGCAGGCGCCCCGCACGATCAAGTCGATGCTGACCCCTGCCTGCGAGGCGGCGTAAAGCGCGCGAATGATTCGCGGCTCGTTGATCGCGTTGATCTTCACGATGATGCGGCCCTGCTTGCCGGCGCGCGCCAGTTTCGCCTCGCGTTCGATCTTCTTCAGCAGCCCGGTGTGCAGGGTGAATGGCGACTGCAGCAGGCGCTTGAGTTTGGTCGAGGGTGCCAGGCCCGAGAGTTGCTGGAACAGCAGGTGCACGTCGTTGCCGATATCGGGGTCGGCGGTGATCAAGCCCAGGTCGGTGTACGCGCGCGCGGTGCCGCTGTGGTAGTTGCCGGTGCCCAGGTGCACGTATCGGCGCAGCTTGCGGCCTTCCCGGCGCACGATAAGCAGCATCTTGCCGTGGGTCTTGAAACCGACCACGCCGTACACGACCTGCACGCCGGCTTCCTGCAGGCGATCGGCAACACCCAGGTTGGCGTCCTCGTCGAAGCGTGCGCGCAGTTCGACCACCACGGTGACGTCCTTGCCGTTGCGCGCGGCCAGGATCAGTGCATCGACAATCGCCGAATCCTTGCCGGTGCGGTACAGGGTCTGCTTGATCGCCAGCACGTTGGGATCGGTGGCGGCCTGGCGGATCAGCTCCGGTACGGGGGTGAAGGCGTCAAACGGGTGGTGCATCAATACATCGCCGTCGTCCACCGTCTCGAACATCGCATCTAGCCCGCGCAGCGTGCGCGGGCTGAACGGTGGGTACTTGAGTTCCGGCTTGTCCGCCAGGTCGTAGACCTGGATCACGCGGTTCAGGTTGACCGATCCGTCGATCAGATAGACGGCGTTTTCGGGCAACTCGAAGTTCTTCAGCAGCGTGCGCATGATCGGTTTGGGACAGTCCTGGGCGATTTCCAGGCGCACTGCGGGGTTGTAGCCGCGACTGACCAGTTCGTCGCGCAGCGCCAGGGCAAGGTTTTCGACTTCCGCCTCGTCGACCACCAGTTCCGAATTGCGGGTGACCCGGAACTGGTAGGCGCCCTTAACTTCCATGCCTGGGAACATCTCGTCGGCGAACGCGGAAAGCACTGACGACAGCAGTACGAAATCATGTTCGCCGCCAGACACGCGCTGTGGTACGTGGATGATGCGCGGCAACGAACGCGGCGCGCGCACGATGGCCATATGCCCGGCGCGACCGAACGCGTCCTTGCCCTTCAGCACAACCACGATGTTCAGCGACTTGTTAAGGATCTTGGGGAACGGATGCGAAGGGTCCAGTCCAAGCGGCGACAGCACCGGCATGATCTCGTTGCGGAAATAGGCGCGCAGCCAACGGGTCTGGCGCGGGTTCCAGACGTCGCGGCTGAGCACGCGCACCCCCGCCTCGGCCAGGCCTGGTCGCAGCACTTCGTTCCAGCAACGGTACTGTGCATCGACCAGCAGCGCAGCGCGTTCGTGGATCTTGTTGAGCACGGTGGCCGGACTCATGCCATCGGCCGCCGGGGGCAGGCCGAAATCCATCGCATGACGCGTGGTTGCGGCACGTATCTCGAAGAACTCGTCCAGGTTGGTGCAGGAGATGCAGAGGAAACGCAGCCGCTCCAGCAACGGCACCTGCGGGTCCAGCGCCTGGGCCAGCACGCGAAAGTTGAAATCCAGCTGCGACAGTTCCCGGTTGAGGTACAGCGCAGGATCGCGCAGCGGATCGCCTTCGGTGGGTGAGGCGATGGCGGGCAGGGAAGGATAGGCGGCAGTCATGCGATCTGGCTCTGTGAAGGCGGGCGCGCGGAATCCGGTTTGCCTGGATGTTCGAGCGGATGTTCGCGCGGATGCACGCGGTCGGCATTGAAATGGATCGAGAACAGGCTGCCCTGGCCGACTTCGCTTTCGACCTCAAGGCGCGCCTGGTGCAGGTTCAATATGTGCTTGACGATGGACAGGCCCAGGCCGGTACCGCCGCTTTCTCGAGAACGGCTGGTGGAGACGCGGTAGAAGCGCTCGGTGATGCGGGGCAGATGTGCCTGCGGGATTCCGTAACCGGTATCGCGCACGCTCAGCACAGCGCCATCGCCTTCGCGCGCGAAACGCAGCGTTATGGTTCCGTCGACCGGGGTATAGCGCACTGCATTGCTGACCAGGTTGGAGAAAGCGCTGTGCAATTCCTTGTTGGAGCCCCATAGATCGAAGCCGGCTTCGTCCTGGACCACCAGTTTATGGCGGCGTTGGCTGAGCGCCTCGGCCTCGCGCTTCAACGTGGCCAGCATCGGCGTCATCGCCACGCTCTCATCGGCCAGGCTCTCCTGTGCCTCCAGGCGCGACAGGGTAAGCAAGTCCTCAACCAGCTGGGTCATGCGCTGCGACTGCTTCTGCATCTCCGACAGGATGGGTGCCCATTCCGGAAAATCGGTCGGGTCCAGCATGTCCAGGTAGCCGTGGACCACGGTCAGCGGGGTGCGCAGTTCATGCGATACGTTGGCGACGAAATCCTGGCGCATCTGTTCAAGTCGCAGCATCTTGCTTACGTCACGTGCGACAAGCAGCCAGTATTCGTCCGAATACGGGATCAGGCGCAGGTTGAGGCGCAGCTCCGGATCCACCGGCGAAGCCGCGTCCAGCATGGGCTCGGCATTGCGACCTGCGGCCAGCCAGTGGGATAGCGGCAGCGGCTGCAGGCGATCGCCGACGGAGGTGCCCAGACCAGAATGCTGCAGGCCGAGCAGGGTGGTCGCAGCCTTGTTGAACCACTGCACGCGCTGGCTGTTCCGGTCCACCACCACGACCGCGTCGGGCAAGGCATCGGCTGCGGCACGGTAGGCACGCAGCAGGTCCAGCAACCGGCGTTTGCGGGTGCGCATTTCTGATTGGCTTCGGTAGAGCAGGCGGTCGAGCTCGTTCCATACACCGTCGCCATGGACGGGCTGCAGGCGTTGCCGCGCGGTCAGCCGTAGCAACACCTTGCGCAGGCGCCAGTAGTGCCAGGCCACCACACCCAGCGCGGCTGCGGTCAGCACCGGCCAGGCGTGGCCCAGCAACCAGCCCAGCAGGGCGGCGGCGGCAAGCACGGCGACCAGTTGGCCGAGGGTCTTGAACCAGGCGGGGCGGAGGTAGTGGGGCATTGCAGGATTGTGTCAGATGGTTGTTACGGCTGTTGAGGCGGGTTTTTGGTTGGTGGTTCGTAGTTAGTGGGAGGCGTCATCGCCGATGCCCATCACCAACTACGAACCACCAACCAGCAACGGTTTTTCCTAAACAGCCGCCGAGAACCGATATCCGGAACCCCGCACCGTCTGCACCATGTTTTCCACGCCATGCGGCTCCAGGGTCTTGCGCAGGCGGCGGATGTGTACGTCCACCGTGCGTTCTTCCACGTACACGCTGCCGCCCCAGACATGGTCCAGCAACTGGGTGCGGCTGTAGACGCGCTCGGGGTGGGTCATGAAGAAATGCAGCAGGCGGTATTCAGTCGGACCGATCGGTACCGGCACGTCTCCGGCAAACACGCGATGCGCGGCACCGTCGATACGCAGGCCGCCGATGGCGATGCTGCCGTCCTCGTCGTCGTCGCGCGAGCGGCGCATCACTGCGCGGATCCGGGCCAGCAGTTCGCGCGCGGAGAACGGCTTGACCACGTAATCGTCGACACCAGCCTCGAGCCCGCCGACGCGATCGTTCTCCTCGCCGCGCGCGGTCAGCATGATGATCGGCACATCGCGGGTCAGCGCGTCCTTGCGCCAACGACGGGCCAGTTCCAGGCCACTGGTCCCGGGCAGCATCCAGTCAAGCAGGATCAGGTCCGGAACCCGGTCGGCGATGGCGGTCTGGGCCTCGCGGGCGTCGCCGGCATGCACAGGCTCGAAATCGCCCTTGCGCAGCGCGAAGGCGACCATGTCGCGGATCGCGGGTTCGTCATCGACGATGAGGATGTGCTTCTGCATGGAATGGCTGTATCCGTACGGTTTCACGGATTTAACGACAGTTTTATGACGCAATCATGACATCGGCCAGCAAGCTTGCTGCGGGTCCGCCCGGTTCGTGCGGTGAAAAGGCGACTGTGGACAGTGCGCCTGGCGCTCAGCGCCGGTCCACATCCGGGTCGTGGATGCCCTGGCGGCGCAGCTCCAGGACCTGCGGGGTGATGGTGGCGATGCGCGAGTCGATCCGCGCGCGGGCGTAGTAATCCAGGTCTTCGCGCTTCTTCAGGGTCTCCAGCTGGATCAATGCCTGTTCCGGGCGGCCATTGAGGAAGGCGCTCTCGGCATAGGCTTCGCCGGCCCGGGCCAGGTCTCCGGCCAGTTCGTTGGAGCGCGCGAAATTCTGCTGGAACACAGGATCGTCGCCGGAAGCCCCCAGCAGCGGGCGCAACACGGCCTGCGCACGCTGGCCGGAATCGCGACCGCCCTGTTCGTTCAGCATCTGCGCATAGGTCAGGGCCACGGCACGATTGTTGGGTGCGTGTTGCAGCAAGCGGTTGAAGCGCTGGTTGGCCAGCGCCGTCTTGCCGGAGCGCGATTCCGATTCGCCCATCGCCAGCGCCAGCCACAGGTTTTCCGGATATTTCTCCAGCAACGGTTCCAGGTCGGCCGCGGCGGCAGCGGGGCTGTTGCCGCGCAACCGGGCCAGGGCCAGGCCATATTTTTGCGAATCGCTCAGGCCTTTGCTGCTGGCTTGGCGGATCCGCTCGTATTCGCCGATTGCAGCACCGGGCGTATCGGCACTGAGCACGCGCAGGCGTTCCTTGGCCCAGTCGAACTGGCCACTGCCGCCCTTGGGTGTGTCACCCAGGGACACAAGCAGGGAGTTGGGCAACAAAGGGTTGAGAATGCCGGGTATGGCGTAGGAAGGATTGCGCGGGATCTGTTCGGTCTGGGTGCCGCCCGGCGTGGACGTGGTCACCGAGATGTTGTTCTCCTTGGTGATCTGTTCGGCGCGCTGGCGCGCCTCGCTGATCCGGGTGGTGGTCACTGGGTGGGTCTGCAGATAATCGGGGGTGCGTTCGCGGTCGCCCCCGCGATTGCCACGCATGGCCTGCGACATGCGCTCGAAGAACCCGGCCATGGCACCCACGTCGTAACCGGCGCGCGACAGGGTATAGATGCCTATGCGGTCAGCCTCGGCCTCGTTGGCGCGGGTGTAATCGATCTGGCGCTGCTGGATAAGGCCCATGGCGCTGGCCACCGCGGCCTGGGAGGCATTGCTGCCCGAATTGCCGCCGGCGGCCTGGGCCAGCACGATTGCGCCCAGCATGCCCAGCAGGATCGGGATCTGGTCGCGTTGCGCGCGTTCCGCTCCGCGCAGGACGTGCTGCTGGGTGACGTGGGCGATTTCGTGCGAAAGCACCGCAGCAACTTCATCTTCGCGCTCGGCGGTGAGGATCAGCCCGGCATTGACGCCGATGTAACCGCCCAGGGTGGCGAAGGCATTGATCTGCCGATCCTTGAGCAGGAAGAAATTGAATGGCTGGCGCGGCTGGTCGCTGTCGGCGCCCAGAT
>JBDTPP010000111.1:0-10266 GCA_039932615.1 Pseudoxanthomonas sp.
GCGCACGCCGACGCCCTGGTCGATGGAGTGCGCGCCGTCCTTGACAATACCGTCCTCCACCGTCCAGCTCTCGCGTCGCGAATGCTGGAAATAGAGATCACCGAAATCGATACCCGGACCCAGCAACGTGCCGAAGGCGCGATGCAGACCCTGCTGGTCGAGTCCGGCGGGAAGCAGGAGGCGGGTTTCGGCGAGGGCGAGAGAGGAATTCGTCATGGGTAATGAGTTTGGGGCCAGCAGGGGGAAAGGCAAGCCTGCGTTTCCCTCTGCCATCAGCGATCGCAGGGAGTGCAAGGCCTGGAAGAAAAGAAGTTACGGCGCGACAGTACGATCCAACATGCTTGAACCCTGCACGCGCGATTGCTCACGACTGATGACTTCCACCTTGGGATCCTTCCACGGCCCGGTGACGCGATAGGTCTTGGCGCCCAGTTCGCCGAGTGGTTTCTTAAGCACCGCATTGGCGGCGGCGCCGATCGCCGCGCCAAGCGGGCCAGCCGCAACAGCGCCGACCACGGTCAGCACATTGCCCGATTTGGGCAGCACCTCGATGGTCTGGTCGAAACGCTGCGCGCGCAGGTCGGTGTTGCCGGTGATCTTGATCTGCGCGGCCGGGCCATCGATCACCATGTCCTCGCTGCGGGCCACGCCGGCGCCGAAACGCACGTTGCCGTCGATATGGTTGAAGGCGAAGCCCTTGGAGAAGAAGTCGCGGAAATCCAGCATCATCCGCCGCGGCAACTGGGCAAGGCTCAGCAGGCCGAGCACGCGGCCGGCGCCGGGTTCGACTTCCAGCAATTGTCCATCGCGCGCGGCGATGTGCAGGCTGCCTGCCATCTTCGACAACGCGAAGGCCGCAGGACTGCCGGACCAGCTGGCATCGAACTTCACCTTGCCCTTGCCGCCGCCCACCCTGCCCTTGAAGCCGAGACCATCCAGCAGGCTGCCCAGATCCTGGCTGTCGATGTCGGCGCTCAGCTGCGTGCGCGCAGCGGCGCCATGCCCCAGCCAGTCGCCTTGCACGTCGATCTTCTGCCCGGGCGAACGCAGCGCCAGTTGCTGCACATGCATGCCCGCTGCCACCTGTTGCGTGCGCAATTGCGCGCTACCCAGGCTGGCGTCGCCGAAATGCAGGTCGTCGATGTCCAGTTTCAACGGCGGTATGGCTGAGGGATTGAAAGCATCGGTCGAAGCATCACTGCCAGCCGTTACCTCCGTCGAACCGGGCGAAGCATCACGCCAGTAGAGCCGCGCGAGTTTGCCCGCGATCACCGCACCGTCCGCATCGGGCACCAGCAGTGCGCCGGACAGCGCCTGGCCTTCCATCTTCACCGCCAGTGCATTGCCCGCAGGCGCCACCTGCAGGCGCGTACCGGGAAATGCCGACCCCAGCAACAACAGTCGGTCGGCGGTGACATCGATCCGCCGCAACGGGAGCTTGCTGCCACCACCACCGCTGCCGCTCTTGGCCAGGGTGATCCATTCAATCGCGTCCAGGCTCGAAGTACGCCCGGTAGCGACCAGCCCGGAAGCCGGTGGCGCATCATTGACCACGTTGCTGCCCAGGACCACGCGCACGCCGGTCTGTTTCGCATCGCCGCGCGCGCGCAGGGCCAGCAGCTTGCCGAACGCGACGTCGATGTCGCCGCTGCCCATCGGCATCGCGGTCTGCACCGTGGTCGACAGTGGCTGGGAGGCCGGCTTGTCCAGCGGTGCCGGCAATTTGAGCGTGGTGCCCACCAGGTCGGAATGCAGTTTCAACTGGCTGGGTGCATCGGCGGCGCCGCCTTTGGGCAGGGTCACGCCCACGGTCCATTGCGAACGCCCTTCGATGTAGGGCTTGAGCCAGGCCATTTCCGGGGCGCGGTCGAGCAGCTCCGTGGCGGTCAGGCTGGCCGCAAGCTCTGCCTCGAACGCCTTTTGCCGGTCGCGTGTGCCGCTGCCCGCACGCAAGGAAAGCACGCCCGGCTGCCCCTTCTGGCTGACCGCCAGCTTTTCCGCGGCAAACCCGGCGCCATCAAAATCCGCCCTGCCGCGCACTCCGTCGAAGGCCAGATTCCAACGCTTGTCCGCCAGTTTTGCACCCAGCAGTTCAACCGTTCCCCTGGTTTTCCTGGCAGCCGCCTCCTCTGCATGCAGCGGCAGCAGCATGTCGTAGCTGGCATGCGCCGGACCACTGGCAGTCAGGTTGGACAAGGTGTCGCCGTATTGCTTCTGCAGTGGCGACTGCCGCAGCATCGCCAGCATCTGTGCGGCATCGGCTGCGCCGCGCGCGCTGATCGAGAGTTCGGCCTTCGCGAAATCCGGAATGCTTGCCTTGAAGCCTTCCACACGCACGCCCGCCAACGCGCCTTGCCCCTCGATCGAGAAACCATTGCCGATGAAGGCGATTCGCGCATCCACATGATCCATCGCCGGCCACTCGTGCTGGAACTTGAACTGGCCGCCATCGATGCGCGCAGTCGCCTCGAAACGCCCGTCGTTGTGGACGAACGGCCAGTCGTCGAGGTCGCCGGAAACAATTGCGTGGCCGTCACGCACCTTGCCGCCGACCAGTGCGCTGTTCAGCCAGTCCAGCGTGACCTTGGACATCTTGTCGTGAATCCAGAAGCCCTTCGCTACCGGCACCGGGGCTTCGGCGATGTCTGTGGCGAGGTCGATCCGCGGCCGCGTGCCGTCGCCCTGGAACCACAAACTGCCACGCGCGTCGGCACCGAAATCGGCGCCGCGCACGCGCAGCCCCGACGTGCCTATGCGCCAACCCTGGCCCTCGCGCCAGCCCGCAAGCGAGCCATCCAGGGTCACGTCGTGGACCACGCCGAACCCGCTGGGCCAGTCGAAGCGGAAGGCGCTCGCCGGATCTAGCTTCAATGCAAAACCTTCACGGTCGCCGACGAATTCTCCGGCCAGCCCGTCGATCCCGGGAGAATGTCCCATCGCCAGGAAGCTGATGCCTTCCAGTCTGCCACTGGCGCTCATGCCACCGGTGTGATCCCCGACCACCGAAAGCCGAGCTACGCGGGCGCTCGGCCTGGCCCGTGACAGCCATTGACGCAGGCCAGGATCAACCCGATCGCTCAACCCGAGCACAGCAAGCAGCGGCGCGACATCGATCTGGTCAGCCAGCAACGCATATTCACGCCCGCCCGCGATCACGAGACCGTCCAGTTTCTGCGGCGCCTGCTGGCTACCCACCAGCAGCCGCGGCGCATCGAAACGCCAGCCCTTGCCGATAAGACGCCAGCGCACCAGTCCTTCAACACGCTCGAAATGCGCGCGCGGAATGGTGCGCCCATCGGCCAGCGGCGCGCCGCCAAGTTGCACTTGCTGCAGTTTCAATTCCGACGTCACCAGCACCACCCGATGCCTGCGCAGTTCGGCCCAGCCCTGCATCCGGCCCTGGCCCGATTCGGCCGTCACCCCGGCATAGCGCAGCAACGGGGCCCATGCGGCGATATCCGCGACCTGGGTGTCCACGTAGGCGCGGCCATCGCCGTTACCGCGGTCGAAGTCGAAAGCGGCCTGCACCGGAATGCCATCCGTGCGTATCCATGCGCGCGTGCCGGCGCGGACGCGATCGCCATCGACACGCAGGCGCAAATCGATCCTGGGCAGGTTCACGTTCCAGCCCAGCGAAGGCGCCAACACCGCCAGCTTGCCACCGATGACCTGCAACTCGCCCAGGCCTTCAAGGTCTTTCAGCGGATCGCCGCCGCCCGACTGGCCCGGCAGGCCGAGCACCGACCACATGCCGTCGTCCGCGCGCCGCAGCGTCAGCGACAAACCACGCAGGCGCAGTTCGGTGAACGAGCGCCCCGGCAGCAACCCCGCGTACATCGAGACCAGCACTTCGGCTTCTCCGATGCGCACCGCATCGGCGCCTTCGCCCAGCCGCAAGCCATCCAGCCGCAATAGCGGACCGCGCCGCGTCCACTGCGTGGCGACATGATCGAAAGCCACCGGCCGTCCTGCACGCGCGCTTAGCCACGCAGCGATTTTCTCTGGATGCTGCTCGGCCAACGGCAGCAGCTGGCTGGCCACGCCCAGCACCAGCGCCATGCACACCAGCGCCCCGGCAGCCAGGTACCACACACCACGGCGCGCAAGACGCAAACGGCGGCGAAGAGGAGTGGGCATCAGTGCTGGCAAGCCGGGAATGAGGAATGGGGAATGGGGAATGGAAGATCGCGAACGCGGTGGGGCCGGCCTTTGCTGTTGCTGTTGCTTCCACGGGGCACCTGAGGCGCGGCAATCGGAGTGGGTAAAACCCGAAGGGCTGCGCACAGGATGTGCGCAGTTTTCGAACGGCACTCGGATGTGCCGTTCAAGAATTCCCGCTCCGATTGCGAACCCACGCCCAGCGTCGGCGAGCCGTCGGGGTGACCTTTCTTTTGGTTGCTTTTCTTTGGCCACACAAAGAAAAGTGACTCGCGTATCAACGCGAAAGTTCTTGCTGCCATCGACTCAGTCAAAGCAAAAGCAAACAGCAAGGGCACTGCATCCCTGCTTGCTCCGGGATGACGAGCAAGAGCAACATCAAAATGGATTCCAGCTTGCGCTGGGCTTCCAACAGCCGCATGGCTGGTCATGACGGCGTCAGAGCAGCACCACATCGAACTGCTCCTGCAAATATTGCTCATCAGCCTGGAAGCGAATCGACTTACCCAGGAATTCCTCCAGCTCCGCCACCGCCGGCGATTCCTCGTCGGTGATCCGGGCGACGACCTTGGGCGAAGCGATCACCAGCAGGCGCGCCGCGTCGAACTGGCGCACTGCGCGGGTGATTTCGCGGAAGATCTCATAGGTGACCGTCTCGGCGGTCTTGACCGTGCCGCGCCCGCCGCATTCGTGGCAGGGTTCGGACAGCTGCCGTTCCAGGCTTTCGATGGTGCGTTTTCGGGTCATCTCGACCAGGCCCAGCGGCGAGAACTCGTACACCGTGGTCTTGGCATGGTCACGCGACAACGCCTTCTCCAGCGTGCGCAGCACCTGGCGGCGATGCTCCGGATCATCCATGTCGATGAAGTCGATGATGATGATCCCGCCCAGGTTGCGCAGGCGCAACTGCCGCGCCACCGATTGCGCGGCTTCCAGGTTGGTGCGGTAGACGGTTTCCTCCAGGTTGCGCTGGCCAAGGAAAGAACCGGTATTGACGTCGATCGTGGTCATCGCCTCGGTCTGGTCGATGACCAGGTAGCCGCCCGACTTCAACCGCACGTTCTTTTCAAGCGCGCGCCCGATTTCATCTTCCACGCCGTACAGGTCGAAGATGGGGCGCTCGCCCGCATAGTGCTCGATGCGCTCGGCCAACACCGGCATGTACTTGGCGGCAAAAGCCTGCAGGCGGTCGCAGGTTTCGCGCGAATCGACCTTCACCTTCTCCACGTCGCGGCGCATCAGGTCGCGGACCGCACGCAACGGCAAGGTCAGGTCCTCGTAGATGCACGCGCCCAACGCCGCATCGCGGCTGCGTTGTTCGACCAGTGCCCACACCCGCGCCAGGTAGGCGATGTCCTCGGCCAGCGCTTCGGCCGGCTGGCCCTCGGCATTGGTGCGCACGATATAACCATGGCCGCCGTGGGTCGCGGCAAGCTCGCCCACCAGCGTTTTCAGGCGCAGGCGTTCGGCTTCGTCCTCTATCCGCGCGGAAACGCCGATCACCTTCGACTGCGGCAGCAGCACCATGTAGCGCGACGGAATGCTGATCTGGGTGGTCAGGCGCGCGCCCTTGCTGCCGATCGGGTCCTTGACCACCTGCACCACGATGTCCTGCCCATCGCGGAGCAGCTCCACGATGGGCGTGGAAGTCGCCAGCGGCGGCACCTCGATCTCTTCGCCATTGGTGGCCGGTGCGGCACGGACCACGTCGTTGGCGTGCAGGAATGCCGCACGGTCCAGGCCTACGTCGACGAACGCCGCTTGCATGCCCGGCATCACCCGTTGCACCTTGCCCTTGTAGATGTTGCCGACCACGCCACGGCGCCAGCCGCGCTCGATGTGCAGTTCCTGCAGCATGCCGTTCTCGACCACGGCAACGCGGGTCTCACGCGGGGTCACGTTGACCAGGATTTCCTCGGACATCATTGCACCCCGAATGATTTCAACAGTTGCGATGTCTCGAACAAGGGCAGCCCCATCACTCCCGAGTGACTGCCTGAAAGATGACGGACGAAACGCTCCGCCGCGCCCTGGATGCCATAGGCGCCGGCCTTGCCCTGCGCCTGGCCGCTGGCGACGTAGGCGGCGATCTCATCCTCGCCCAGTTCCGCGAACGAGACTTCCGACACCGACACCGTCTGCGCCTCGCGTCCCGCACTGACCAGCGAAACTGCGGTCACCGCGTGATGGGTACGCCCGGACAAACGCCTGAGCATGGCGGTGGCATCGTCGGCATCGCGTGGTTTGCCGAACACTTCGTCATCCAGGATTACTTCGGTATCAGCACCCAGCACCAGCGCGTCGGGCACGGTCATGACCGTCAGCAGGCCAGCGCCCGCCTTTTCCCGGGCCACGCGGCGCACGTATTCCTCGGCCGGCTCGCCGTGTTGCCGTTGTTCGACGATGTCCAGGTCAAGTACGCCAAAATCCACCCCCAGGCGGGCCAGAAGCTCTGCCCGGCGGGGCGATTTGGATGCGAGATACAACATCCACGAAGGATACCTTGCGCATGCTGACTGAATGGCCGCTCAGGCAGTCCCGGCATCCCGAACCCCGATGCAGCTCACAACGCGTTCATGCTAGTCCCAACAATCTGATCGGCGATTTTTCGTATCCAGCTACACCCGCGCCCCTTCGCATTCAAGGAGAACCCCATGCGTACCCGCCTGTTCCCTATATCCCGCCCCTTGCTGCTCGTCCTGACCCTTGCCCTTGGAACCACCGCCATGACCGCACACGCCCAGAACGCCGCTGCCTATACGGTTCCCACCGACGGCACGCTGCTCTCGATTTCCGCCAGCGCGGAAGCTTCCCGGGTGCCGGACGTGGCCACGATTTCGGCCGGCGTAGTCACCCAGGCCGTGGATGGCAACGCGGCCATGCGCCAGAACGCCGAACAGATGGCCAAGGTGATGACGGCCATCAAGGCCGCCGGCATCGCCGAGAAGGACATCCAGACCAGCGGCATCAACCTGAGTCCGCAGTACCGCTATATCGAGAACGAGGCGCCCAAGATCACCGGTTTCCAGGCCAGCAACACGGTCAACCTGAAGGTGCGCGACATCGCCAAGCTGGGCAAGGTGCTGGATGCACTGACCGCGCAAGGCAGCAACCAGATCAACGGCCCGAGTTTCGAGATCGACCAACCCGAACCGGTGTATGACGAAGCCCGCCTTGCCGCGTTGAAGAAGGCACAGGCCCGCGCCGAGACTTACGCCAAGTCGCTGGGCCTGCGCGTGCGCCGCATTGTCAGTATTTCAGAAGGCGGTGGTGGCGGTTTCCGCCCCGTTCCGATGATGGCCATGGCCAAGTCCATGGATCGTGCGGAATCCACTTCGGTGTCGCCGGGTGAAACCACGTTGTCGGTGAACCTGGACGTGGTGTTTGATCTGGGCAAGTGAGCCTGCGAACAGGATTCGTTCAAGGGAACGGCGCCGGAAGGCGCCGTTTTTCATGATGGCTGGGGTGAGCCTCGTTGTCATGGAAGCAGCGTCCCGCCACGAGCTCCTGATTTGCAGAAGCACGACGAAGCGGGAACAGGGCTGCAGTAGATGGAGCCAGGAGCTCGCGGCGGAACGCCGCTCCCATGGGATCCAATTCCAGCGCGACTTGTCGGCCGGGACTAGCCAATGGTCGAACCCCTCTTGCCAGCGTTCGCAAGCCGGCGCATTGTCGGATTGCGACATGCGAAAGGGGTTAACCCCACCTTCCGTGTCCAGGCGTTGTTCCTCTCGCATACCCGATATGGAGGTGGATCATGGTTCGTACCTTACCGCTGGATTCCGAAACCCGTCCCGAGCTGTCGCGCATCCTGGCCATCGCGGCCGTGATACTGGTGCACGTCCTTGCCTTCCTGCTTTTACTGGTTCCGTTGGCTGACAGCCAGCTGCAAATCGCCGCACCAAAGCAAGAGCGCTGGACGTTGCCTGTCGAAATACCCACGCCACCCACTCCGCCAGTGGTTGTTCCGGTGGTGCCGCATCAGCCCGTCGTTACCCCTACTGATTCGCATCCAGTCACTCATGACCCGCAAACCAGCAATCCGGCAATCGTCGACCAGGGAACCCAGCCTGCCACGGCGCAACCCGCGATCACCAGCGACTTCACCGGAAATATCGGCCCTGTCGACACAAGCCCTGTGCAGCTGGGCTCTCAACTGGAGACCGTCACGGCAACGGCGCCGCGTTATCCGCGCGACGAGGCAAGGGCGGGCGTGCAAGGACGGGTCTTGCTCAGGATCCTGGTCGGGATCGATGGCCGTCCGCTCGAAGTCACCATCGACCAGAGCAGTGGCAATCGCACACTGGACAAGACCGCGCGTGAGCACGTCTTGAAGACATGGGTGTTCAAGCCAGCAATGCGCAATGGCCAGGCGGTGCAGGCCTATGGCCTGGTGCCGATCGACTTCACCATGCAGTAGGAAGCCGACATCGCCCTTCCCTGTTTCGTGTAGGCGATCTCGGGGAGGGCGATCGGTCAGGCGCGGTGATCAGGCCCGGTGATAGGGATGGTTGGCCAGCATCGCCGCGGCCCGGTAGAGCTGCTCGGCCACGAGCAGGCGGGCCAGCATGTGCGGCAAGGTCAACGGACCCAGCGACCAGGTTTCACCCGCCGCTGCCAGCACCTCGGGTGCATGACCTTCCGGTCCACCGATCAGGAGTGAAAGGTCGCGCCCCTGTCCCCGCCAATGTTCCAGGCGTTGCGCAAGCTGCTCCGACGAATAGGCCTTGCCGGTGACTTCCAGGGCGATGACATGCGCATTCTTCGGCAAGGCCGCCAGCACGCGCCTGCCCTCGTCGTCGATGGCGCGTTGGGCATCGCGGCCCTTGCCACGCAGACCGGGTTCGATCTCGATCAGTTCAAGCGGCAACCAGTGCGACAGGCGCTTCTGGTATTCGGCGAATCCCTGGGCGACCCAAGCCGGGGCGCGTTCGCCGGTTGCGATCAGCCTGGCTTTCATGTCCTTGCGGACATGCGCAAATCAGAGTCGATCGTCATCCGGGGTTTCGCTTTCATCCGGCGGCTGGTCGCCAACCGTCCACAGCCGTTCCAGCGCGTAGAACTCGCGCACTCGCGGCAGCATCACGTGCACGATCACGTCGCCCAGGTCGACCAGCACCCACTCGGCCTCGCGCTCTCCTTCCACACCCAGCGGCATTACGTCCAGCTTCTTCGCGAACCGAACCACTTCGTTGGCCGTCGACTTGACATGGCGGGTGGAGGTGCCCGAAGCGATCACCATGTAGTCGGCGACGCTGGACTTGCCGCGCACGTCGATTTCCACGACATCCTTGGCTTTGAGTTCTTCCAGTGCCGCGTGCACCGTGGCAAGAATGGCAGGCACGGACGGCGGCGGGTGGGGCAGGCGGGTCTTGATGATTTGCGCTTGGCTGGACAAGGGTAGGGAAGCTCCGGGGAATGGTGCGAATTATAGCGGACTGGTCATGGCAGCCTGAATTCGCCGGCCGGCCGCGGATAGAGGCCCTGGCCGAGGATGAACCCGGCCACGGCTGGCGGCACCATGTCCAGCCAGGCGTCCCCCTGGGCGATCCGGCGCCTTACTTCGCTGGCTGATTCAGGTTGGAGCGGCTGGGCGAGCAGGAACAATCGCCCGGCCGGCGTGCTTTTGAGCATGCCGGGCGACTCGGTCCAGCGCCGACGGGTGATCTCCCCCAGTTCCTCGGTCAGTTCACCATCGAGTGGACTGCCGGCACGGGGCGCCACCACGAAATGGGCGAAATCGAACAAGGTCTTCCATTCGCGCCAGCTTGGCAGCCCGATGAAGCTGTCAGCGCCGATCAGCAGGGCGATGGGTACGTCCAGCCCCAGTGCCGTCCGCAATTCACGCAGTGTGTCGATGGTGTAGGAGCGACCCTCGCGATCCAGCTCACGGCGATCCACGACCAATCCTGGCTCATCACCGATCGCCAGCTCCAGCATCTGCGCACGCTGGGCGGCATCGGCCCCGGGCGGGGCGCGATGCGGCGGATCGGCCGCTGGCATCAGGCGCACCGTGCAACCCAACTCATCGCGTGCCGCACGGGCGATCGCAAGATGTCCGTTGTGGACCGGATCGAAGGTGCCGCCGTAGAAGAGTTTCAGCATGGG
>JBDTPP010000112.1:0-10207 GCA_039932615.1 Pseudoxanthomonas sp.
GGGATGGTGAACAGGATCACGAACGGATGCAGCAGCGATTCGAACTGCGACGCCATCACCAGGTAGACCAGGAAGATCGCCAGGCCGAAGGCGAACAGCAAGGCACGCACCGATTCGGCCAGCTCCTCGCCCTGCCCGCCGATATGCATGCCGATGGCCGGGCCCAGGTTGTTCTTGGCGACCATGTCGCGCACTTCCTCGACCGCGCCGCCCAGGTCGATATCGCGCAGGTTGGAGGAAACAATGGCTACCCGCACCTGGTCTGCGCGGTGGATCTCGCTCGGGCCCACCGTGGAGACCACTTCAGCCACCGATTCCAGGGTAACCGGACGCGAACTGCCGGGATTGACGATCAACTTGCGGATGCTTTCCACCGAGGCACGGTCGGATTCCTGCGCCCGCACCAGCACGTCGATCTTGCGGTCGCGGAAGCTATACCGGGTGGCCACGTCGCCGCGCACCTTCTTCACCACCACGTCGGCGATCTGGCGCGTGGTCAGGCCCAGCGCACCGGCGCGCTCCTGGTCGAAGCGGATCTGGATTTCGGGGAAGCCTTCTTCCACCGTCGATTTCACGTCGGCGTAGTGTGGATTGGCGCGCAGCATCGCGGCCATCTTCTGCCCGGCCTTCTGGATCGTCTCCAGGTCCTGCCCGCGCAATTCGATTTCAAGCGGGGTGGAGAAACTGAAGAGTTCCGGACGACGGAAGTCAGCCTGCGCGCCCGGATGATCCTTGACCGATGCGCGCAACTTCTCGGTTTCACTAGCCTCCAGTTCCTTGCTGCCGCCATTGGCCATCACTACGGTGATCTTGCCGATGTTCTCGCCGCTCTCGGTCGGACTGGCATCCAGTCGCGTCCCCGTGCCGCTGACCCCGTAAAGCGCGTGGATACCGTCATCCTTTGCGTGCGCCTGCTGCAAGGCGCGAACTACGTCGTCGGTCCGGCTGAGCGGTGTGCCTGGCGGCATTTTCACCGTCATCTCGAAGCGATCCTGGGCCAGCTGCGGGATCAGGTCCGCGCCCAGCATCGGGATCGTCAGCAGGGTCAGGGCGAACGCCGTCGCGGCCATGCCCAGTACCAGCCAGGGCTTGCCCAGCGAGCCGGGCAGCAGCTTCATGTAGCCGCGTTCGGCTCGGTCATAGGGAATCATCGCCAGCTCGCTGGCCTTGCGCATGAACGGCCCGACCACCGCTGCCAAGCCGCGCCATGCGCGCACGAACAACCACGCGATACCAAAGAAGAAACCGCGTATACCGGCGCCCACGCCATGTCCGGTGGCTGCCAATGGTTTCTGCCAACGCGATTGCGGCTGCCACTTCGGATGCGGCACCTCTTCCGGGAAGGCCATCGGCGGCCTGCCCTTCAACGCGCTCAGCATCGGAATCAGCGTCATCGACACCACCAGCGACACGGCAATGGCTATCGCCACGGTCAAGGCCTGGTCGCGGAACAACTGCCCGGCGATGCCTTGCACGAACACCAGCGGCAGGAACACGGCGATAGTGGTGAGCGTGGAAGCAACCACCGCCATGCTGACCTCGCGGGTGCCGACGATCGCAGCCTGCAATACGCCGAGTCCGCGCGCTCTGGCCTTGGCGATGCTTTCCAGGACCACGATCGAGTCGTCGACCACTAAGCCGGTGGCCAGGGCCAGGCCGCCGAGCGACATCACGTTCAAGCTCAGGCCCAGCTGGTCCATGAAGAAGAAGGTGGTGATGATCGAGGTCGGCAGCGACAGTGCGACCACGAATGTGCTCCAGCCGTCGCGCAGGAACAGGAAGATGATCAGGATCGCCAACGCACCGCCGATCAGCGCATCGAGTTCCACGTCGGAGATCGCATGCTTGATGAAGGTCGACTGGTCGTCGATGGTGGTCAGTTCCACATCGGGTGGTATCTGCGCCTTGATCTGCTCGAGCTTCTTCTTGACCGCATCGGCGGTGGACACGGTGTTGGCGTCGCCCTCCTTGTAGATCGCCAGTTCCACCGCTTCCTGTCCCGCCAGGCGGATGATGCCTTCGCGTTCCTTGTAGCCTTGGCGCACGTCGGCGATGTCCTTCAGGCGCACCGGCATGCCACCGGCAATGGCAGTGGAGCTGGAAGACGACGCGCTCTGCACCGACGCCGCCGCGGCCATCGTCGCTGCGTCGCCGCTGGAGGCGGCAATCGCAGCCATCTGCTGGGCCGCCGTGGACGCGGCGTTGCCGCCGCCACTCTGGGTGGTGACCAGCATGTTGCGGATTTCATCGACCGTGGCGAACTGGTTGACGGTACGCACCAGGTAGCGCTGTGAACCCTGTTCCAGGCGACCGCCGGAGATATTGATGTTCTCCTGCTGCAGGCGCTGGATCACGGTGTCGATGGGCAGGTTGAGCTGGGCCAGCTTCTGCTGGTCGATATCGACCTGGATCTCGTCCTCAAGGCCACCACCGACCTTGACCGCGGCCACGCCGTCGACGGGTTCGAGCTTTTTCTTCAGGTCTTCATCGGCGTAGCGCCGCAACTCGGTGAGTTGGCGGATGGCATCGGGAGCGGTCTTGCCGCCGGCCTTGGCTGACAGCGCCAGGCGCATGATCGGTTGGGTGGAGGGATTGAAACGCAGCAGCACCGGCGCCTTGGCTTCCAGCGGCAGTTGCAGCACTTCCATCTTGTCGCGCACTTCAAGACTGGCCTGGTCCATGTCGGTGCCCCAGGCAAATTCCAGGACCACGTCGCTCTGGCCGGTGCGCGACACCGACTTCAGTTTGCGCAGGCTCTTGACCACGCCCACCGCTTCCTCGACCGGCTCGGAGATCAGCGTCTCGATCTCGGACGGAGCAGCGCCGGTGTATTCGGTGCGCACCGTCAACGTGGGATAGCTCAGGTCCGGCAGCAGGTTGACCTTGAGCGCCATCAGCCCGAGGACGCCGAACAGGAACATGGTGATCCAGAACATCGCCACGGTGACCCGGCGACGGGTGGAGAATTCCACCAGTCCGCCGCCGGTCAAACCTGCAGGCGGTGCGAGTGGATCGGCGCCTTGCGGGGTACCGTTGGAGGCGTGCCCTTCGGAAGGGTGCCCTTCGGAAGGATGATCTTCGGAAGCAGGCCCGCTCATTGTTTCTTACCGGCAGCTTCAACCTCCAGCTTGGCGGTCCCGGTCTTTTTCGCGCTGTCGCCGATCACCTCCACCGGGGTGCCGTCGCGCAATGCGATCTTGCCGGCCGTCACCACGCCGTCGCCTGCTTTCAGACCCTCGCGAATTTCAACCCATTCGCCGTCCATGTAGCCGGTCTTGACCGCCACCCGTGCCGCCTTGCCGGCACGTACCGCGAAAACCGCCGGCTCGCCCTCGTCGTCCAGCAGCGCCGCACGTGGCACCACCAGCGCATCGGCGCGCTTGTCGTAGTCGATCCTGAGGCGCCCGAACATGCCCGGCTGCAACGACCCGCCAGCTCCGGAGAAACTGCAGACCACGCGGAAGGTACCGCTGCCGGAATCGACGACCGGGGCGATGCGGTCGACGATGCCGGTGAAGCTCTGGCCCGGCAGCGCATCGGCGGTGAGTTGCACCGGCTGTCCGGCCTTCAACGTGGAGATCTCGCGCTCGGGAACATTGAGCGTGGCTTCCAGCTTGGAGTTGTCGACGATGCGGAAAATCGGCGTATTGATCTGCACGAAGTTGCCGGTCTTGATCGAACGCGAGGCGATCACCCCGGAAATCGGCGCGGTCACCGTGGTGTAGGAAAGTTCCAGCGTGGCCATGGTGTACTGGGCGCGCGCGTTCTCAAGGTCGAACTTGATCTGGTCGACGTCATTGGCGCTGATCATCTGCTGGCTGACCAGTTGCCGGGCCCGGCTGTAGTTGTTTTCCAGCTTGTGCATCTGCGCCGACGACTGGGCCACGGCAAGGCGCGAACGATCCGGGTCCAGCCTCACCAGCGCCTGCCCGGCATGGACTGTCTGGCCCTCTTCGACCATCACCGCAAGGGCCACGCCCGAAGTCTTGGCCACCACTTGCGACTCGCCGCGTGGTTCCAGTGCAGCGGTCCCGGTATAGCTGGCCGCAACGGGCCGACGCGCAGCCTTGACCACTTCAACCGGCACCGCATCGGGACCTTTAGCCGCATCGCCCGACTTGGCCTGGGCTTCCCCGTCGCCCTTCTTGCAGGCAGCCAGTGTGAGCCCCAGAAGCAGGACCAGGGCGAAGGCGCGCAGTGCACGCACGGGCGGCACTCGCATGAAAAGACGGCCTGCGGAGAAGTCGGGACGGGACATGCGGGTACCAGGTGGTTGTTAGGTGTTGTACATAGGTATATCACCCAACCCCCGCCCGGACATGCGCCGAAGGTCATGGTGACTTGCGTCGGATCGTCTCTGTACCCCCAACGAGATTGACGAACGCGAGCGGCATACGCATGCCCAAGGTCGTCCAACGGCAACCGATTGTCCGGCCTGCCGATGCCGCGTGCATGCCGCGCGGATGGCAGGCGCCGGGAGTCGCACGCTATACTTCACCCAGCCAAGCGCTGCGGTTGGACGCAGCGCACGCACTGAGAGAGATCCGGACTACGACATGATGCGACCGCTTCCGCTCGCCGCTTGCCTCGCCTTGGCCGCCGCCCTTCCGCTGGCCGCTGCGGTCACCGCACAGGTTCCTGCCCAGCAGGAAGCCCCGCCCGCCACCACCGAATCTGCGCCGGTAAATCCCGTGCCTGTGGCTGCTGCCGCCGCACCCGCCGCAGCAGCGGTGTCGGTCGGCAACGTGCAGAACGGTCGCACCCTGTCCTATACCTGCCAGGGTTGTCACGGCCTCACCGGCTACAAGAATGCCTATCCGAGCTACCACGTGCCCCGGATTGGCGGCCAGGCATCCGAATACCTGTCCCAGGCCCTGACCGAGTACAAGAAAGGCAATCGCAAGCACCCCACCATGCAGGCGCAGGCGGAGAGCTTCTCCGACCAGGACATCGCCGATCTTTCCGCCTACCTTTCCTCGTTGAAGTAAGCCACCCATGTCGACAGCCGTGCACGCCCAGCGTCTAGCCCTCACCCTGCTCGCCGCCCTCGCCCTGGCCGCCTGCTCCCAGAACAATGAAGTCGCCGCAGAAGACCCCGGCCACGCCAGCGGCGAGCACGGTTCCAGCTCGTCCGCCGGACTGCCCGATGGACGCATCGCGATCGGCGAGAAGCGTTCGCAGGTCAAGAGCGAAGCGACCAAGCAAAGCTGCGTTGATTGCCACGGCGCCGAAGGCAATGCGCCGATCGATCCCACTTACCCCAAGCTCGGCGGCCAGTACGGCGACTATATCGCCCACGCGTTGCAGGCCTACCGCGCCGGCGACCGCCAGAACGCGTTGATGACCCCGCAGGCCGCGCAACTGAGCGACCAGGACATTGCCGACCTGGCTGCGTATTTCGGCTCGCGCAGCACCCACTTGCGCGACCTGCACGGGGTCGACTGACCGCCTGCGCAGGATTCGAAAGCAGCGACAGATAACGGGGCCGTCAGGACCCGTTTTTCGTTGTAGCCTGGGGAGTGAGAAGCGAGAAGTGAGGCCGAAGTCAAAAGCCGCTCACTCCCCACTCCTCGTTCCCTCAACTATCCGTCGGTATCGGGTTGCGCTTGACTGGGATCTCGGGTGGCGGCCGCGCGGTGGCCGGCTGCTCGTTGAGGTTGGGATCGAACAGGTTGCAGGCGCCGCCGGCCTGTAGCACCGAGACCACGCATTTGACCCGCTTGGAAGTACCCGGGATCGGGATCTCCACTTCCTGGATCGCACGACGCACCCATTCCCCCAGCAGCGATTCGTTCGTGGGACGCCAGTACTTGTCGAACATGGTCGGCTCATAGGGGAAATCGGGGCGATCCAGCCACTTGCTGGCACGATCGGCATCGGCGCGCTGCGCCTGCTTGGAGCCCGGCGCCCCTGGCTTGCTTGCATTCCCAGTGAGATTGTCCGGCACCCTCACACTGCCGTCGGCATTGAACAGACCGGGACCGTTGCCATCGCTCCCGTCCGCCTGGCCAGGCGAGTTGCGGGTCGAAGCACCCCAGTCGTCACCACGCCTCGGGGTAGGCGTGGCGCCGAGACGGTTCGCGGTCGCAGACGAACCCGAGCCGGTCGCATTGGGTTGCGTGCCTTGGCGGGCGCTAGGCGCGCTTGCCGAATCGCCCGACGTAGTGGCGCTGGTTGCCTTGCTGTCACTGCCGCTTGCGGCAGTGCCGGGTGATGGGGATGCAATCTCTGCCTGGCGGACGCTGGGCGTCGGCGCCTGCAGTGCCGGTGCGGCAATCGCGCGCGTGGGCACCTGCATGGTGCGGATCTGCGGCACCGGGGACGGTATCTCGCGCTCCTGCACCATGGGCGTGTCGGGTGCCACGCGGGGCACCGCTATTTCACGCTGTGGCAGTTCACGCTGGGCCGGTGGCACATCGACCACCGAAACCTCACGCACCGGCACGCTGATCTCGCGCGGCCTGATCTGTGGCGGGGCAATTTCCGGACTGCGCGCCGTGGCCGGTGGCAGCACGAAGATACTGGTGGCCACCGGGGTCTCGGTCACCTGCAGAGTCTGCTGCGCCACCGGCGGCGCGGGCGCCGGGACGTCTTGTTGCGGCAGCGCCGATGCCTGCGGCGAAGCTTGAGCAGCAGTGCTGGAAGATGGCGTAGCCGACGCCTGCGCCGCCGCTGCCGAAGCTGCGGCAGGTGCCGGTGGCCCGCCGCCTTCTTCCTGCGGCGTACCCTCGCCGATGAACTCGACCTGGACCCGGCTTTCCTCTTCCGCAGCGGGCTGTGGTGGCACCTTGATCACTGCCAGGAACACCAGCAGCAGAACGAACAGCAGATGCAACAGGATACTCAGGCTGCCGGCGAACCTCCGCAACCAGCGATCCTCGCGCAGCGGCGGGTCCCAATCCTGGTAGAACATGGCACGAAACGCCTGCCAGCGATTCAACGCCAGCGGCCTTGGCGGCAGCGCAGGCACCGGTCGCCGTGCCAACAGGTGCACGATCGCGTCGGCGCTTTCCACGCGTATCGCCCCCAGCCGTTCTTTCAGGGTGCGCAGCCACAGGCCCCAGCCATAAGGCATGCCGGTATGGCGCTCCAGCACGGGCGCAGGCCTGGCGGCCTGCAGCGCTGCGATGATTTCGGCGGCTTTCGTCACCGGGAGAGCGGAATCAGACCGCGTTACCGCGCGGCATGTACGGAGCGTCGCCGGTGTCGTGATCGGTGACGTCACGCACAGCCGTGACGCCGGGTACACGTGCCAGCAGGGTCTTCTCGATGCCCTGCTTCAAGGTGACATCGGCCATGCCGCAACCGTTGCAGCCGCCACCGAAGCGCAGCAGGACCACGCCCTCGGCGCTTACCTGTTCCACCGCCACCTTGCCCTTGTGCTGGGCCAGTTGCGGATTGATTTCATTCTCAACCACCCAGCGCACCCGCTCCACCAGCGAGGCGGATTCGGCCGGGGCCTGGCCCTTTATCTTGGGCGCCTTGATGGTCAGCTGGTTGCCTGCGCCCTGGGTGATGTAATCGATCTCCGCGCCATCCAGCCAGGCCACGCTGTTTGCATCAACGTAGACGGTGAAGCCTTCACAATCCACGGCCCATTCGTCGCCCGCCAGATCGCGCGGTTCGGAGAATTCCAGCCGCGCGTCGGCACTTGCGGTGCCCGGATCGACCGCGCTCAGGCGCACGCCCAGCCCGGGCAACGCCTCGCGTTCGATGAGTTTGCGGAAATGGGCCTGGGCAGTGTCGGATATCTGGATCATGCGGCTATTCTAGCTACCTGGCCGTTAGCCATTCATTCAAGGATATAACGGCGTGGGTGGTACGTTCAGCCTGCCGTCGTTGAAGGAAAACACCATGTCCGACCTGATTCCCCTGGCCCAAGCGCATTGCCTGTCGCTCAAGGGCAGCGAACACAAGCTCACCCAGGCCCGCGTGGCCGAACTGATGCATGAAATTCCCGGCTGGGAGCTTGTAGAGGAAGGCCGTGCGCTGTGCAGGACCTTCAAGTTCGACAACTATTACCAGACCATGGCTTTCGTCAACGCGCTGGCTTACATCGCCCACCGCGAAGACCACCACCCTGACCTGGGCGTGCATTACGACCGGGCCGTGGTGCGTTACTCCACCCACGATGTCGGCGGCCTGAGCGAAAACGACTTCATCTGCGCGGCCAAGGCCGGGCAACTGGCTGGAGCATGAGCATGCAATCCAATTTCCGCGCACGCCGGTTTTCCCCAGCCACGGCACATGGCGTCATGCTGGCGATTGCCTGCTCGGCGGTGCTCGTCGCGTGCAGCGCGGACAAGGCACCGTTGCCGCCCGCGATCGCATCGACCGAACTTGCCGCGGTGGATACGCCGAAGCCCGACTATCCGCTGGAACTGGCCTGCGCCGGTATCAGTGGGACTACGGTGCTGGTAGTCACCATCGGCACCGAAGGCAAACCCACCGAGGTAAAACTGGCGCAAAGCAGCGGCGACGAACGACTGGACAAGTCCGCGCTGGAGCGCGTGCCATCGTGGCAATTCAACCCACCGACCCGTAACGGCCAACCCTTCGCCCAGACGATCCAGATCCCGGTGAACTTCAAGGCCCCGGCGGAGCGGCCGACCGAATGTTTCGCGCTCGGGGTCGGCAAGTAAACAGGCCTTGAGGGGCCGGGCGGGTTCGGTTGTTTCCTGCCTGACCCGATTCATTGAATCAACACAGCCGCGCACGCCTGACTTACCAGATGGGCTCAGGCCAGTCGATCCAGCGCCGCTGCCAGGTCGTCCGCCAGAGGCGCATTCAGCACATACGGCGCGTTGCCGCCATCCAGCGTGAATTCGAGTGACGCCGCATGCAGGAACAGGCGCTTGAGCCCAGCCTGCTCACGCAGCCTTTTGTTGACCGCTTCGTCGCCGTACTTGTCGTCACCCGCGACCGGGTGGCCAATGTGCTGGGCGTGCACCCGGATCTGATGGGTGCGTCCGGTTTCTATCCGCACTTCGCAATAAGAGTGCCCGCTACGGCGTTCCAGTACCTTGAAGTGGCTAATCGACGCCTTGCCGATTGCGTTCACCTGCACGTGACGCTCCCCGCCCTGGCGCAAGCCCACGTGCAGCGGCGCGTCCACGCTCATGGTGCCATCCGGCATGCGCCCGACCAGCAGGGTCAGATAGCGCTTGCGAATACCAGTGCCGCCTTCCTCGCGCATCAGCGCCTGGAGTTCGGTCAGGGCGGAGCGTTTCTTGGCCACGATCAGCAGACCGGACGTATCGCGATCCAGCCGATGGACCAGTTCAAGGCTCTGGTTAGGGCGCAGCGCGCGCAGGGTCTCGATCGCACCATGGCTGATACCGCTACCGCCGTGGCTGGCCACGCCGGTCGGCTTGTTCAGCACCAGCAGCCGCGCATCCTCGAACACAATTGCCGCTTCCAGCCGCTGCAGAAATCCGAGCGGAGGCGGCGCCTTGTCTTCCGGATCACTGAGACTGACCGGTGGTATGCGAACTTCGTCCCCTGCCTCCAGCTTGCGGTCCGCCTTGGCCCGACCACCGTTGATACGCACCTGCCCGCTACGGACAAGCTTGTAGACCAGACTGCGCGGGGCGCCCTTCAAATGGCCCAGCAGGAAATTGTCCAGTCGTTGGCCTTCACGGTCCTCAGGCACCTTGATCGTGCGAACGGCGGTCTTGGTGGCCCCTTGGGGCTTGCTTGCGGGGGGCTGATCGGTCATCCGTACTTTTATTCTGATACACTCGGGGTGCGAGATAAGGGTTTGATTTCGCTGGAAGTTAACCAGCATCTTGATGATGCTGCGGGCCAGAAGCCCAGCTTCCCGCGATTCCGACAAGGTGCGTAGCCACTGCCCCAGGGGCAGTCAATGTTACCGCGGCTAGTCGGCGAATCCGGACATCGCCCGGTGCGTCAGACGTCGGAGCTGAACATGTCCCGTGCGGCGCGAGAGCTTGCTCAAGCAGCCGCCGGCCCGAAACATATTTGTTAAATGAACCAAAGCGCTCCCGCGGCCTGCCGTGGTATTGCAGCGCTGGAAACCAACCCCTGCCCTCACCGCGCCTGCGCGAGGGGCGGTGAGCAGTATCCAGATTGCGAAACCCACGGTGTTCCGCGCGGTAGCAGCGCGCGAGGAACGCACACATGAAACGCATGCTGATCAATGCGACGCAGGAAGAAGAACTGCGCGTCGCCATCGTTGACGGACAGA
>JBDTPP010000113.1:0-10097 GCA_039932615.1 Pseudoxanthomonas sp.
TGCACTTCCTTCCTGCGCAGGAGCGCCTGCACACGCTGAAGGAACTGGCGCGACGTTTGAAGCCCGGTGCGCCGCTGATCGTCGCCCACCACAGCTTTCCGCTGGCCGAAGACGCCAAGACCCGCTGGCTGGAACGCTACGCCGCCTTCGCCGTGGCCTCCGGTGGCATTGCCGCGGCCGACGCAGGTAACGCGGTCGCCACCATGGGCAGCCGGCTGCCCGTGATCCCGCCCGAACAGGAGGTCGCCCTGTTGCGGGAAGCAAGCTTCGACATCGTCGAACTGTTCTACGCAGCATTCACCTTCAAGGGCTGGGTGGCGTACCGGGCCCGGCACTAGTGGGGGAAAGTAGGTACGCGAAGTTTTGGCAAAACATGGAAAGTGCTTGGACCCTGCTCGTCGTTTTCTGAAATGTGCGCGACGTGGCCGCATAAGTTGTCGGCGGGACGATTGCCGACGGTAACGAGCGCACTGGAACCACGTAATGCCGAGCTCAAGGAGTTGCTGGGCCTCGATTGCATGAGATTGAGGTACGCGCCCAATCGTTCATGGAACATTTTTTCAGTGCCGGAATATCGCAGGAATACTTTTTTCTAAAAAAACTCTTGTCACAATAACGCAACAAAATATACGCATTGAAGGTAGCCACCACCGGTTCCTGTAATCGGATTGTCCCGTTAGGCTCGAATCACAGTCACGCATGCGTCTGGGAGGAACGCCGACTGCACGGGCAGCGCATGCCTGCTGAATCCTCTTCGTCGTCCGGGGGGCCCCGACATCCTTGTCGCGGTGCCGATGAAGTTCATTCGAAGGAAAAAATACATGAATCACAGGCCTGTCCAATATGCCGGACTACTGTTGGCTGCGGCCATCAGTTCACACGTGCAAGCGCAACAGAACCAGACCTTGGGAACTTCCGCGGATACATCCGCTGGCGAGCAGAATGCGGTGCAGCTGGATAGGATAACGGTAACCACTGGTTCGCGAACCGCCAAGGCGGTGGACAAGATACCCGGTGCCATCACCGTGGTATCAGCCGCCGAAGTGCAGCACACGCTGTTGCTGACCGAAGATGCAACTGCCGTGCTGGCACGCACGGTGCCAGGCTACGCAGAGTCATCGCAGCAGATGAGCAACTCTGGGGAAACCTTGCGTGGCCGCACAGCGCTGCGCCTGTTCGACGGTATTCCGCAGACGTCACCACTGCGCGAGGGCAACCGCTCGGGAACGTTCACCGACATGGGCGTCATCGGACGCATCGAAGTAATCAACGGCCCGTCGGCATCCGAAGGCATCGGCGCCTCGGGCGGCATCATCAACTACATCTCCAAGACGCCTGAAGAAGGCACCCATACGCAGATCGTCTCGCGCTACAGCACCCAGTCGCACGATGACAGCGAAGGCTGGAAGCTGGGCGTGAATTTCGGCCACAAGCAGGACAGCTACGACGTGCTGGTAAGTGCAGCATTGCTGGAAAGGGGTATGCCGTACGATGGCAACGGCCGTCGCATCGGGTTGCGCGGCTCGGGCACGCTGGCCGACTCCGAATCGCGCAACCTGTTCCTGAAGGGCGGCATCAACTTTGGCGAGGACGGATCGCAGCGGCTGCAGGCAAGCATCAGCCGCTTCAAGGTGGAAGGTAACGGCAACTACATCGGCGTTCCGGGCAACCGCGCGCAGGGCATCACCAACACTGCGGAGCGCGGCAGGCCTCTGGGTGGCAAGACCGAGTTCAACGATTTCGAGCAGGCCGTGCTTTCCTATATGCATCAGGACCTGTTCGGCGGCACGTTGACCGTGGATGCGTACAAGGCTGACCAGGCCATGCGCTACCCAGCAGAGAGCGGCAGTGACAAGCAGGACCCCCTGCTCGCTCCGCTCGGCACGCTGGTCGACCAGTCCGAGATCCATTCACGCAAAAAGGGCATGCGTGGTTCCTGGACGCGACAGGACCTGTTCTCGATCGAGGGCCTGGAAATGCGCGCGGGCCTGGACGTTGTGGAGGACGAATCCGAGCAGAGCCTTGCCCTGACCGGCCGCCTTTGGGTCCCGCCCATGCTGTACAAGAGCACCGCGCCGTACGTGCAGCTTTCCTACGACATTGGCCCGGTAACGCTTAGTGGTGGACTGCGCCGCGAAGATGGCGAGCTTTCCGTGGACAGCTACACCACGACCTGGTTCCGCAACCGGGTATTCGTAGGCGGTGGCCAACTGGACTACCAGGCCAACCTGCCCAACTTCGGTGCGATCGTCCGCCTGCCCGCCGATTGGTCGGTGTTTGCGTCTTATGGCAAGGGCTTCAGCTTGCCCAACGTCGGCATTCCGCTGCGCAATATCAACAAGCCCGGGCAGTCCGTGGACGGCATCCTCGACCTGCAAGCGGTGCTCGTGGACAACAAGGAAATCGGTGTGAACTGGCGCGGCGCGCAGGGTTCGTTCGGTGGCTCGTACTACGATTCCGAATCGGACCTGGGCGTCTCGCTGGCGGTGGACCCGGTGACCAGCGACTACATCATGTTGCGCCAGCCTGTTCACATCAAGGGCTATGAGCTCAACGGTTCGTTGAATTTGTCGGAGCAGTGGCGCGCCAATGCAATCTACTCGCACATTGAAGGAAAGACTTCCTCGGTCAGCGGCGGCCCACTGAACCGGGAGATGGGCGTCTCCGACATCAACCCCGACAAGTTCGCAGGGTCATTCTCGTGGAAATTCATGCCCAGGGCTGAACTCACGCTCGGCGCGACCCGGCTGTTTTCGCGCGACCTCAACGAGGGCACCACAGCGGTGGAGCACACCACTGGCTACACGCTGTACGACCTGGCAGCAAGCTACGACACGGGGCGCTACGGCAAGCTTTCTCTGGGCGTTGAGAACGTGACAGACAAGTTCTACATCCTCAGCTACTCGCAGATCGGTGGCCAGGACAACTACATGTCGGGACGCGGCCGGGTCATTTCACTGACCCACAGCATCACCTTCTGATCTTTCCTTGCTTCCCGCCGCAACCGTGCTCCCTGCCGGACGCACCCCTCCAGGTCTGCGGTGGGGAGCACACCTCTCTTTGGAATCTGCCAGCACGACGCTTGCAAAGATCGCACCTCAGTGAAGCAAGGAATAGTGATACATGACCCTGGATTATCCCCGCGGCGCGAATAAATGTTTGGCCGCGGCTGTGTTGTTGCTGGCTCTGCCGGGATGCGCGGGCATACCGCCCGCCGCCGCGGTCATGACGCCGGAAATACGACCTGGGGTGGCCGCCGGCTATCTAGCCCTGGCGGACATTCCGCACAGCGCGATGCTGTTGCCGCCTCCACCGGCCGCAGGCAGTCAGGCTTTTGCCGCCGACATGGAAGCGAACAAGCTGCGCGCTCAGCACGGTTCGCCGCGCTGGAAGCAGGCGAAGCTGGATGCCGTGCTTTCGTTTCCCGAAGCCGCAGGCATTTTCGAATGTGCATTGGATGTGCCCGTTACCGAATCCGGCACCCCTCACCTATACCGGCTGCTGCGACGAACCCGCACCGATGCGGCCGTGGTGAGCGATGCCGCCAAGGACAAGTACGCGCGCGGACGACCGTTTGTATCCAATGGCGAGCCGTCGTGCACGCCGGAAAAGGAAGTAGAGTTGGCCCGGAATGGCTCCTATCCTTCCGGTCATACTTCGATCGGTTGGGCCTGGGCGCTGATCCTCAGCGAAGTGGCGCCTGCGCGCAGCAACCAGATACTGGCGCGCGGCCGCAGCTATGGGCAGAGTCGCGTGGTCTGCAACGTGCATTGGAACAGCGACGTGGTGGAAGGCCGGTCCATGGGTGCGGCCGTGGTGGCACGGTTGCATGGAGATCCGGACTTTCGCGCCGACGTAGCTGCGGCGCGCCGTGAAATTGAAGGCCTGCGGGCACGAGGGATCAAGCCTGCACGCGACTGTGTTGCAGAAGCGGAAGCGCTGGCAGGCTGAGAGCTGCCTGGATAGGTTGAACGCTGGAGTCCGAGCATCTTCTGACTGCCTGATCCAGCGGACAACTATGGGTGCCTTTGGCGCAACCCATCTCGCGAACTCCGAGTTCGCCCTGTCGCGGGTCTGATGAGGCGGGCTCAAGCCGACCCGATACAATCCAGGTTGGTATCTCCCGTCAGCCACGCGGGTGTGGAGCACACCTCATGCAGTGCCAGTTGTCTTTTTGGCTCTGTTTACGGCTGGAAGTGCGCAGTTGGCTCTGACAGAAGCAGACCCCCGTCGCCCGCTATTCCCTGTGCAGGCGCACCATGAATTTGGTTCCGCCGTCTGCGGACTCGACATCAACTTCGCCGCCATGGGCGATGGCGACCTGGCGAACCACGAACAAGCCCAAGCCCAGGCTCTGCATCCCATCGTCCTGCGCGCTGGCGCGCTTCAGCGGTTCAAAAAGCTCGTTCAACTTGTCCTGCTGGATTGTTTTCCCACTATTTCTGACCGACAGCTCGACGCCCTGCGCGGTTCCGTTGAGCTGGACGTGGATCGGCTGCCGGCCGTCGCCATATTTTGCGGCATTGCCCACCAGGTTCCAGACTATCTCCCGGACCCGCGACTGGTCGAACGACCCATGCAGATCGCCAGTCGCTGCAAATGTAATCGGGACCCCCGGCAGGGTCACCCGAATCAGTTCCAGTTCGCTCTCGCAGGCCTGGGCCAGATCCACGGGCGCGCGGGCGATGCGGATTCCCATCCCATAGGACGTGCGATTGAAGTCCAGCAGATCATCCAGCAGGGACCGCATGCGCTCACCACTGTTGATGATGCGGCCGACGTTTTTCGAGATGGGCTGATTCACTTCCATGCCGCTCAGCATTTCCGATGCCATCAATATTGCCGTCAGCGGCCCACGCAGTTCGTGGCCAAGGATGCCCAGGAACACGTTTCGCCAACGCTCAACCTCCTGGGCGAAGAATCCGACAGATTCCGCAACCGCTTGATCGATGGACTCATTGAATCTGTGGACATCTTCCAGCGTGTGGGGGTCCGGTGGTTGATTGTTCGTCGCCCATAGCCGAAGCACCGACGCGCGAAGGGCACGGTATTCGGAAATCATCTGGACGATGTCAAACCCTACCTGGGCACGCAGGCCGCCATGAGTCTGGGCCGCAGTCCGGGCGGCGTCGCTGGCGGGCGGATAGTGGCCCTGGGACTTGAACCTGGCATGTTCGCCGGTTTGCGGGCTGCGCATGTCGGCGACGATGACCTGCAGGATGTCGGGCATGTGATCGCGCAGCGCTTCCCGGTCCAGGCGACTCGCGATTTCGCTCACCGAGCGCGCATACAGTTCCGCTTCGTCGACTATTTCCGAACTGTGGTGCTCTATGAAATCGGCCAGTCGCATCGTCGAAACTCCAAGGTACTGATTATGGAACCGGGTGCCCGCGCAAACGCCCGTCGGTCTCCGGCTTGCCGATTTGATGGAGTTCCAGATCTATGGGACCCGAGCGCCACGTCGGAACATTGCCGACTTACCGGCGCTGTCGAGCCGCTGACCCGCAACACGTTATGGACTCAATCGAGTCGATAGTCCACTCCCGTCTCGTCCATTGGATGGCCGAAGCGTAAGTCCCGGCGCGTTGATTCAATGAACAGCCATCCCACCGCTTACTGAGAGCATCATGATCCGAATCCTGCATCCCGTCATGGCGACTTGCCTGGCACTCGTTCTTGCTTCCTGTTCGGCAGACACGCCCGCCCCGGCCGCTGACGTCGCGCCACCGCCTCCATTATCGGGTGAACGGCTCGCCTACGTGGTCGGCTGTATCAACTGCCATCACCAGACCCCGAAAGAGATCCTCAACGCGCCTTCGTTGATGATCGTGAAGACCTATTCCCTGCCGGAGTTCAAGACGCTTATGAAAACCGGCGTGACCCGCGACGGGCGCGACATGTACGCGCAAGGCAGCATCATGGGCATCGTCGCCCGCGAGCAACTCTCGCACTTGACCGACGAGGAAATGGCCGCGATCCATGCGTTCCTTGGCAACCAGTGGACCGCGGAGCGCGTCGCCTTCGAGGAAGCGAAGATTCCCTTGTTCCCGCCGCCAACTTTCATGAACCACTGAGTCCGGCTCAATCCCGCCCGCGGACCAGAGTTCGCTGTCGACAGATTGGTCTGCAGGATCGGACGGGCGTCCTCGCTCACCAGGCAGACGCGCGTGGACGAAGGATTACCGTGATCGACCCGTTGCATCACCAACACGTTGGTGTCGGGCATCCGCAGCCCGTCACATGGCAATGACCAGGATCCACCTCACGGGATCCACCTTGGACCCGCTCTTCACTCCCGATGGCGGTTACCTGATCGTTCGCGGTCGCCTTTGGCGCGCTTCGAATCCGGGATCGACTGCCGAGGCCAAATCTGCTCTGGTCAATGCCTTGATGGCCGCAAGGCGCGAAGTCGGCATCGCACTCCGCAACAAGGACGACACGCGCCTGACGCAAGCACGCGCCGCGGTCCATGCCGCCAAGGTCGCACTGGGCGAGCGGGGCGCGGTCTGGTGGACGGATGGCACCCAGGATTTCGATCGTTGCCTGGTGAAGAACACGCCCTACGCGGAGTGGTACCTGGGAGCGCATGCAATGAAATGAAGCCTGCGCAGGGCAAAACCCGACACTTCGCGACTTGCGCCCCGAAGGAAGTCCCCTGGGGGGGACGCCGTTCCTACGGGTTCCTTTGACGCAGAACGTGCAAGACGGATGAGCGCAGCGATCCCCATCCCGCGAACTACGCGCCCGCTGTCTCAGCCAGCTGATCGGCATGGACGATGCAATTTCGGCCCTGCAGCTTGGCCGCGTACAAGGCCTTGTCGGCCATTTGCAGCAGCGGCGTGGGCTCGGAGCCGTGATCCGGAAATCCGGCGATGCCGAATGACAGAGTGGTCCGCATGTCGCGGCCCTCGAAGGCTACTCGCATCGCCTCGAATTCCTTGCGCAGCGCTTCCGACCGCTGCAACGCGACCGATACCGGCGTCCGCGGCATCATCAACAGGAATTCCTCGCCCCCGAACCGGCAGGCCAAATGGTTTGCCTGCGCGTGGCGCAACAGCATCGCGGCCAGGGCTCGGATCATCTTGTCGCCGGCCAGGTGCCCGAAATTGTCGTTGACTGCCTTGAAACGATCGATGTCGATCATGACCAGGGTCAGTTCGACGCCCGTCTCGCGACATTCGGCCAGTTCCTGCGCCAGCAGGTTATCCAGGTGCCGCCGGTTGAACAAACCGGTCAACGGATCGCGTGAGGCCTGCTCCTGCAACTGGGCCTGCAACGAAGTGATTTCTTCGATGCGCGTGCCTAATTGCTTGCGGCTTTGGCGCAGGGCCAAGCCGCGGGTGTACGCGTCATTGGCGAACATGAAGAGGTAAAGCGAGAGGGCCAGCATGCACAGGCCGGTGGTCAGCGGGCTGGTGTCGGGCCGGAAGTGCAGGCCGCTGGCCAGCGCCGCGATCAGGACACCGGCAAGCATCGCCAGGATCACCTTCGACAATCCGCTTCGACCCTGGAAGATCATCAGGTTCAGACATAGGCCGATGAACAGGATGAAGCTGATCCACAGCGGGAATCCCCAGCTGGCGACCCAGATGCCAAGCAGAACGTCGTCGACCAGCAGGTTTTGCATTTCAGCGCGCAGCGGATCGTCCGAACGACGCGCCCGCCAGTACACCAGTTGCGGATAAAGCAGGAATTGCAGCGCAAGCAGGCTCCATTCCAGCAAGCCCGCATGGATGAAGGCAAGGTGGGTCCCCAATACCGGGATCATCAAGGCGAAGAATGCGGTGCGGTTGCGCCGATTCAATTGCACGACCCAGTGTGCCTGAGCTTCCATCGTGTTGTTTTCCCCACGTCGATACCGGTCAATGTTAGCCGCCAGGGCGCCCATGATGCAGGCGCGATCGACATCAGCGCGGCGCGCCGTCAGTGCCATAGGCAGCGTGGCCGCCCAGCACACGCCGGAACCTGCCGCGCATCCGGGAATGAAGGCCACCGGCCTGCACTGGAACCGTCATGCCCGAAGTCTCGTTGGTGCGGCTCTACCTGCTCAGGACAATGTACCTGCTGATCGCGGCCGGCCTTGGCATTTTCCCCTGGCCTTTGATTGTTTCGACCCCAGGCACTGCGGCGGATTCTAACACCGGGGTTATGGCACTGCTGGGCGCGCTATCGCTGCTGTGCGTACGGGGCATTCGCTATCCGCTTCCAATGGTGCCACTGCCGATCTTCGAACTGGCGTGGAAGACGATCTGGCTTGTGGCATTCGCACTACCGCTCTGGTTGGCCGGCACACTTGATGCTTGCGGCCATGAAACCCTGCTCGGCCTAGGCCAGACTATTCGCTGAAGACCACCGTGCGCATCGCCCTGCCCCTGGTCGCCGCCCTGCTACTGGCGGCTTGCAGTTCCACCGAATACCGCGACACAAACGCCGCGGTTGATGCCAATCCTCTGTGCGTCGGCTTGGACCGCGATGCCCCAGTCAACCTCGGCCCGAAGGATTGCGAACGCAAAACCGAGGCTGTGCTGTTCCAGTCCGAACCGAAGGACAGCAAGCCGCTCGACTTCAGCGGCAAGAAGGACGATTGAATATATTTGGCGGCATTGATCGGGGTGGGAAAACGCACCCGATCTCCCGGCCTGGTTTACTGAAAGAGGCGATTCGCCGCCATAACCGCTCTGGCGATTGACTGCGCGAGGCCATGGCTCTATCAAGGCGCATCGACTCTGCCAGGTCCAACCATGATCACTGCAAAAATTCCACGGCGTCCCATCGATTGGAAGCAGGCCGTGTACGGCGGACTACTTATCGCCTTGGGCGATGCGCTCTTCGCCATTGCCGTCTGGTTCGAATGGACCACAAAAGGCCTGACCCAGGTGTTCCAGAGCGTAGCCGTCGGCGTACTGGGCAAGGGAAGCTACGAGGGCGGCACGGCAACCGCCCTGCTCGGCGCGGGATTGCACGTGGCCATGGCCATTGTCTTCGTTGCGATCTGCATCGCACTCAGTTTCCGCTTCCGCCTGCTGATGGAAAAGCCAGTGGCGAGCGGCCTGCTCTACGGCGTGGGGCTTTACGTGGTGATGAACTTCGTGGTGATGCCACTGTCGCGCGTGGATGCATCGCCTTCGTTCAAGCATCTGGACACGATGGCGATGAGCGTGGCAGCGCATATGCTGTTCGGCGTGGTATGCACGCTGTTTGCACGGCGCGCACGGCGGATGGGTTGATCGCCTGTGCCGCAAGCTGAGTCGGTCGGCAGGGCGGACTTCTGCCCACCAACTTCTTGCCGAAGTTAGCGCAGCCTGAGGCATCGCAATAGTTGCGCAATGCCCCCTACACTCAACCCAGCCAGCCCTTTGCAACGGCCTTGTTCGCATGCCAGTAAAGGTAAGCCGCAATCACCACCAGCATTACCGGCATCGCCAGGCCCGCGGGGCCGTAGGCCTGCCACGCTGGCGTGACCGCATAAGCGCCCACCATCTGTACCACGATGGCCAGCAACGAGACCATGAACAACGGCGGCGCCAGGCGCTTGCGCAGCAACAGGGCGAGGGATCCAAACACGCCGAACACCACCGCCACCCCGAAGGCGATGTGGATCCACGGCGGCGTGGCAGCGTACACCTGCTGCTGCGCAGCCGGCATCGCGGCCACCATTTCCGGAGTCAGCCGTACCTGCACGACAAACATCGCCATTCCGATCAGGTTCCAGACCAGGGCTACGAAAGCGATGACCCAGTAAGTCCAGCGACGCGGAGTAGCGTGAGCGGTATTCATCCTTTCCTCTCCCAAGAAGTGATGGTGGGCCGGCCAGCCCGGCCGGCGCGTCATGATGCCACGCCCCGTAGGAGCGCCCCATGGGCGCGAGCCCTTGATTTGTTTGGCGATCGGATCGAAAAGCTCGCGCCCATGGGGCGCTTCTACAGGCGCAATTTCCGACGCCTATGCCTTTGCCCCGCCCTCTTCCGCCTTGACCTTGAACCACGCCGCATAAAGCGCCGGCAGGAACAGCAGGGTCAGCGCGGTGGCCACGGTCAGGCCACCCATGATCGCCACCGCCATCGGCCCGAAGAACGCGCTGCGCGACAACGGGATCA
>JBDTPP010000114.1:0-10005 GCA_039932615.1 Pseudoxanthomonas sp.
TTTCGTATCCGCTTGCGCTACGCTATGGCAACTTCCGGAGGAAAAACATGGCCATCGCCTACTGGTGCATCCTGATCGCCGCGCTGCTGCCTTACGCATGGGTATTCGTCGCCAAGCAATCCGGCGAACGCTACAACAACCGCGATCCGCGCAGTTGGCAGGCCAAGCAGACCAATCCGCGATCAATGCGGGCCCACGCCGCGCATCTCAACGGTTTCGAATCCTTCCCCGCCTTTGTCGCCGGCGTGCTGATGGCGCAACTGGCGGGCGTGCCGCACGGCACGATTACCCTGCTGGCCATCGTCTTCGTCATCGCCAGAGTGCTGCATGGCGTGTTCTACATTGCCAATGTGCAGGCGGCGCGCAGCCTGGTCTGGGCGGTCGGTTTCGCCAGTGCTATCGCGCTGATCGTGATGGCGGCGTTGAAGGTCGCCTGACAATTCCTGTAGAGCGGGCCCTGCCCGCGATGCTCTTCAGACACAAGAGCAAAGGCATCGCGGACAGGGCCGGCTCCTACAGATTGCTTTCTTCCCAATCAAACAAGGCGAATGCCTTGCTGAATTCGGCATCCAGCGGCGCGACTGTTTCAATACGCTGGCCGCTGACCGGATGGGTAACCGCCAGCCGTGACGCGTGCAGCAGCATCCGGTGCACACCACGCATGCGGAACTGCAGGTTATGGCGGCCATCGCCGTGGCTGGTGTCGCCGATCAGGTGATGGAAGGAATGTTTCAGATGGCGGCGGATCTGGCGGAAACGCCCGGTTTCCAGCTGGCAGCGCAGCAGCGCATAACGCGAGGTCTCGAATCCATTCGAAGGCACTGCCAGCTCGCCAGTCGCCAAACGCGTGAAGTGGGTGACCGCCGTTTTTTTTGCCGGCTTGCCCGGCCCGCCATCGAGCGGATGATCGACGCTGAATTCCTCATCCGGCCAGCCCCGGCATACCGCCAGATAGTCCTTTTCCACATTCCCCGACATCAGTGTTTTCCCCAGCGCGCTCGCGGACTCGCGGTCGAAGGCGAGAAGCAGGCAACCGCTGGTGGCGCGATCCAGGCGATGGATCAAGAAGATCGGTTTGCCGAACTGTTCGCGCAGCCTGTCGGCGGCGAAATCGGTCTCCCCGCGCGCCAGCTTGCTGTCGTGGACCATCAGCCCGGCGGGCTTGTCGATGACGGCGAGGTGTTCGTCAAGGAACAGCGTCGACAGCGCTAATGATGCTTCTTGCACGGTTTCTCCGGTCCGGGTACGGGTCGTGAGGAAATTTGAGACACTCCGAGGCAGCGCACGGAAGCGATGGACGCAACCGGCGCCTGCAACTCCAAGGGAACCTGCATGCAAACGATTCGACCTATTCTCGCATTCGTCCTGGCATTGACGCTGGGGCTGTCCGCGACCGGCCCCGCCCATTCCCGTACCGTGCCGCCTGCCAAAGGGGGCATCGTCAACGGCCCCAGCATCGAGGGCATCAGCGAATACACCCTGGCCAATGGCCTGCGCGTGTTGTTGTTCCCCGACGCCACCAAGCCCACCGTTACCGTCAACCTGGTCTATGGCGTTGGTTCGGTGAACGAAAATTACGGTGAGACCGGCATGGCCCACCTGCTGGAGCACCTGCAGTTCAAGGGCACGCCCACGCAAGCCGACATCAGCGGTGAAATGAAGAAGCGCGGCATCGACTTCAACGCCACCACTTCGCTGGACCGCACCAACTATTTCTCCTCCTTCCCTGCCAGCAACGACACCCTGACCTGGGTGCTGGGGATGGAGGCCGACCGCATGGTCCATTCCAATATCGCGAGGAAGGACCTGGACAGCGAGATGACCGTGGTGCGCAACGAGCTTGAAAGCCGGGAGAACAATCCCGGCGGCGTGCTGTTCGAGCGCATCCGTTCCACCGCCTTCCTATGGCACAACTACGGCAAGAGCACCATTGGCGCACGCTCGGACGTGGAAGGCGTGCCGATCGACCGGCTGCAGGCGTTCTATCGCCAGTGGTACCAGCCTGATAACGCGACCCTGATCGTCGCCGGCCGCATCGACCCGGCAAAAATCCTGCTGCTGGTTGCCGAACACTTCGGCGGGGTTCCCCGGCCCACGCGCACGCTACCTCGCTACTACACGGTCGAGCCGGCCCAGGACGGCGAGCGCGAAGTAAGCGTGCGGCGCGTCGGCGACCTCAACCTGACCGCCATCGCCTATCACATCCCCGCCGTCGCGCATGCGGACAACGCTCCGCTGAGCGTGCTCGGCGATCTGCTGGGCCACACGCCTGGCGGCCGCCTGCACAAGGCCCTGGTGGAATCCAAGCTAAGCGCCGGCGCGGGTGCTTTCGTCGAATCGATGCGCGATCCGGGGCTGTTTGGGGCTTATGTGGTCGTCCCCAAGGACGGCGACAGCGCCAAGGCGCAGGCGGAACTTTTGATGCAGGTGGAACAACTGGCGGAGCAACCGGTGACCCAGGCCGAGGTGGACGAATCACGCCAGCGCATCGCCAATTCCTTCGACCTCTACTTCACCGACGTCAACGCGGTGGGAATGGGCTTGTCCGAATACCTGGCGGCAGGCGACTGGCGTTTGCTGTTCACCTCGCGCGACGCCATCGACAAGGTCACCGCCGCGGATGTGAATCGCGTGGCCGCCGCCTATCTGAAATCGAGCAATCGCACGCTGGGGCGTTTCGTGCCTACCGAAAAACCGGACCGTGCGGAGATCCCGGCCGCGCCGGACGCCACCAGGCTGGTGGAAAACTACAAGGGTCGCGCAGTGGTGGCCGCGGGCGAAAACTTCGATCCCTCGCCGCAGAACCTGCAGGCGCGCACGCACACCTTCACCTTGGGCGAGGGCCTGAAAGTGTCCCTGCTGCCCAAGAAGACGCGCGGCGAGACCGTGGTGGTCAATGCGCAGTTCCGCTTCGGCGACGAGGCCTCGGTCACGGGCCACCAGAATGCGGCCGGCATGGCGGGCGCCATGCTGATGCGCGGCAGCAAATCGATGACGCGCCAGCAGATCGACCAGGGCTTCGAGTCGTTGAAGACCCAGGCCGATGTCGGCGGCGGCCTGCAGGGTGCGACGATCAACCTGCAGACGCGCAGGACGCAGCTGGCCGATGCCCTGGCGCTGGCGGCCGATGTGCTGCGCAACCCCGCGTTCCCGGAAAGCGAATTCGAGCAACTGCGCCTGCAGGCCATCACCGGCATGGAAGCTTCGCGCAAGGAGCCCGACAGCATCGCCGGCATGGCGCTGGCCCAGCACTTCGATCCGTGGCCGGCCGGACATCCACTGCATGTGCAGACGCTGGACGAATCGCTGGCTGCGACCAGGGCACTGAAACTGGAGGAACTGGTCGCCTTCCACCGGGATTTCTACGGCACGGCCGAAGGCGAGATCGCCATCGTCGGCGACTTCGATCCTGTCGTGGTGAAGAACCAGCTGGAAGGACTGTTCGGTGGCTGGAAATCCTCGAAACCATACGCACCCATCGGCACCCATTTCACCGATGTGGCGGCAATGCGCCAACGCTACGAGACCCCGGACAAGCCCAGTGCGGTCCTGTTGGCCCGCAGCAACATCTCGCTGAAAGTGATCGATCCCGACTATCCGGCCTTGCGCGTGGCCAGCGACATCTTCGGCGGTGGCGCGTTGAAATCGCGATTGGGTGATCGCATCCGGCAAAAGGAAGGCTTGAGCTATGGCGTGTACAGCAGCATCAATCCTGATGACAGCCGCGACGGCAAGGACGACAACGGCAACTTCATCATCCAGGCCATCGCAGCGCCGGAAAACATGGCCAAGGTGGAAGCCGCCATACGCGAGGAATTGGCACGCCTGATAAAAGATGGCGTGACCGCCGATGAGGTGCGAGACATGGTGTCGGGTGTACTGACCCAGCGCGAACAAGGCCGCGCCGAGGATGGAATCGTAGCCCGCATGCTCACCGACCAGCTCAATTATGGACGCACGATGGAATTCACCGCCGCATTGGATGCACGGTACAAAGCGCTGACCGTCGATCAGGTGAATACGGCGATCCGCAAACACCTGAAACCGGAGAGCGTCAGCGTGTATGTCGCGGGGGATTTCTCCAAGGTGCCCGCGTCGGCCACGTCTCCAGCCAAATAACCTGCCTCACCCGCTCTGCAACAACGGCCCATGTTCGGGCCGTCGTTGTTTCGGGGACCTGTCGTCAATCGCTCGGTTGTTACGGCTGGCTCAAACCATGCCGCAGCCACATGATGGCTTCGTCCTCGCTGGAGAACACGCGTGCGTGCATTCCGGCCTCCAGCGCGAAGAGCTCGCAATATTCGACGCTTTGCAGTCCGAGCGGTTTCACATGTGCGATCCGCAGTTGCTCCAGGCATGTGCCCTTCATCGCTTCTACCAGGTGCTTCCAGTCCCGCTCAGGCAACGGATCGCCGCGCGTCTCATCGACCAGCAGCAGCGCCGACGCCGGCCGCGCTTCCAGTTCCGCCACGATGGCCTGCCAATAGGCCAGCGTGTTCTCCAGCGAACCCTCGCCCCGCACGCGCGTCTTCAGCCCAGCCGGATGCGTGGAGAAGACAATCTCGAAAGTTTCCTGGGTCATCGCGAGAGTCTCCCTGACCGGGCGGCAGATGGTAAACCCATCGCCGGCGAGTGGTGTGAATCCACTTGCCGTGCCGCAACCACGGTCTGCCGCGCGCTCAGCGCCGAGGCCAAGCCGCCAGCAGCGCCCACAAACCGCCGATACCGGCGATCCACGACGAGGCGGGTATCGCCAGGATGCGCGGGCCGCCGGCCTCGAATCCGTACAGCACCGCGGCGACAATCAGCAGGCCGGCGCCGAGGATCGCGGCGACGATGCGCCGCTGCATGCCCTTCATGGTCTGGGCCAATTCGTTGAGGTCGCGCGAACGCAATGCCAGCTCGTGCTTGCCTTCCACTTGCTGTTTCAGCCAGGCATGCACCAGTCGCGGCATGTCCGGTGCATGGGTCATGATCTCCGGCAGGCGTTTGCGCAGTTCCTGCATGGCCCGCTGCGGGCTGTAGCGCTCCAGCAGGATCCGCTCCAGCACCGGCTTGGCGACCGCCCAGATGTCGAGCTGCGGATCCAGCTGGCGGCCCACGCCCTCGATGTTCAACAAGGTTTTCTGCAGCAGGATCAGCTGCGGCTGCAGGGTCAATTCGTAGCGTTGCGCGGTGCGGAACAGCTTGATCAGCACTTCGGCCAGCGAGATCTCCGACAGTGGCCGGGTGAAGTAGGGCTCGCAAACCGAGCGCGCCGCCGCTTCCAGTTCGTCGATGCGGATGGTCGCGGGCATCCAACCGGCTTCCACGTGCAGCTCGGCGATGCGCCGGTAATCCTTGTTGAAAATGGCCATGAAATTTTCGGCCAGGTAGTACTGATCTTCCTGCGACAACTGGCCCATGATGCCGAAGTCCAGAGCGATGAAACGCGGATTGGACTTGCGCGCGGGATCGCTGTCGACCCAGATGTTGCCGGCATGCGCGTCGGCGTGGAAGAAGTTGTCGCGGAACACCTGCTGGTAGAACACGCGCACGCCCTTGGCCGCCAGCGCCTTGCGGTCGATACCGGCGGCATCCAGCGCGGCGACGTCGTCGGAGGGGATGCCGTGCACCCGTTCCATGGTCAGCGCGCGCTCGGCGGTATGGCTCCAGATGATTTCCGGGACATAGAGGTCGTCGGAATCCTTCCACATCCGCCGGATCACGCTGGCGTTGGCGCCTTCGCGTTGCAGGTCCAGTTCGGCGGCCAGGGTGGTTTCGATCTCGGCCACGATCTCACGCGGGCGGATCTTGTCGGCGCCCGGATGGGTACGATCGACCAGCGCCGCGAGCGAATTGAGCAGGGAGATGTCCCCGGCGATCTGCTTCTCGATGTCGGGCCGCAGCACCTTGACTACGACTTCGCGCCCACCCGCCAGGGTGGCCGCATGCACCTGTGCGATCGAGGCCGAAGCCAGCGGCGTGGTGTCGAAGGATTCGAACGCCTCGCCGATCGGCAGGCCCAGTGCCTGCTCGACGATGGCGCGCGCGGCTTCCCCGTCGAACGGTTTGACCCGGTCCTGCAGTTGCGACAACTCATCGGCTACGTCGGCTGGCACCAGGTCGCGGCGGGTGGACAGGATCTGGCCGAACTTGACGAAGATCGGCCCCAGCTCCTGCAGCGCAAGCCGCAAGCGCGCGCCACGCGATTGCGCGGCGATCGCAGCCGATGCCCGCGGCACGAACGGCCGCGCCAGCTTCAACCAGCGCTCGGCGGGCGTGTCATCCAGCAGGTCATCAAGCCGGTAGCGCAGCAGCACCCGGCCGATCTTGCTGGCCCGCAAGACGCCCTTCAATTCACGTCCCCTGCCGGTGGGCTTTTAACGGTTGTGTTGCTGCGCAGGCGCTCGACCTTGGCCTGCAATCGCTCCACGTCGTCACGCAACGCATCGACGTCATCATGGAAGGCGTTCAATTCCGCGCGTCCGACCACGTCGCGTGATTCCTCGGTGACGAACTCGGCCGCGCTCTGGGCCAGGTTGCCGCCGGCATGCCGCAACTGGCGCACGGCGCCGCGCGCCGCATTGGCCACCTGCACGCCGATCACTTCACCGAATGCGGCGACAAACGGTTGCTGCCAATCCGGGTCGTAGCGCTCGGCCAGGGTCTGCAGCCGACGCGCCAGTTCAGCGTCGCCGGAAACGCGCACGCGGCCGACCGGCACGGCGTTGTCGTTGCCCGGCGCATTGCCCATTAAACTCGGCAACTGCGCGAGTAGTCCGGCCAGGGTGGTACGCACCCCCAGGTCCGGCTCGGCCGCATCGGCCACCGGGCCGACCTGCAGACGTTGATCCTTGACCGTGATCTGCAACGCCAGCGCGGGCGCTTCCAGAGCCAGCGCGATGCGTCGGCCGTGCAGTGGCTTCAGCGCATCCTGCGTATCGGGATCGAGTGCCAAGGCACGGTTCAGAGCCGCTTCCAGCGCTTTTCCGGCGAGCGGCTTGAGGGAGTCGAAAGGGGAAGTCGGCATGCCGGCATTCTAACCGGCCGGGGTGTCGGCCCGTGGCCCACGCCTGATGCGCGTGGACTCCGGGCCGGCATTGCCTGGGCTCAGGCTCGTTTACGGAAGAACGAAACGGCGGCCAGGATCAGGAACACCACGAACAGGATCCAGGCGATGCTGCTGGAGGTACCGGCGATGCCGCTGAAACCGAGCACGCCGGCGATCAGGGCGATGACGAGGAAGATGATTGCGTAATGCAGCATGGGAAAGCTCCGGTAGTGGCTGCGCCGGATCGGCGACGCGTCCATCATCGGCAAGCGGAAGTTCCTTTCAGGTGAGGATGGCGCCCGTGTGCAGGGATTGCTTCAGCCTTGTGATGCCTTCGTCAAAACCGACCCGCGGGCGATAGCCGAAGTCACGCGTGGCCGGGCCCATGTCGTACCAGTGCGCGGTGCTGAGTTGCTCCGCCAGGAACCGGGTCATCGGCGGCTCACCCTTCAACCGCAATAGCTTCCACATGACTTCGCACGCCGCACCGATGCGATAGGCGGACTTGAAAGAAAGATGCTTGTGCACACGCGGCGCGCCTGCGGCATCAAGCAGCGCATTGAGCAGTTCGCCCATCGGCTTGGGTTCGCCGTTGGAAATGAAATACGCGCGCCCGGCGCAGGCCGCGCCGATAGCGAGATGCTCGAAGGCATCGAAGTGGGCCTGTGCCGCGTTGTCGATGTACGTGGTGTCCACAAGGTTGTTGCCGTCGCCAACGATGCGCAGGCGCCCGGCCTTGGCACGCTCGACCAGTCGCGGCAGGATCTGCTGGTCGCCCGGACCCCAGATCAGGCGCGGACGCAAGGCAATCGTGGCCAGGCTGGGCCCATTGGCGGCGAGCACTGCTTTCTCGGCAATGGTCTTGGTTTCGGCATAAGGCGCCTGGAAATTTTCGCCGTACGGGACGTTGTCAGCGGTGCCGCCTTGGACCGGATGGGTGGCGCGATGGGTCACGCTGGGCGTGGAGGTATAGACCAGCTTGCCGATGCCGTGGCTGCGGCAGGCCTCGAGCACGTTCTGCGTGCCCACGACATTGGCCGAGTAGTAACTTTCATAACTGCCCCAGGCACCGGCCTTGGCCGCGTTGTGGAAGATGGCTTCCACGCCATCGGCGGCATGAGTCAGCGCATGCGCATCGGCCAGATCGCCCTGCACCTGGCCCACGCCGAGTTCCGCCAGCACCGGATAGTGCCCGCGATTGAAGCTGACTACCTGGTGGCCACGTTCGACCATTCCTCGACACAGTGCCTGACCGAGGAATCCACCACCACCGGTGATCAGGATTTTCATGCTTCATCGCCTTTGCTGTTGCTGTTGCTGTTGCTGTTGCTGTTGCTGTTGCTGTTGCTGTTGCTGTTTTTGCGGTCGCGGTTGCGGTTGCGGTTGCGGTTGCTGTCAGCCTCCTCCCTTGCGCGCAGCGCAGGGGAGGATTGAGGGGGGGTGCTTTTGATCTTGCCGTTGCCCTTCGCTAACTCCAAAGCCCTCAAGATATCTTCCAGAACTTCTGTCCTGCGCACCAACACATCATCATTCCAGTAGCGCAAGACTGTATAGCCTTCGGCTTCCAGTACGCACGTCCGCCTTGCGTCATAAGCAGCTCGTTCGGCATGCTGGCCACCATCCAGTTCCACGATCAATTTCATCTCGAGGCACACGAAGTCAGCGATATAACCGGTGATGGGAACTTGTCGTCTGAACTTGCAGCCGCCCAACTGCTTCAAGCGTAAGTATTGCCATAGGCGACGCTCGGCATCCCTTCCTGCGTTACGTAAATTTCGCGCTTTCTGGCGTAGTGCGTCCATGCCGGTTGATCTTCCCTGTTCAACTTCCTCACAGGGTGTGTGGATTTGTCGGGAAAGGCAACAACGAGATCAAGAGCAAGAGCAACCCCTGCCCAACCCTCCCCTACGCTTCGCGGAAGGGAGGGAGCCAGATCAAGAGCACCCCTCCCCCTCAGCCGCTTGATGCGGCTTCGAGCTCCCCTGCGCTGCGCGCAAGGGAGGGAGCCGAATCATGTCTCTTCTATTTCTCGATTTGCTCCACCACCCACATCGCCAGTTTCTCACGGCCGATCTTGGCGTTGTGGCGGATATCGACCGGGAAAGCGGGATGACGGAGGAATCGTTGGATGCCCGCCGTATTCGCATGAGCCGCCGCCATTGCCCGCAGCGCGTCGGCGATGCCGGCGTGACGTCCCTTGGGAACATGCGGCTGCAGTTCGTAGCAGAGCACCGGCTCCTGTTGGCCATGCGCGCCGATCCCGACCAGCGCCGTGCGCTTCACGTCAGCAATGGTGTTGAAGATGGGCTCGACCTGTTCGGTGTACATCGGGCCCGTTGCGGTTTCCACGCGCTGCGTCTTGCGTCCGCAGAACCACAGGCGGCCTTGCGCATCGAAATAACCCACATCGCCCATACGGTGCACCATGCGCTCGCCACCATCATTGAGCGACTCCCGGATCTTGGCGGCGCGGGTCGCGGCATCGCGGTTGAAGTAACTGTCGGTCGCGGTGGGACCGGCGACGGTGATCTCGCCGACCATGCCTACGGCGAGGACCAGGTCGTCGGACCATTCGCCGATCGCTTGGTCGCGGATGGCGATGATGCGGACCTCGTTCGGCGCCACCGCACGGCCAACACAGGTGCCAGCGCCATTTTCGGTTTGTGCGCGCGTGTCCTGCAATTCGCGACCTTCGATCACCGCCACCGGCAGGCATTCAGTGGCACCATACGGGGTCCAGAACTGCGCGTCTGCAGGCAACAAGGCGCTGATCTTCTCCACCACTTCCGGTGGCACCGGCGCGCCAGCGGAAGTGACGCGCTGCACGCCGGTCAATTTTTCACCATGGTCGGCAAGCACGCGCATCAGCGCCGGTGATCCGAACAACTGGGTCACGCCGAACTGGCGGATCGCCGCGTGCAGCTTGCGCGGATCGGCGCTGGCCGGACGCGTGGGATCCATGTCGGGGATGA
>JBDTPP010000115.1:0-9911 GCA_039932615.1 Pseudoxanthomonas sp.
GAAGGCATCCCGGGGCCGGTGATCGACAAGGCCGCGGTGAAATTCGGCATGCCGATGGGTCCGATCGAGTTGATCGACACTGTGGGCCTGGATGTCGCTGCGGGCGTGGGCAAGGAGCTGGCACCATTCCTCGGCCTGCCGATACCCGACGCGCTGTCAGCGCCACCGGAACCCGGCAAGCGCGGCAAGAAGGACGGCCAGGGTTTGTACAAGTGGGTGCATACCGAGAAAGGCAGCAGGGCGGTAAAACCCGAAGTTGCCAAGGACTACCAGGCTCCGTCGGATCTGGAGGACCGCCTGATCCTGCCGCTGTTGAACGAGGCAGTCGCCTGCCTGCACGATGGCGTGGTCAGTGATTCCGACCTACTTGACGCCGGGGTGATCTTCGGCACCGGTTTTGCCCCGTTCCGCGGCGGCCCCATCGAATACATCAAGGCCACCGGCGCCGATGCGCTGGTCGAGAAGCTCAAGACCCTGCAAGGTCGCTACGGCGATCGTTTCGCGCCGCGACCAGGCTGGGACTCTCCGACATTGCGCGGTCCGACCGCCTGATGGACGATAACTGATCGCGCGACCGCAAATCACGCAAATCCATTCAGGGTGCCACCACGACACCGTGTCCTGTTCCCACCCAATCGACAGCGCTATTGCACGTTCAAGCTAAGCGCCCCGACCACCGCCATATTCTTCCTTTCCCTGTTGCTCGGCGCCATCGGCGTGGCGGCGAACCCCCGCTACATCCCCGCACTGTCACGACATGCGTTCTGGATTCTGTGCGCGGGCCGGGTCGCGCTGGTATCAGGAGACCTGTTCAAGGCACCCCAAGCCACAACGCGCACGAATATTGCGCTTCCGGCCACCGCATCGCCAATCGCATGTTCGCTTACCGGAGATCGCCATGATTGCTTACGTGCTGCTGCTGATAGCTTCCTCCACCCCTGCTGCGGCCATCGAAGCAACATCCGCTCCGGCGACGGTGGAATCGGCACGATCAGCCTTTCTCCCTGCGTTGCTGATAGTCCACGAAAGCGAAGGATGTTCTGACGACGGCAACGGCGATGCACTGGTACAGGAATTCCATGACGGCCAGGCGCTGTTCCGACAGCGTATCGGGCTGACCTTGCCCGAGACCGTCACCCAGGGTGGCGTGCTTGTGACCCGCGACGGCAACAGACTGCGCGCGGAAGTGGAAACGGTGGTGCTACCAGTCAGACCCGGCAACCTGCTGCCAGCCTGCATACGCCCGGTTTAGCTGGCGCTCACCGTGCCGGGACTTCAGCAAGGCAACTACGAAGTGCAATTCGTGCGCAAGACCCAAGCTTCGAAGTGAAAGCGGCCAGCACCATTGCCCACGCCATCACATCGTATGCGTGGGCTTTTCCGCATTGAGCGTGCCGGCCAGCAGCGTCTCGATCTTGCTCTTCACCGCTTCGCCTTCGTGGGTGTCGGCGAACTGCACGCCGATACCGGCAACGCGGGCACCCTGAGCGCCTACTGGCGTCACCCAGATCACCTTGCCGGCGACCGGCAGGCGTTCGCTCGAGTCGGGCAAGGTCAGCAGCAGGAACACCTCATCGCCCAGGAAATAACGCTTGGGTGTGGGCACGAAGATGCCGCCGTTCTTCACATACGGAATATAGGCGTTGTACAACTGCGCCTTGTCCTTGACTGCCAGCGACAGGATGCCCTGTCGTCCACCGCCTGCCACTGCATTCATTTCTGTTCTCCTTGGGTGGCCCGCGCGCGATCCCCGACGCGCCAGGCCAAGAGCAAGTCCACCATGGCCAAGTCGCCGCGAACGGTGGTGCGCAGCAGGTCGCGAGTGCGATTGGCCGCATCGAACCAGGTCGCCAGCTTGTGCAATCGCGCCTGATCGGTCAAGCCGACCTCCGCGGCCTGGGCCAGCACCAGGTCCGCAGCATGGCGCAGGCGCACGTCGGCGTGCTCGTCTGCGACCCAGCGCTGGGCGGTTTCGATCACCGCAATCTCGCCGCGTTCGAGTTGTTCGAGGTCGCCCGCCACCGACTTCCGAAGGACAAGGCCACCTTCACCCAGCCATTGGTCGGCAAGTCCGGGATGTCCACGCGCGGCTTCCAGTGCCTGGTCAGCCTCTTTTGCGGAATGGCCTTGGGTAAGCAACCACGCCAGGGCCTCGCCGTGCGGTGGCAGCTTGAATTCCAGTCGCTGGCAACGACTGCGGATGGTGGCAGGCAGGGTCGCGGGCTGTGAACTGATCAACCACAGATAACGTCCCGAGACCGGCTCCTCCAGCGTCTTGAGCAACGCATTGCAGGCATTCTCATTGAGCGCGTCAGCAGGATCGATGATGGCAACCAGCCCTTGGGCGTATTGCGGTGTCCTGGACAGACGCTCGGACAGCACTCGTACCTGATCGACCACGATCTGGGTCAGCTGGCGCGGAGGCGATGGTGTGAACCGCCAGGCAAAACCGACGAAAATCGCATCCGGATGCGCAGGATGTCCGTCAGGGTGGGACAACGACTTGTCCGGTCGTTGCTCCAATGGTTCCCGTTGCGAGCGGGAAAGATACAAAAGGCAACTGCGACATTTCCCGCACGGCTCGTTCCCGAGCCTTTCGCTGCATAACAGGTACTGCGCCAGTCGTTCCGCCACCGCGCGTTTGCCCAGCCCTGCCGGACCACAGATCAACAGCCCATGCCCCAACCGGCCAGCGCCGAGTGCAGCTGCCGCCTGGTCATAGGCGCGCTGTTGCCAGGGAGAGAAAGCAGCGCTCATGCCGATGTCTCCAGCCATTGCAAAACCGCACTGGAAACCGAAGCGCCGACCGCCGCCGGCGACTGGCTGGCGTCGATCACCCGGAAGCGCTCGGGTTCGGCGCTGGCGCGCTTGCGGAAGCCTTCGCGCACGCGCTCAAAGAAATCGTCCTGCTCGCTCTCGATGCGGTCCGGCCACAGGTCGCGGCCGCTGGTGCGGGCGCGCCCTTCGCGCACGTCCAGGTCCAGCAGCAGCGTCAGGCCCGGCTTGAGGCCCACGACCTTGCGCTCCAGTTCCTCGATCAGCGCGTGGTCTAGGCCGCGACCATCGGCCTGGTAGGCGTAGCTGGAATCGGTGAAGCGGTCGCTGACCACGTAGGCACCGCGCTGCAGCGCCGGACGGATTACTTCACGCACGTGCTGCGCCCGTGACGCAAACATCAGCAGCAGTTCGGTTTCCGGCGCCAGCGCTTCTTCGTGTGGACTGAGCAACAGTTCGCGAATGCGTTCGGCCAGCGGCGTGCCGCCCGGCTCGCGGGTCAGGGCGACTTCATGCCCTCGCGCCTGCAGCAGCTCACGGATCGCGACGATCGCACTGGTCTTGCCGGCGCCCTCGCCGCCCTCAAGGCTGATCAGGCGTGGATGTTTCAACAGGGCTTCGCTCATTGCAGCGGCTTTTCTTCCGGCAGCGGCGGGCGACGCAGCTGCTGCAGGTAACGGGCGACGGCGGCGTTGTGTTCGGCCAGCGTCGCGGAAAACACGTGGCTGCGGCTGCCATCGCCCAAGGCGACGAAAAACACCGCGTCGCCTGGTATGGGATTGACCGCGGCGCGCAACGCGTCTACACCCGGCATGGCGATGGGCGTGGGCGGCAGGCCAGCACGCGTGTAGGTGTTGTAGGGCGTGTCGGTCTGCAGGTCGCGGCGACGGATATTACCGTCGTAGGCACTGCCAATGCCATAAATGACGGTAGGGTCGGTCTGCAGTTTCATGCCCAGCTTCAGGCGTCGCGCGAACACCCCGGCGATCTGCGGACGCTCGGAGGCCAGGCCGGTTTCTTTCTCGATGATGGAGGCCAGGATCAAGGCTTGCTCGGCCGATTGCAGCGGCAGGTCCTCGGCCCGCGACTGCCACGCTTCCTGCAGCGCCTTGTCCATTGCCGCGTACGCGCGCTTGAGTATGTCCACGTCGCTGTCGCCGCGGGAATAAACGTAGGTCTCGGGCAGGAAGCGGCCTTCGGCATGCTGGCCCGGATGACCGAGTTGTTTCATCAGCGCCGCATCGTCCAGCGAGGCGGTTTCATGCCGCAGCGGCATGGCAGCGTTGAGTGCGGCACGCAACTGGCGGATGTTCCAGCCTTCGATGATGGTGAACCGGTAACTGATGACCTTGCCGTTGCGCATGTTGAGCAGCAGTTCGCGCGGGGTGATCCCCGGGTCGAGCGAATATTCACCGACCTTCAGGCTGCCGGCCACGTCGAGGCGCCGCGCCAGCGCTCGCCACTGCAGGTCCTCGCCGTCGCGCACCCCCGCCGCGCGCAACTTGCGCAGCACACCCGGAAACGAATCCCCGGAAGCGACGATCACCGTGCCACCGGCCTGCAAACCGGCAATGGGCTGGTCGCTGAAGACAGCGTAGTGCTGCCACAGCCATGCGCCGCCCGCAGCAGCGGCGACCAGCAACAGCAGGCAGGCGATGATGAAGTTGCGACAACCGTGCTTGGAACCTTTGGCCACGCTTTCCTCGAATCCCGATCCAGGCCGTGCAGGATACCTTGCCGCACCGTCAGGGTAGGAGCGTCCCATGGGCGCGAGCTCTTCGTCGTGCGTCCAGGATCCCGTCGAAGAGCTCGCGCCCATGGGGCGCTCCTACAGGGACAGGGCCTTGAGCACGCCGCGCGCCTTGGCACGGGTCTCGTCCAGTTCACCTTCGGGGATGGAGTCGGCCACGATCCCTGCCCCGGTGCGGAAAACGACTTCCGAGCCACCCGGTCCGGGCAGGATTTCTGCGCTGCGAATCAGGATATTCAGGTCCAGGTCGCCGTCGCGGTTCAGCCAGCCAAACGCACCGGTATAGGCACCCCGCGCCTCGCCTTCCAGCTCGGCGATGATCTGCATGCAACGTACCTTGGGACAGCCGGTGATGGTGCCACCGGGGAAAGTCGCGCGGATCACCTCGCCCGGAGTGACATCGCCGCGCAGCCGACCGCGCACGTTACTGACGATGTGATGCACGTGGGTATAGCTTTCCACCGTCATCAACTCATCGACTTCCACGCTGCCGGGCTCGCACACGCGACCCAGATCGTTGCGCTCCAGGTCGATCAGCATCACGTGTTCTGCGCGCTCCTTGGGGTGGCCTACCAGCTCACGGATGCGCTGCGCATCGTCGTCGCCGTCGAACCGCGGTCGGGTGCCGGCGATCGGCCGGGTCTCGACCACATCACCGCGGATCGACACCAGGCGTTCGGGCGAGGAGCTGGCCACGGCTCGGCCGCCCGCAGCAAACAGGCCGGCGAAAGGAGCAGGATTGGCGGTGCGAAGACGCGCATAGAGTGCGGCCGGATCGACTACGTGCGTGAAACGGGCACGCCAGGCGCGCGACAGGTTCACCTGGAAAATATCACCCGCGACAAGGTACTGGAGAATGCGCTGCACGCCATCGAGGAAGCGTTGCGGATCGTCTTCGGCAATGTATTCGGGGTTGCACCATGCCGGCCATTGCGACTGGCTTCGCGATGCGTCCATATCCGCGACGATTCGATCAAGCAGCCCGCCCGAACCGGTCTCGGCCAGGGCGACGCATTCGCCGCTGGCACGGTCGCGCAGGACTGCTGCAGGACATCTCAGTGCCAGCGCGACGGGAGCGCCCCTGCCGCCGTGCGGAAGCGCGAGGATCGGCTCGACTTGGCCTGCCAGTTCGTAATCCAACAGCAACGCCCAGCCGCCACGGAACGGCCAACGCGGCTCCTCCCGGGCCGTGCGCTGTGCTTGCCATTCGGCATCCAGCGCGCCAAGGAAGTCGCCCGCGACCGGCTGGCCGTCGAGCGTCCGTGTCACTCCTTGCGCATCGAGCTGCAGGCCGGTTCCATCGGTGGCCAGCAACAGGTCCCAGCGTCCTTGCGCGGTACCCGAAGCGACCGACTCGAGCAGCAGCGGATAGCGCGACGGCGCCTGCCTGTGCAGGACGAGCAAGTCGGTATCGGGCGGGAGCGCGCGGGATTCGATCAAATTACGCTCGTCATGACCAGCCATTCGGCAGCTAAGGACCCGCGCGAAGACGAGCAAAAATCAGATGCGCTTGAACACCAGCGTTCCGTTGGTGCCGCCAAAGCCGAAACCATTGGACATGGCGACATCGATCTTCTTCTCGCGGGCCACGTTGGGCACGTAATCCAGGTCGCAACCTTCGCCCGGGTTCTCCAGGTTGATGGTCGGCGGGATGATGCCCTTGTCGATCGCCATCACCGAGAAGATTGCTTCCACGCCGCCCGCTGCACCCAGCAGGTGCCCGGTCATGGATTTGGTCGAACTGACCATGGTCTGGTAGGCGTGATCGCCGAACGCGCGCTTCATCGCCAGGGTTTCGGCCAGGTCGCCCAGCGGCGTCGAAGTACCATGCGCGTTGAGGTATTCGACCTGGTCGGGATTGAGCTTCGCATCCTTCAGTGCCATCGCCATGCAGCGCGCGGGGCCTTCGCCGTTCTCGCTTGGCGCGGTCATGTGATAAGCATCGGAACTGGCGCCGAAGCCGACCAGCTCGCAATAGATGCGCGCGCCGCGCGCCTTGGCGTGTTCGTATTCCTCCAGCACGAGGATGCCGGCGCCATCGCCCAGTACGAAGCCGTCGCGGTCACGGTCCCAGGGCCGCGAAGCCGCCGTAGGATCGTCGTTGCGCGTGGACATCGCCTTCATCGAGCAGAACCCACCGACCGAGGTCGGCGAGGAACCGCGTTCGGCACCGCCAGCGAACATCACGTCGGCATCGCCGTACTGGATCATGCGCATGGCCATTCCGATGGAATGGTTGGAAGTGGCACAAGCCGATACCGCGGAAAAACTCGGCCCCTTGATGCCTTTCATGATGCTCAACTGGCCGGGCAGCATGTTGATGATGGTGCTGGGAATGTAGAACGGCGAGATCTTGCGTGGCCCGCCTTCCAGGTACTTGGCGGTCTGCTCCTCGATGCCGAGGATGCCGCCTATGCCGGCACCGATGATGGCGCCGATACGCTCTGCATTCGCCTCGGTGACTTCCAGGCCCGAGTCGTCCATCGCCATCAGCGAGGCGGCGATGCCGTAATGGATGAATGCATCCATCTTCTTCACGTCTTTCGGCGACATGTAGGCGGTGGGATCGAAGTCCCGGATCTCGCCGGCGATGCGCGTGGTGAACAACGAGGCGTCGAACGAGGTGATCGGCCCCAGGCCCGAACGGCCATTGGCGATGGCATCCCAACTGCTGGCCAGGTCGTTGCCCAAGGGCGAGATCATGCCCATGCCGGTGATCACTACACGCCGCTGGCTCATAAGATTGCTCCCACTTGTTGCACCCTGCGCGGGCGCATTGACATGCCACATATGCGCGGGGCCGCATCCGCGGCCCCGGCACGACTCATCGAAACCAGGGTCTTACGCCTTGACGTGGGCCTTGACGTAATCGATGGCCTGCTGCACCGAGGTGATCTTCTCGGCATCTTCATCCGGGATTTCGCACTCGAACTCTTCTTCCAGGGCCATCACCAGCTCGACAGTGTCGAGCGAATCGGCGCCGAGGTCATCGACGAATGACGCGCTGGTGGTGACTTCTTCTTCTTTGACGCCAAGTTGTTCTACAACGATCTTCTTGACGCGTTCTTCGATGCTGCTCATTGGTTATGGCTCCAGACGGAGTTGAGTGAACGGGGAGTAGTTTAGTGGAAACCGGGGAGTCGGTGCACGATCCGGCAATCATCGCTTAATCAAACACTTACAGCACAATCGTGCTAGGGCATGTACATGCCGCCATTCACATGCAGGGTTTCGCCGGTGATATAGCTGGCCGAAGGGCCCGCCAGGAATGCGACCGCGCGGGCGATATCCGCAGGATCGCCCAGGCGTCCCAGCGCAATCTGGCCCATCAGTGCGGTCTTGGCATCTTCCGGCATCGCCTTGGTCATGTCGGTGTCGATGAAGCCGGGCGCGACCACGTTTACGGTGACGCCGCGGCTGCCGATTTCCTTGGCCAGCGACTTGGAAAACGCGATGATGCCAGCCTTGGCCGCGGCATAGTTGGCCTGCCCCGCGTTGCCGGTCACCCCAATCACCGAGGCGATGTTGATGATCCGGCCCTTGCGCGCCTTCATCATGCCGCGCATCACCGCCTTCGAAGTGCGATAGACACTGGTCAGGTTGGTGTCGAGAATCGCCTGCCAGTCCTCTTCCTTCATCCGCATCAGCAAGTTGTCGCGGGTGATGCCGGCGTTGTTGACCAGTATGCTTACGGCGCCGAATTGCTTGCCGATGGAATCAATCAACGATTCCACCGCAGCCGCATCGGTGACATTCAATGCACGGCCATGGCCGCCATGGGCAGCGAGACGCTCGCCGATGGATTGGGCACCCGATTCGGAAGTCGCTGTACCGATCACGGTGGCGCCTTGCGCAGCCAGTTCATCGGCGATGGCTGCACCAATGCCGCGGCTGGCGCCGGTGACCAGCACGATCTCGCCCTTCAACAATTGCGTGTCGCTCATGCCTGTTTCCACTCTTCGATCGCGGATTGGAAATCGCCCGGCGTGGCAAGCGATCTTGCTTCAAGTGACTTGTCGATGCGTTTGACCAGACCGGCCAGGACCTTGCCGGGACCGCATTCGGCGATACGGGTTGCGCCTTTCGCCTTCAAGGCCAGGATGCAGTCTGTCCAGCGCACCGGCAGGTACAACTGTCGCACCAGGGCATCGCGGATGTCGTCGATCCCTTCATGGACCCGAGCATCGACGTTCTGCACCACCGGAATCGATGGACGTTGCCAGGACATGCCGCGCATGGTTTCAGCCAGCCGGTTGGCGGCTTCGCGCATCAACGGCGTGTGCGAGGGCACGCTCACCGCCAGCTTCACCACCTTGCGCACGCCGCGCTCGGTGAGCAGAGCGATGGCCCGATCAACCGCCTCCGTGTTGCCACCGATCACGATCTGTCCCGGCGAATTGTAATTGGCGGGCACCACGACCTGGCTACCCGAGGCCTGCACACAGACTTCTGCGACCAGCTCGTCATCGGCGCCGATTACCGCCGCCATCGCGCCCACGCCAGCCGGTGCGGCGTCCTGCATCAACTGGCCGCGCAAACGCACCAGGTGCGCGCCTTCGTGGAGAGACAGCGCACCCGCCGCGACCAGCGCAGAGTATTCGCCCAGGCTATGGCCGGCCAATACGGAAGGAAGCGATCCGCCCTGGTGCCGCCACGCGCGCCATACCGCAACCCCCGCCGCGAGCAACGCAGGCTGGGTGTATTCGGTGCGATTGAGCATCTCTTCCGGACCACCTTGCGACAACGCCCACAGGTCCACGCCGGCGCCATCGGAGGCTTCGACGAAAGTTTCGCGGACGACGGGATGCAGCTCCGCAAGGTCGGCAAGCATCGCAAGCGATTGCGAGCCCTGACCGGGGAAAACAAAAGCCAGCGCTGGGTCGGTACGAAGTCGTGAAGTCACAGGCCAATCCCGTGGGGGTCGGCGCGCATCATAAGGGCGAACGGCCCACATCGTCTGTACCGGTGCGTATCGTGCAGGCCACGAACTTTCGCGGAAACGATGTTTCGCGGATCAGGGAAGCACGCAAGTCTCAATAGCGCAGCAGCGCCGAGCCCCAGGTGAAACCGCCGCCAAAGGCCTCCAGCAGCAGCAATTGGCCACGCTGCACGCGACCCGAGCGCACTGCGGCGTCCAATGCCAGCGGCACCGAAGCCGAAGAGGTGTTGCCGTGGCGGTCGACGGTGACGATGACGCGATCCATCGGCATGTCGAGGCGCTTGGCCGTGGCCTCGATGATGCGCAGGTTGGCCTGGTGCGGAATCAACCAGTCCAGGTCCTGCTTGCCCAGGCCATTGGCATCGAGCGTTTCATCGACCACGCTGTCCAGTGCCTTGACCGCGTACTTGAAGACGTCGTTGCCTTTCATGTGGATGCGCGCGCCGC
>JBDTPP010000116.1:0-9338 GCA_039932615.1 Pseudoxanthomonas sp.
GCATCGGCATGCTGACCATCGGCCTGGTCGCGCTGGGGCTGTCGCAGACCATCTTCGAGGAAGAGATCCTGCGTGACGTCAAGGTCAGCGGCCCCACCCGCGTGCGCCGCTACCTGTCGCGGTTCCTGGTGGTGATAGTCGTGGCGCTGGCGATCGAGACGCTGGTGGCGGCTTTCGAAATCATGCATCGGGATCCGACCCAACTGCCCTACGTGGCAGCCATCGGTGGTTCGGCCGCGTTGCTGCTGGTGGCGTGGGGCGTGTTCGTCCACCTCAACCGCAGCGCAGAGGAACTGGAGCCCGAAGCCATGGAAAAGGCCAAGCAGGAAGACCGCGCCGTCAGCTAGGCCGTCGCCGGCACCTTCTTGTGGAAACGTCGCGCGAACCAGTCACCGAGATCCTCGACCACGGTGAACGCCGCCGGGATCACGATCAGGCTGAGCAGGGTCGAAGTGATGAGCCCGCCGATCACCGCGATTGCCATGGGCGCACGGAAGCTGGAGTCGCCGGCCCAGCCGAGCGCGATCGGCATCATGCCCGCGCCCATCGCCAGGGTGGTCATGATCACCGGCTGCGCGCGCTTGCGGCAGGCGTCGACCAGCGCGTCATGCTGGCTCAGGCCATGTTCGTCCTCGGCGATCACCGCGTAGTCGACCAGCAGGATTGAATTCTTGCTGGCGATGCCGATCAGCATCAGCAGCCCGATCAAGGCCGGCAGCGAGAGCAGGTTCTGGGTCAGCAGCAGCGCCCCGAATGCGCCACCGGCGCACAGCGGCACCGCGGTCAGGATGGTCAGCGGCATCAGCGCGTGGTTGAACAGCAGCAACAGCACCATGTAGATGCAGACCAGGCCGGCGGCCATGGCAATGGCAAAGCCGACGAACAATTCCACGAAGACTTCCGCATCGCCGGTATTGAGGAAGCTGACCCCGTCGGGCAGTTTCTCCAATGAAGGCAGCGCCTGCACCTCCTTCATCACCTCACCCAGCGGGCGGCCGTTGAGTTCGGCGCTGAAGGTGACGTTGCGCTGGCGCTGGTAGCGCGAGATCTGCGAAGGCCCGCTGCCATCGCGGATATCGGCCACCGCGGCTATCGGCACGGGGCCATTCTTGCCACGCACGCGCAGTTGCCCGATCAGCGCGGCCTGCGACAGCATGGATTCGGCGAAGCCGACCCGGATCGGGATCTGCCGTTCGGGCAGGTTCAACTTGGCCAGCCGCTGCACGTAGTCGCCGGAGGTGGCAATGCGCGCGGCCTCGGCAATGTCGGCGGTGGCCACGCCCAGGTCGGCGGCGCGCGCCGAGTCGGGGGTGATCACGATTTCCGGCCGCAGCAGCGACGCGCTGGAAGTGACGCTGCCCAGTCCCTTGATCGTGCGCAGGTCGCGATCCAGCGCGGTCGCCGCTTCCTGCAGGCGTTGCGGGTCATCGCCGGCCAGGACCAGTTGCATCTGCTCGCCAGGTTCCGAGCTCAGGTAGCTGACACGTACGCCGGGCAGCGCGGCCAGCCTGGAACGGGCCAGGCGCTCCAGGCTCTTCTGGTCGCGGTCGCGGTCGTCGGCCTTGCCCCAGTCCAGGATCAGCGTGGATTTGCGTGGTTCGCCGACTCCGGCCTTGCCGGGATCACCCAGGTCCAGCACGCTGCCCACGGTGGTATAGACCTGCTTGAGTTCGGGGATGCCCTGCAGCAGCGCACGCGCTTGTTCACTGAGGGCGGTGGTCTCCTGCAGCGTGGTCCCGGGCGGCAGTTCCAGATTGAGGTTGCTGCGGCCCAGGTCCGAGAAGGGAATGAAGGTGGTCGGGATCAGCGGCACGATTGCCAGCGAAGCGACGAACAATCCGGTCGCGATCCACAGGGTGCGTGCGCGGTGGCGCAGGGCCGCATCCACCCAGCCCAGGTACCAGGTCATCAACTTCGATTCGCGATGTGTTTCCGGCTGTGCCTTCAGCACATAAGCCGCCATCATCGGCGTCAGCAGTCGCGCGACCAGCAGCGAGAACAAAACCGCCGTGGCCGCGGTCCAGCCGAATTCGCGGAAGAACTTGCCGGCGATGCCGGGCATGAACGCCACCGGCACGAACACCGCGGCCAGGGTCAGCGAAGTGGCGATCACCGCCGTACCAATCTCCGCGGCCGCATCGCGCGCGGCCTCCAGTGGCGGCTTGCCCATGCGCAGGTGGCGCACGATGTTCTCGATCTCGACGATGGCATCGTCGACCAAAATGCCGACCACCACGCTGAGCGCCAGCAGGGTGATGATGTTGAGGCTGAAGCCGAACCAGTGCATCACCGCAAACGTGGGGATGATCGACAGCGGCAGCGCCACTGCCGACACCCACGTCGCCCGCCAATCGCGCAGGAACAGCCAGACCACCAGCAGCGCCAGCAGCGCGCCCTCCCACAGCATGGTCATCGATGATTCGTAGGAGCGAAGGGTCTCGTCGATCACCGTGGTAACCAGGTTGAACTGCACGCCCGGGTGCGCGGCCTTCAGGGTTTCCAGCGCCGCCTCGACGCCTTTGGCCACATCGATTTCGCTGGACCCACGGGTGCGCGAAAGCGAGAACGCGACCACCGGCTTGCCATCGAGCAACGCGACCTGGGTCGGGTCGGCGGCGCCGTCGGTGATCGAGGCCACCGCCGACAGACGCACCGCGCGCCCATCCGGCAGGCTGATCGAGTATTCGCGCAACGCGGCGACGCTGGCCACCGTACCGAGGGTGCGGATGACCTGCTGGTTGCCGTCCTGTTCGGCCTTGCCGCCGGCGCGTTCGACCTGGATGCGCGCCAGTTGCTGCGAGACATCCCCCGCGGTCACGCCCAGCGCCTGCAGGGCATTCGGATCCAGGTCCACGCGAACCTGCCGCTCGATGCCGCCCACGCGCTTGACCACCGCCACGCCGGGCACGCCATACATCGCCTTGCTGATTTCGCGATCGACCAGCCAGCTCAGCTCGTCTGGCGACAGCGCGGGGGCGACGACGGCATAGGTCATCAGCGACCCGCCGATGTCCACCTTCGACACCACCGGCTCCTGGATGTCCTGCGGCAGGTCGGTGCGGATGCGGGTGACTGCGTCGCGGGTGTCATCCAGCGCGGTGGCCAGGTCGGTATCAAGCACGAACTCGATGGTGGTGGTGCTGACGCCCTCGCTGACCGAGGAGATCACCCGCTTGATGTTGGGAATGGTCGCCACCGAGTCCTCGACCCGGCGCGTGACCTCGGTTTCCAACTGGCTGGGCGAGGCGCCCGGCTGGGTGATGGTGACCGTGGTCATGGGAAAAGCGACGTCCGGGAAACGCGCGACCGGCAGCTTGTGGAAACCCCACAGCCCCGCCACGCACAGGACCACGAACACCATGATCGCCGGCAACGGCCGGTTGATCGCCCAGGCGGAGAAGTTCATGGCGCCGGCTTCGCGCTGGCCGGTGGCGCTGACGCGACCACGCGCACGACATCGCCATCACCCAGGAAGCCCGCGCCCTGTTCGACCACCTGCGTACCCGGCTGCAGGCCGTGCACGATCTCGATGCGGCCCCCGGTGCTGGTGCCGGTGCGCACACGCACCCGACGTACCGCCTTCTTCGCGTCAACGGTGAACACATAGGCGATGCCGTCGCGCTGCACCACCGAAGCCACCGGCACCATCAGTGCATCGCCGGCGCCGGTAACGATGCGGCCTTCGACGTAGCTGCCGATCTTCAGCGCACCGGGTTGCGGCAGGTCGGCGTAGATCGTGCCGGTGCGGGTGTCGCTGTCCACGCCGGGGCTGACCGCGCGGATCACGCCCTCGACCGTGCTGCCATCGGCGGCGGGCAGCGACACGATCGCGCCCGGTGCGATGCGGGACAGCTCGGCTTCCGGCAGTTCGGCGCGCCACTCCAGGCGACCCTCACGAATCAGGCGCAGCAGTTCGGTACCGGCGGCGACCACCTGGCCCGGCTGCACCAGGCGCTTGGAAATGATGCCGTCGGCGGGCGCGCGCAGTTCGGCGAAATCGCGGCGCAGCTGGGCGGCATCGCGTTGCGCGCGCGCGGTGCTGCGGCGTGCTTCGGATTGGGTCTTGTTGGCCCGCAATTCGTCCAGCTGGCTGGCGCTGATCAACTGTTCCTTCGCCAGCGGGCTGCCGCGGTTGTAACTGGCGGTGGCCAGCGCCACCGAAGCATCGGCCTCGCGCAGCGCGGCCTGGGCCTGCGCAAGTTCGCTGTCCAGGGTGCGGTGGTCCAGTTCCAGCAACACCTGTCCGCGGCGCACGGCCTGGCCGACATCGACGTTGAGCGCGGTGACCCGTGCACCGCTGATTTCCACCCCCAGCTGCATTTCCTCGTAGGCCGAGACCGGGCCGGCGGCGACCACGCTGCGCTGGATCCGCTCGGTCGTGGCCGGCACCAGGGTCACTGCCAAAGAAGAAGCGGCGGCCTCGGCGCCCTCCGGTTCGGTGCCCTTGCCGCAGGAAGCAAGCACCAGGGTCAGTCCGGCAAATACGGCGAGCGAGCTGCGCGGCAGGGTCATGTATACATTCCGATGGGGGGTGGCGCGATTGGCGCCACAGTGTACTGACAAGTTTACTAAGTCAGGTGACGACGGCCGCCGTCGTTCCGGTACCGCGACGCATGCGGAAGAAGGCGCGTGCTGTGTCGGCGGTGCTCCTGGCGGTGGCCTCGGTCGCCTCGCCGCGATCACGTGCGAGCTCTTCCACGATATGCGCCAGGTACATCGGCTCGTTGCGTCGGTGCGAGGGCTGCGGCTTGACCGTGCGCGGCAGCAGGTAGGGCGAGTCGGTCTCGATCATCAGCCGGTTGGCGGGAATGTGCGGCACCAGCTCGCGCAGGTGCCGGCCGCGACGCTCGTCGCACAGCCAGCCGGTGATGCCGATATGCCAGTCGCGGTCCAGGCAGTCGAACAGTTCCTTGCGCGTGCCGGTGAAGCAATGGACCACGGCGGGCCCGATGCGTCCCTCGTACTCCTTCATGATGCCGATGAAATCGTCATGGGCCTCACGCTGGTGCAGGAACAACGGCTTGCCTACCCCGTCGACCGCAAGGTCCACCGATATCTGCAACTGGCGTTCAAACGCGCGCCGTTGCGCCGGACGTGGCGAGAAGTCGCGGAAATAATCCAGGCCGCATTCGCCCACCGCCAGCACTTCCGGATGCGCGTGCAGGGCGCGCATTTCGGCATCGCATTCGTCGGTGTATTCCACCGCGTGATGCGGATGCACGCCAGCGGTGGCAAACAGGAACCCGGGATGGGCCTGGGCCAGCGCCAGCGCCTTCGGTGAATGTTCGCGGCTGGCACCGGTGACCAGCATCTGCACGATGCCGGCCTCGCGGGCGCGTTGCAGGACCGCGTCGCGATCGGAGTCGAAGCTGTCGTGGGTGAGGTTGGCGCCGATGTCGATCAGTTGCATGGGGTGATTCTATCGTGGGAGCGGCTTCCAGCCGCGAGCTCTTGATCTGGTGCAAAGGACCCGAGCCGCAGCTCGCGCCAGGATGGCGCTCCCACCGTATCCTTGCGGCATGTCGCCGCCCGAATTCCCGATCACTCCGCTGCTGCCGGAGATAAAGCGCAATCTGCAGGCGCATACGCGCCTGGTGCTGGAAGCGCCACCGGGTGCCGGCAAGACCACGCAGGTGCCGCTGGCGCTGCTGGACGAAGCCTGGCTGGCGGGGCGCAAGATCATCATGCTCGAACCGCGTCGGGTCGCCGCGCGTGCCGCGGCCGGTTTCATGGCCGAGCAGCTGGGCGAGTCCGTGGGCGACACCGTCGGCTACCGGATCCGTTTCGAGAACAAGGTCTCCGCGCGCACCCGGATAGAAGTTGTCACCGAGGGCATCCTCACCCGCATGCTGCAGGACGACCCGATGTTGGAAGCAGTGGGCGCGTTGTTGTTCGATGAATTCCACGAGCGGCATCTGGCCGGCGATCTCGGCCTGGCGCTGGCCCTGGATGTGCAGTCGCAGTTGCGCGAGGAGCTGCGCATCGTGGTGATGTCGGCCACGCTGGACGGCGAGAAGCTGGCGCGGTTCCTGGATGCGCCGCGCCTGGCCAGCGAAGGTCGCAGCTACCCGGTGACGATCTCCCACTTCAGCGGCCGTCGCGACGAGTCGCTTGAATCACAGGCGCGACGTGCCATTGAAGAGATCCTGCACAAGCATCCTGGCGATGTACTGGTGTTCCTGCCTGGGCAGCGCGAGATCGTGCGTGTCGAGCGCGCCCTTGGCGAGGTCGCTTCGATCGCCAGGGAAGGCGTCAGGGTCCTGCCACTGCACGGCGAACTGTCGATGGAACAGCAATCCGCCGCCCTGCAGCCCGATCCGCAGGGTCGACGCCGCATCGTGCTGGCCACCAATGTCGCTGAATCCTCGGTCACCTTGCCGGGAGTGCGCGTGGTCATCGACAGCGGCCAGGCGCGCGAGCCGCGTTACGACCCCAACAGCGGGTTCGCGCGACTGGAGATCGTCAACATTTCCCAGGCCTCCGCCGACCAGCGCGCGGGCCGTGCCGGCCGCGTCGCCGAAGGCTGGGCCTACCGCCTGTGGCCGCAATCGCAACGGCTGGAACCGCAGCGACGTGCGGAAATCGGCCAGGTCGAGCTCGCTTCCCTTGCGCTGGAGCTAGGCGCCTGGGGCAGCGACGCGCTGCGTTTCGTCGACCCGCCGCCGGCCGGTGCATTGTCAGCGGCGCGGGACCTGCTGCGCCGGCTGGGCGCGCTCGGCGATTTGAATTCCATCACCGCGCTGGGCAAGCGCATGCTCACGCTCGGCACGCACCCGCGCCTGGCGGCGATGCTGCTGTCGGCGCGAGCCGAGGAAGACCGCGCACTCGCCTGCGATCTTGCGGCACTGGTCGAAGCCCGCGATCCGCTGCGCAGCGGCGGCGATGAACTCGCGGCGCGCTGGCGTGCATTGGCCACGTTCCGCCAGGGCCGTGTCGCCGGCGATGCGCATGGTTCCGGGCTCGCGACGATCGATGCGGCTGCGAAGCAATGGCGGCGCCGTTTGCGCATCGATGCCACGCCGCCACGCGAAATCGAGGCGCACCGTCTCGGCGACTTGCTGGCGCATGCCTTCCCCGATCGCATCGCCCATCAACATCCCACCGACCAGCGCCGTTACCAGCTCGCCAACGGACGCATGGCGCGGATCTTCGACGACAGCGCGATGTTCGGCGAACCCTGGATCGTGGTGGCCGAATTGCGTCATGAAGCCAAGGACGCCCTGATCCTGCGCGCTGCGCCGGCGGATGAAGCGCGCCTGCGCCAGGATTTCGCCGAGCGCTTCACCAGCGAAGACGTGGTGCGCTGGGACGCGGGGCGGCGCGCGCTGTCGGCGCAACGGGAAACCCGTTTCGACCAGATCGTGCTGGAAACCAGGCCCGCTGGCCGCGTGGATCCGCAGCACGCAGCGGCCGCACTGACCGACGCCGTGCGCGAACTCGGTCTGGAATCGCTGCCATGGAGCGATTCGCTGCGGCAATGGCGCGAACGCGTGCGCTGTCTGCACGAGTGGTTTCCGGAAGCCGGATTTCCGGATCTGTCGGATGAAGCCTTGCTCGCTTCGCTGACCGAGTGGCTGCAACCCGCCTTCGCCGGCAAGACCCGCCTCGACGCCCTGGGCGAGGACGAGCTGGCCGAAGCGCTCAAGTCGCGCATGGAATGGTCGCAACGCCAACGCATTGATCAGCTGGTGCCGGTGCGCATCGTAGTGCCTTCGGGCATGGAGCGGCGCATCGAATACACACACGGACAGGCGCCGGTGCTGGCGGTGAAGCTGCAGGAATTGTTCGGCCTGGCCGATACGCCGCTCGTCGCTGACGGCCGCATTGCCGTGGTCCTGCACCTGCTCTCGCCCGGCGGAAAACCCCTGCAGGTCACCCAGGACTTGCGTGGTTTCTGGGAACGGACCTATCCGGAAGTGAAGAAGGAAATGAAGGGAAGGTATCCGCGGCATCCGTGGCCGGATGATCCCTGGAGTGCGACAGCCACGCATCGGGCGAAACCGCGCGGCACCTGAGGCGGCATGTTCAGCGGAGGGTAGGGCAGGAAGGCTCCCGCTAACATGCCCTGAACATCCGCCAGCGGACACTGCAATCCTAATCACGCACTCCATGGAGCAACCCGCATGAGCAAGCTCACCATCATCACCGACCGCGCCATGGACCTGGTCAGCCAGGCCGGCACCAGCCTCAAGCACGTGGGTCCTAGCGCGGCCAAGCTGCTGCAGACCGGCGCGGCCATGGGCGCGGTGAAGACCGGCGGCCGCGTGGCGGTGAAGTTCGTCCGCCGCAATCCGGTCGTCGCGGTGGCCGCGGCGCTCGGCGTCGGCGTGCTGGCTTACGCCGCGCACCGCAAACGCAAGCAGGAGGCATTGAACGCGCCGATCGAAGGACGTTCGAAGCGTATCGAAGCCAAACGCGTGAATGGAACGGGCAAGGCACGCAAGACCACGACCGCATCCACGCGTGCGCCGCGGTCGCGCAAGACCACGACCTCTTCCGCCGAGGCGTGACCCGTACTGTAGGAGCGGGCCTTGCCCGCGATGCTTCCGTCCCTGCTTTGTAGATCCGAGCTTGCTCGGATGCTTTCGATGGAATACGAAGGGCATCGCGGGCAAGGCCCGCTCCTACGCCCCGAAGGAAGTCTCCTTGGGAGACAGAAGCGACCATTGGCCCGGCATCAGTTCGCCCAGCCTATATTTGCCCACTGAAACCCGCACCAACCGCAGCGTTGGCAAGCCTATCGCTGCAGTCATGCGCCGCACCTGGCGGTTGCGGCCTTCGCTGATCGTCAGTTCGATCCACGCATCCGGCACGTTCTTGCGGAAACGCACCGGCGGATCGCGCGGCCATAGTGAAGGTGCGGATTCCATGGCACGCGCTTGCGCCCGCAAGGTGATCCCATCGTTCAACACCACACCCTGGCGCAGCGCCGAGAGTTGCTCCGGCCGGGGTTCTCCTTCCACCTGCACCCAGTAGGTCTTGGCCTGCTTGTGGCGCGGATCGGTGATCCGGTTCGCCAGCACGCCGTCATCGGTCAGCAGCAACAGCCCTTCGCTGTCGTAGTCCAGCCTGCCGGCGGCATAGACGTTGGCAGGCAATCCAAACTCCGCCAGCGTTCGCCGCGGCGGAACGCTGCGATCGGTAAACTGGCAGAGGACGTTGAAGGGTTTGTTGAGGGCGATGAGCATGGGGTGATCAGGCGAAAACGCCACCGCGGCCCGGAGATTCTCGGGCCGCGGTGGCGGCAGTAACAACCTCGCAGGTGCGGGTCAGTCGCGGCGCGGCTTCACAAACCGCAACGTCATCCGGTCGCTTTCACCAATCGCCTTGTACTTCGC
>JBDTPP010000117.1:0-9298 GCA_039932615.1 Pseudoxanthomonas sp.
GCATCGGCAAATTCTTCCGGCGTGGTGACGCTGCGCAACGGCGTCGCCGCAGCGATATAGTCGAACACCGCATCGGGTGTTGCGGCGCTGGCGTCGGTGCTGCGCAGCAGGCCACCGGACAGCATGTTCACGGTGATTCCATCGGGCCCCAGGTCGGCTGCGGCGGTACGGGTCAGCGACAGCAGCGCTGCCTTGGCCGCGGTGTAGTCGTGGTACGGCACCACCGGGTTCTGGAACAGGTTGGTGCCGATATTGATCAGGCGTCCGAAATGCAGTTCACGCATGCCGGGCAGGGCCGCCTGCATGGTGTTCAGGGCGCCGCGTACGCTGACCGCGAACTGTGCGGAGAATGCCTCCCAGCCAATATCCGAAGCGCTTGCCCGCGCATCGCCATTGAAGCGGAAATCGGCCAGCGCATTGTTGACCACGGTGGTGACTGGCGCGCCGAAATGCGCACGTGCCGCAGCAAACATGGCGCCGACTTGAACCGGGTCGACTACATCGGCTTGCAAGGCGATGGTCCGATCGGCGCCAAATTCCTGCACCAGCGCCTCCGCCGGGTCACGGCTGCGGAGGTAATTGATGACGACCCGGGCGCCCTGCTGGGCGAAGGCGCGGACGATGGCATGGCCCAAGCCTCTGCCGCCGCCGGTGACGAGCACGATCTGTTCTGCAATTTTCATGAGGTGAAGATCATCGCGGGGATGGGAGGCGGGTCAGCGTAGCGTTAAACCCCGCACCTGTGGAGCGCGTCTGTCCTCAACGCCAGCGAGAACTGCAGCGTGCCCTACAATTGATCTTTCGCTTGCCAGAGAGCACCTGCGCTTGAAAACCGGACCGGTCATCGGCATCGTCGGCAGCCAGGGTGCCTATGGGCGTTGGCTGGGCGAGTTTTTCGCCACCCGCATGGGCTTGCAGGTCATTGGGCGCGATCCTGCAGATGCAGGTTCCATCACCGAGCGCGAGTTGATTGACCGCGCCGACGTGCTGGTCTTCGCCACGCCCATCCGCCACACCGCGGCCGTGATTGGGGACTACGTACGCATTGCTGCCGGCCTTGAAGCGCGCCAGTTGTGGCTGGACGTGACCTCGATCAAGGCCGAACCGGTCAGCGCCATGCTCGCATCCATGGCCGAGGTGGTCGGCCTGCACCCGATGACTGCGCCACCCAAGGCGCCGACGTTGAAAGGGCGGGTCATGGTGGTCTGCGAGGCGCGTCTGGTGTCATGGCGCGACTGGGTGCAGCAACTGCTGCAGGCACTGGAAGCAGAGTGCGTGCGCAGCACGCCGGAACATCATGACCAGGTGATGGCCGTGGTCCAGGCGATGGTCCACGCAACCCACCTGGCACAGGCCTGCGTATTGCGCGAGTACGCGCCGCAGCTCGGCAAGCTGGGCGAACTGATGCCCTACCGCTCGGCATCCTTCGAAATGGACACGGCCATCATGGCGCGGATCCTGTCAATGAATCCGGCCATCTACGAAGACATCCAGTTCGGCAATCCTTACGTGGCGAAAATGCTGGAAGCCCTGGTGAAGCAGCTGTCACTACTGCATGCACAGGTCAGTCGCGGTGATGAAACCTCGCGCTCCGCGTTCCGCCAGGAGTTCATGCAGGCCAATCAGGCCGCGCTGAGCAGCAGCGAGCTGGCTGATGGCAACTACCGCTTCGAGCGGATTGGCTACCTGCTGGCCGACATGACTGAAACCAGGACCCTCAGCATCCACCTGCCACAGGACCGCGCGGGCTCGCTGCGATCCTTGCTTGATGTATTCGAACGACATGGCGTGAGTCTGTCGTCGATCCATTCCTCACGCACCCCTGCAGGTGAAGTGCATTTCAGGATCGGTTTCGATACCGATACGCAGGCAGAGTCACTGTTCGCCGCCGCAAGCGAAATCGACAACAGTGGGATTGGTCGCGTACTCAAGACCTCTGCATAACCGCGTCAGGGGCATGCCACAATCGAGGCATGCACAGTGGGGAGATCATTGCCAATGGCCTTCGCTTTTCCTATCTGGAAATGGGCGAAGGTCCATTGCTGCTGTTGCTGCATGGATTTCCCGATAACGCCTGCACCTGGGAGCAGCAGATGCCGGTGCTGGCGCAAGCCGGTTACAGGGTAGTCGCGCCTTTCCTGCGCGGATACCCGCCCACCGAAGTGCCGGAACACGGTTATTTCGATCTCGCGACGCTGGCCACGGACATCAAATGCCTGGTCGACGGCTTGAACGACGGCAAGCCGTGTTTGCTGGTTGGCCAGGACTGGGGCGCGGCCATCGCTTACGCCGTATTGGCTGCTTACCCGGGATCAATCCAGCGTGCGGCGATCCTGGCCGTACCGCATCCCGTGGAAGTACGCCGCACCCTGAAGACATCGCCGAAACACATCCTGCGTTCCTTCCATTGGTTCCTGTTCCAGCTGCCGTGGTTGCCTGAACGCCTGTGCCGGGCAAATGATTACGCCTTCATGGAATTCCTCTGGAGGCTGTGGTCGCCGGCTTACCGCGACCGGGCCCACGTCGCCCAGGTCAAGCAGATGCTGGCACAGCCAGGTGCGATGGTCGCCGCACTGGCGTACTACCGCGCAATGCTCAATCCACGCAAGGCCAATCCCGCGCTTGCCCACGTCACCGCGCGACTGTCGGACCCCATCACCGTACCCACGCGTGTGCTGTGCGGATCATGCGACATGCGCAAGGAAATGCTGCCGCGGCAACGCGATCTTTTCGCCGGCCCCTATGAATGGGGCGTTGTTGAAGGGGCAGGGCACTTCCTGCATCGCGAGAAGCCCGGCCCGGTCAATGCGGACCTGATCGAGTGGCTGGGCAGGCAAGACGGTTGATTCGCGCGCCTCGAGCTTGCTTGCCGGGCTGTCAGCACGTCCCCGCGCGGTGACTCGGCTTGCGATGGCTAAACCGTTAAACTTGGCCCATGACGACTCCCATCCAGATATCCAGGCGCGCGCGGGGCATGACCAGCTCGGCGATTCGTGAAATCCTGAAAGTGACTGAACGCCCTGAAGTGATTTCCTTCGCCGGCGGTCTGCCATCCCCCGATACTTTCCCCATCGAGCGCATGCGCTGGGCCTGCACCAAGGTGTTGGACGAAGCCCCGCAGGCAGCATTGCAATACGGGCCTACCGAGGGCTACACCCCTCTGCGCGAGTGGGTCGCCCGTCGCCTGAGCAAGAACGGCGCCACGATCAGGCCCAGCCAGGTGCTGATCACCACCGGCTCGCAGCAGGGCCTGGACCTGCTGGGCAAGGTCCTGATCGACGAAGGCAGCAAGGTGCTGGTGGAAACGCCAAGCTACCTGGGCGCGCTGCAGGCGTTCTCGCTGTTCCAGCCATCGTTCTGCGCCATGGAAACCGACGCGCAGGGCATCGTCACCGACGCATTGACGCCCGAACAGCTTGCCGGCGCACGCTTCATGTACTGCCTGCCCAACTTCCAGAACCCCACCGGCCGACGCATGCCGCTGGAACGCCGCGAGGCGCTGCTTGAAAAAGCCATTGCCGCGGGCGTGCCAGTGGTCGAGGACGACCCCTACGGCGAGCTCTGCTACAGCGGCGATATCCTGCCCAGCCTGCTGTCGATGGCGCCGGACCAGGTGATCTACATGGGTTCGTTTTCAAAGGTGCTGGCCCCGGGACTGCGCCTGGGGTACGTGGTTGCGCCCGAAGAGCTGCTCGGCAAGCTGGTGCAGGCCAAGCAGGCGGCCGATCTGCATACCCCCTCGTTCTCGCAACGCATCGTCTACGAAGCAGTGCAGGACGGCTTCCTGGACGCACATATCCCGACCATCCGCACGCTGTACGCACACCAGTGCGAGCTGATGCTGGCCGCCATGGACAAGTACTTCCCCGGTGAGGCGAGCTGGAACCAGCCCGAAGGCGGCATGTTCATCTGGGTCGACCTGCCCGAGGGCATCGACAGCAACGCGTTGCTGGCCAAGGCCATCGAGCAGAACGTGGCCTTTGTCCCGGGCGCACCGTTCTACGCCACCGACCCCAAGCCAAACACTTTGCGGCTGTCCTTTGTCACTGTGACCGCCGACAAGATCCAGGCCGGGGTGGAGATCCTTGGCAAGCTGCTGAAGGCCGAAATTGCCGCCCGCGGCAAGGACACTGCGGCCGCCTGAGCCCCTGGTGCTTCGGGCTCCCGGTCAACGTGGCCGGGTGGCGGTTCAACCATTCGGTGATTGGACGGACTGGGGAAGTCATCGGTCGCTGCCCGAATACTGTGCTGGCCAGTGATGCCGCCCGCCGGACACTCGGCGCTGAAGGGGAGGCGCCTGATCCGCAATGACCGCGGCTGACATGCTTCTGTACGCGGGCATGAAGCGGATTTCCAGGCCGGTTCTTTGAAAGTGCGTGCAGACGGTATCCTGAGCAAATGACAGCTGCTATTCGACTTCTGATCCACGGTGCCTCCGGCCGCATGGGCCAGGCCCTGATTCGCCTGTGCCCCGAGCAGGCCGTGTGCCAGGTCGTGGCCGCAGTCACCCGCAGATCACCGGCGCAGCGCGTGATCGACGGCACGCCTTTCTTTGCCGCCAGCGAGCTGTCCGGGGTGCCTGCTTTCGACGTGGCCATCGACTTCAGCCTGCCAGAGGCCTTCGATCCGCTGCTTGCGTTGTGCGTGGCACGCGGCGCGGCGCTGGTATCGGGGACCACGGGACTGTCGGATCAGCAACGTGGCGCGCTGGATTCGGCGGCCGGCAGGATACCGGTGCTGTGGGCCTCCAATTTCAGCCTGGGCGTGGCGGTGCTGAGCGAGCTGGTGGAACGCGCCGCCGCCGCACTGAAGGGTTGGGACGTGGACATCGTCGAATCCCACCACAGCCAGAAAAAGGACGCACCTTCGGGTACCGCGCTGACGCTTGGCGCTGCGGCCACTTCGGCCGGGGCCAGCGTCAGCTACGCCAGCCTGCGCGCCGGCGACATCGTCGGCGAGCACACCGTGCAGTTCACCGGGCCCGGCGAGCGCCTGGAGCTGGTCCACCGGGCCGGCAATCGGGACATATTTGCGCATGGCGCCCTGCATGCGGCCTGCCGTCTTGCGGGCAAGCCCGCGGGCACCTACCAGATACGCGACTTGCTGGACTGAAGGCCGGCGGGTAGAAACGGCTGGCATAGAAGCCCACTCCTCCGTACAATTCTCGCTCGCCTGTTACCTACCGCCCCGGACCGGAGAAATACCGAGTTCGCGGTTTCTTGCAGCCGCAAGTTGGTGGGGCAGGGTTCCTTCACCCCAAGGCGAACCCAGTGACCCAACCCGCAATTCTCGCCCTCGAAGACGGCACCGTGTTCGAGGGTGAATCCGTAGGCGCCAGCGGCCTTTCCGCAGGCGAGGTGGTATTCAACACCGCCATGACCGGGTACCAGGAAATCCTTACCGATCCCTCGTACGCGCGCCAGCTGGTCACCTTGACCTATCCCCACGTCGGCAACACCGGCTGCACCGCACAGGACGACGAAGCAAGTCAGGTCTGGTGCTCTGGCCTGATCGTGCGCGACGTGCCACGCCGGCCCAGCAGTTGGCGTAACCAGCAAGCCTTGCCGGCCTGGCTGGCGCAACGTGGCGTGGTGGCCATCTCCGGTATCGACACCCGCAAGCTGACCCGCATCCTGCGCGAGCGCGGCGCCCAGAACGGCGCGCTGATGGCCGGTGAAATCGATCTCGACAAAGCATTGCAAGCCGCACGCAAGTTCCCCGGCCTCAAAGGCATGGACCTGGCGAAAGTCGTTTCCACCCAGCACATCTATCCGTGGAACGAAGGGCAACTGGACCTGGACCGCAATGAATTCGTTGCGGCCAGCCCCCGCTTCAAGGTCGTCGCCTACGACTTCGGGGTGAAGCTCAACATCCTGCGCATGCTGGCCGAGCGTGGTTGCGAGGTGACCGTGGTTCCGGCGCAGACTTCGGCGGCAGATGTTCTTGCGATGAAACCCGACGGCGTCTTTCTTTCGAATGGTCCCGGTGATCCTGAACCGTGCGACTACGCGATCGCGGCGACGCGGGAATTCCTCGCGGGCAAGATTCCGCTCTTCGGTATCTGCCTCGGCCACCAGATCCTGGCCCTCGCGGTCGGCGGCAATACGCTGAAGATGACCCACGGCCACCACGGCGCCAACCATCCGGTACAGGATCTGGCAACGGGTCGAGTGATGATCACCTCGCAAAACCACGGATTCGCCATAGACGAAAGCAGTCTGCCCGGGAACGTCCGTGTGACCCATCGGTCATTGTTCGACGGCAGCAACCAGGGCATCGAACTGACTGATGTGCCCGCATTTTCGTTCCAGGGCCATCCGGAAGCATCGCCGGGGCCGCGTGATGTGGCGCCGTTGTTCGACAGGTTCATCATCGCCATGGGCAAGCCTGCCTGAATACGTGCGCCGAATGTTTTTTGACGGATGGTTGCCCTCGCCGGGCAGATGCAAGGATGGCGGCTCTTCTGACGCCCGAATTTCGAGAATAAAAAGGGGAGTTTCATATGAAATTGCTGAATCGCTTGTCGCTGCTTCTGCTTCTGCCTCTACTTCTGTTGCCCTTGCAGGCGATGTCACGCGAAGTGCCTATAGAGGATTTCTTCAAGGATCCCGAATTCTCGAGCATCACGTTGTCGCCAGACGGCAAGCACATGGCCGTGACAGTACCGCAAGCCGACCGCACGGTGCTTGCCGTGCTCGATGTATCCAACCAGAAAGTCGTCGGCAAATGGGACTACGGCGAGAACCGTCATTTCCGCGAAGTTCTATGGGCGAACAACAATCGCCTGCTGTTCCGTGTCGGCTTCAAAACCGGAAAATTCGATTTCGAAACCGGCAAGGCCGACCTGTATGCGTCAAATATAGATGGCACCGGACGCATTGATATTCCCAACGGCAATTACTTCCAGATTGTCGACCTGACGCCTGACGATCCAGACACGGTACTGGTGCAGCGTTCCGTGGAGAGCGCCTTCCTTTTCAAGCTCAACGTGAATACCGGAAAGACGACCACGCTGGCCACTGCGCCTGTGCGCTATGGCGACTTCCTTCTGGACCATGATGGAAACGTGCGATACGTGTCCGGAGCGATGGATGATGGCAGCGAACTGACCCTGCGCCGTGACGGCGATAAATGGACCAAGGTTCACGAAAGCAAGCGAGGCGGAGCCACTTATCGCCCTTTGGGCTTCGCTGCAGATAACAAGCGTGTCTACGTAGCGAAGGGAGTCGACGGCAAGCCCGAATCGATCATCCTGCTGAACATCGAGACGCGGGAAGAACAGCAGCTGTCCGAGAATGCCACCGTCAGTCCTTCCGGCTATCTATGGAGCAGCGACGAAAAAACCCTGCTCGCAGTGTTTTATGAAGACGGTGTCCCGTACTGGGACTTCATAGCGCCGGAAAATCCGGAAACGAAGATCTATGCCGGCTTGGCCAAAGCATTCCCCGGCAAAGTAGTCGACTTCCTGGATACCACCCGCGACGGGCGCTACATCGGCCTGCGTGCATACAGTGCCTCCGCGCCAAGCGAGGCTTACATCTTTGACCGGCAGACAGGCAAGGCCAAGTTCCTCGCCGCGAGCCGCGACTGGATCAAACCTGCCGAAATGTCTGATATGAAGCCCATACAGGTCAAGGCACGTGATGGCTTGATGCTTTATGGCTACCTGACCATCCCGAATGGCAGCGACGGCAAGAACCTGCCGCTCATCATCAATCCGCACGGTGGCCCGCATGGGCCTCGCGACGAATGGCGATTCAATCCCGAAGTACAGTTCCTTGCCAATCGGGGCTATGCGGTCTTGCAGATCAACTATCGCGGGTCTGGGGGTTATGGCAATGCATTCGAGCGTGCCGGCTACAGGAAGTGGGGCACGACCATGCAGGACGACCTGACCGATTCGGTCAGGTGGGCGATCAGCCAGGGAATAGCCGACAAAAACCGGATCTGCATCTATGGCGCGTCGTATGGCGGGTACGCGGCGCTTATGAGCGTCGAACGCGAACCGGACCTCTACAAGTGCACGGTTGGATATGTAGGTGTCTACGACCTGGATATACAGAAGACCGACAGCGACACCGCAGAGATCAAGGCAGGCCAAAGCTACCTGAATGATGTTTACCCGGTATCAAAGGCCGAACGCCAGGCGCAGTCGCCGGCCTACAACGTCGAGCGCATCAAGGTGCCGATCATGCTGGTGGCAGGCGCGAAGGACCAGCGTGTGCCGATCAAGAATCTCGACTTCATGATTGCCCAACTGGCCAAGGCAGGCAAGAAGCCAGATGACGTGGTCATCGAGAAGAAGGAGGGGCACGGTTTCCAGGATCTTCAGAACCAGGTCAATCTCTACACAAGAATGCTCGCCTTCTTCGACAAGTACATCGGTCCCAAGGCAAGCACGGCTACAACCCCACAGTAAACGGATAGCGATTCGATGCCCAAGCGCACTGACCTGAAAACCATCCTGATCATCGGTGCCGGCCCCATCGTCATCGGCCAGGCCTGCGAGTTCGATTATTCGGGCGCGCAGGCGTGCAAGGCGCTGCGCGACGAGGGCTACCGGGTGGTGCTGGTCAACAGCAATCCGGCCACGATCATGACCGACCCCGAAATGGCCGACGCGGTCTACATCGAGCCGATCACCTGGCAGATGGTCGAGAAGATCATTGCCAAGGAGAAACCCGATGCATTGCTGCCGACCATGGGCGGCCAGACCGCGCTGAACTGCGCACTGGACCTGGCTGACAACGGGGTGCTGGAGAAATACGGCGTAGAGCTCATCGGTGCCAAGCGCGAAGCGATCATGATGGCCGAAGACCGGGAATTGTTCCGTGTGGCCATGGGCGAGATCGGCCTGGAATGCCCCAAGGCGGAAGTTGCGCGTTCACTTGAGCAGGCGCTGGATATCCAGACCCGCGTCGGCTATCCGACCATCATCCGCCCCAGCTTCACCCTGGGTGGCAGCGGCGGCGGCATCGCCTACAACCGCGAGGAACTCATCGACATCGTCGGTCGCGGCCTGGAGCTATCGCCAACCGGCGAAGTACTGGTCGAGGAATCCGTGCTGGGCTGGAAGGAATTCGAGATGGAAGTGGTCCGCGATACCGCGGACAACTGCATCATCGTCTGCTCGATCGAAAACCTGGATCCGATGGGCGTGCACACCGGCGACTCGATAACGGTGGCACCGGCGCAGACCCTCACCGACAAGGAATACCAGCGCCTGCGCGATGCTTCCATCGCGGTGCTGCGCAAGATCGGCGTCGACACCGGCGGCTCCAACGTGCAGTTCGGCATC
>JBDTPP010000118.1:0-9286 GCA_039932615.1 Pseudoxanthomonas sp.
CATCCACGACCCGGACCCCGCCACTGACGGCGGCGAAACCCCTTCCTGCTGCGCCGGCCAGAGTGCTGACTCCACCAACCCCGACCCGACCCGCGACCCGGTCTGCGGCATGACCGTGGATCCGGCGACCACCGCGCACCACGCGCCATTCGAAGGCCATGACTTCCACTTCTGTTCGGCCGGCTGCCGGACCAAGTTCATCGCCGATCCGCACAAGTACCTGCATCCAGCCGACGAAACCGCAGTTGACCCCATCGCGGCGCCGGCCGGCACCCAGTACACCTGCCCGATGCATCCGGAAATCGTCCGCGACGCGCCCGGCTCCTGCCCGATCTGCGGCATGGCCCTTGAGCCATTGATGCCTTCCCTGGACGACGAAGAAAACCCTGAACTCACCGATTTCCGCCATCGCTTCTGGTGGACCCTGCCCCTGAGCGTGGCAACCATGATCCTGGCCATGGCCGGCATGAGCCCCGCCCTGCATGCCCTGTCGCCGGCGGTGCGCACCTGGCTGGAACTGGCCATGGCCACCCCGGTGGTGCTGTGGGCCGGTTGGCCGTTCCTGGTGCGCTGGCTGGAGTCGATCCGCAACCGCAGCCCCAACATGTGGACCCTGATCGGCACCGGCGTGCTGGCGGCCTACGGCTACAGTCTGGTCGCCACCCTGGCACCGCAATGGTTCCCGGTTTCGTTCCACGAGCACGGCCGCGTTGGCGTCTACTTCGAAGCGGCGGCGATGATCGTGTCGCTGACCTTGCTGGGCCAGTTGCTGGAACTCAAAGCGCGCTCGCAAACCTCGGCCGCGATCAGGGGCCTGCTGGGCCTGGCCCCTAAAACCGCCCGCCGCCTGCGCGACGATGGCGGCGAGGAAGACGTCGAACTGTCACACGTCCACGTCGGTGATCGCCTGCGCGTGCGTCCCGGCGAAAAAGTGCCGGTCGATGGCGTGGTCCTGGAAGGCCAGTCCCATCTCGACGAATCGATGCTGACCGGTGAACCCCTCCCGCTTGCAAAGTCGCCGGGCGACCAGATCATCGGCGCCACCCTCAACACTTCCGGCAGCCTGGTGATCCGCGCCGAGAAAGTCGGCAGCGACAGCATGCTGGCGCAGATCGTGCAGTTGGTGGCGCAGGCCCAGCGTTCGCGCGCACCGATGCAGCGCATGGCCGACAAGGTCGCCTTCTGGTTCGTGCTGTCAGTGCTGGCAGCGTCGCTGCTGACCTTCCTCGGCTGGGGCCTGTTCGGACCCGAACCGTCATGGACCTACGCGGTATTGAACGCGGTATCGGTGCTGATCATCGCCTGCCCGTGCGCGCTGGGCCTGGCCACGCCGATGTCGATCATGGTCGCCAGCGGGCGCGCGGCGCAGGTGGGCGTGCTGTTCCGCGATGCCGAGGCGATCGAGACCCTGCGCAAGGTCGATACGCTGATCGTCGACAAGACCGGAACCCTCACCGAGGGGCGCCCCGCGTTTCGCGAGGTGACCGCCCTTGCACCTTATTCCGATGAGGAAGCACTGCGCCTGGCCGCCAGCCTGGATGCAGGCAGCGAGCATCCGCTGGCACAGGCGATCGTGGCCGAGGCGCGCCGGCGTGGATTGGTGCTGTCGCCGGCGCAGGAATTTGAATCGGCCAGTGGCATAGGCGTGCGCGGGAAAGTCGATGGCCATGCACTGGCGCTCGGCAACGCGGTGTTGATGGCGGAAACCGGAGCCAACGTCCAGCCACTGCGCGAAGCCGCCGAGCGTCTGCGCGGCGAAGGCGCCAGCGTGATGTTCCTGGCGGTGGATGGCGCGGTTGCAGGACTGGTCGCGGTTGCCGACCCGATCAAGGCGACCACGCCTGCCGCGATTGCCAGCCTGCACCAGGCCGGACTGCGCATCGTCATGGCCAGCGGCGACGGCATCGCCACTGCGCAATCGGTGGCCGCGCAACTGGGTATCGACGAAGTACACGGAGAAGTGCGACCGGCCGACAAGCTGGCGCTGGTCGCGAAGCTGAAGTCCGAAGGCCATCGCGTGGCCATGGCCGGTGACGGCATCAACGACGCGCCGGCACTGGCCGCGGCCGATGTCGGCATCGCCATGGGCACCGGCACCGACGTGGCCATGTCCAGCGCGCAAGTCACCCTGGTCAAGGGCGACCTGCGCGGCATCCTGCGGGCCAAGGCGATCTCCGAGGCCACCGTGCGCAACATGCGCCAGAACCTGGGCTTCGCCTTCGCCTACAACGCGCTGGGCGTGCCGATCGCCGCCGGCGTGCTGTACCCGTTCACCGGCCTGCTGCTGTCGCCGATGCTCGCGGCCGTGGCGATGAGCCTGAGCTCGGTATCGGTGGTCGCCAATGCGCTGAGGCTGCGTGGCCTGCGCCTGGAATGAGACCGGTCCGTGCGCGCGTCAAGCCGCTGCGCACGGTTTTGATTCCCCGTCGTCGCCCCCAACTTGGCGTTTACGCTGCCCGCTTTATGCTGGGCTACCCCTGAAAACACCATGCGGGTCATGACCGACCAGGAACAGGCACTTCTCCCACCACTGCCGCGCGCCTTCTACCAGCGCGATGCCCGCGTGGTGGCGCCCGAATTGCTCAACAAGGTACTGGCGACCGCCGACGGTCGCAGTGGACGCATCGTCGAGGTGGAGGCGTACTGCGGCGCCCTTGATCCGGCCGCGCATACCTTCCGTGGCAAGACTGCGCGCAACGCCACCATGTTTGGCCCACCCGGACATTTGTACGTGTATTTCATCTATGGCCTGCACTGGAACTGCAACGCCGTCTGCGGTGGGGACCTGGCCGGCAACGGCGTGCTTATCCGCGCCCTGCAGCCGCTGACCGGCCTCGAGCGCATGCGCGCGGCGCGCACCCGCATCGACAATGATCGCCTGCTCTGCAGCGGTCCGGGACGATTGAGCCAGGCGCTGGGAATAGACCGCAGTTACGACGGCGCCGACCTGGTGACCGATTCTGCCGGCATCTGCATCCGCGATGATGGAACCGCACCTCCCCAACACCCCGACGCCTCACGCCGCATCGGCATCAGCAAGAGCACGGAACCACTGTGGCGATGGTGCGTCCCCGATAGCCGATATGTTTCCCGGCCAGCTTCCAGCAAACGCGTGTTACCCAAGGCCTAGCTGCAGCAATGGTGGTACCCACGACACACTGCTAAACAACCGATTGCCATGCAAAACGGTGCCGCTACCCCCCAGGAATTGGCTCCCAATGAGGGACTTGCCACTGGCACGGCACAGAACCGGTTTGATTCTCCCGAGCTTCGCCCTTGTATTGCCGACAGCACGCCGGGCAAGTCAGCACCAGTCCCAAAAGCGTTCCCACGGCTTCCAACATTCGAGCGCTTCGGGCTAAACGCTGTCGAGGTACCGCATTGCTTCGTCAAAAAACTTGGCCATCGCCAGCATGGACATGACGGATCCCAGGCCGAACCACAGAAGCATTCCGGGACACACACCCTGGAACCTGCTTTCTACACAGTTCGGTTCGTACAGGTAATCAAGCCCCAATGCGAAACAACCACCCGCCGTAAGCAGCATTGCCAGCAGGAACCACCAGGAGAATCGTGGATAGCGAGTCATTCGCGTTTGACTTCCATACGACGGAACATCTGCCGCCATTATCTACAGACGACGCTTGAAATTGTGCCGCCGGGCAATCTTCGCCACGGCTGCCGCACCGGGCACAGGTCACCCGAAGGCAAGCACCCGCTCGAACGCCCCGTTCTGCCGGGCCCTGCACGCAAATCGACTGTTCATTGCACTGGCGCCGCAAGGTTGCCGCAAGGTCACCCAAAAACATTTAGGGCCGCCTCGCGGCAGCCCCAAGTGTTTGAATCGTGGCGTCCCCAGGGGGATTCGAACCCCCGTGTCCACCGTGAAAGGGTGGTGTCCTAGGCCTCTAGACGATGGGGACGCAGTGAAACTTGTTGCCTACCCCTGGATCGGCCTGATCCCAGGATATTGGTGGAGCCAGGCGGGATCGAACCGCCGACCTCCTGCATGCCATGCAGGCGCTCTCCCAGCTGAGCTATGGCCCCACGGGCTGGAAGGGGCGGAATTCTAGCTAGCGCCCGCGTTTCGCGCAAGCGTCTCGTGAATGAAAAATGATCATGGCCTTCAGATTCGGCGTAGCCAACGACCTGTCTGAAGGCCTTGGCAGCGATTTTTCAGCCTGCAGTGGCCACTTCCACCATCAATTCGTCACAGCGGCGCAGCGTGGCCACGCCGTGGCCGCGCTCGGCCAGGTATTCCAGCCACTTGCCGAGGAAGGTGTTCATGCGCATGCGATGGCCGATCAACTCGGCCGGCGGCGGATACATGCCGATCGTGTCCTGCCAGCGCCGGCCCACGTAGCAATGCGTGGCCTCGACCTGGCGCGCATCGCGGTACAGCCGCACGAAAGCGGAAGGATCGGGCTCGCCGGTCTGCGGATCGCGCAGGCCGTAGGTGAGGCGCAGCTCCACCGTGTAGCGATGGGTCTCGATCACGTCCAGGTAAAGATCCAGGCCGTCGCCGATGCAGGACACATAGCGGCCCTGGACCAGATCAGCTGGCGCAAACAACCTTTCCAGGCGCGCGTGGTTCTCGGCATACAGCGCCATAAGCCAGCCGAAACGGCTGAGTCTGGGGATACTGGCAGTAGGGGCAAGTGCTTGTGACATGACCCGATCCTACACGCTGGCCGGCGATTGCGGCAGCATTGACGGAACGTCGCGGACGGCCTAACTTGTGGTTTCTGGCATGTCCTGTTGCGCATGCCCTGCTCCGCACGCCGCAGGCCTGCGCGACCCGCTCCACTTTCCCCTAGAACATTTCCCGCTGCAGGCCCAATGTCGACATCACCTTGCTCGAGATTTCCTCGATGGAAGTGTGCGTGGTGCTCAACGTGGGAATGCGCTCTGCCTGGAACATGCGCTCCGCCGCGGCGACTTCGCTGATGCAGGTATCAATTTTGGCGTAGGTGGAATTGGGACGGCGCTCCTGGCGGATCTGCTGCAGGCGCTCCGGGTCGATGGTCAGGCCGAACAGTTTGCGCCGGTAGGGACGCAGACGCGCCGGCAGGCGATCACTTTCCAGGTCCTCATCGGTAAGCGGATAATTGGCCGCGCGAATCCCGTATTGCAACGCCAGGTACACGCACGTCGGGGTCTTGCCCGCGCGCGACACGGCCACCAGGATCAGGTCGGCCTCGTCGTAGTTGATGGCGATGCCGTCGTCATGGGTCAGGGCATAGTTCATTGCGTTGATGCGGCGGTGGTAGGCCTCGAAATTGACCATGCCGTGGGCCTGTCCTATGCGCGATTCCCGCAGCGCGCCAAGTTCCTGCTCCATGGGCTGGATGAATGGCGCGAATACATCCAGCATCAACGCCCCGCTTTCAGCAAGCATTTCGCTGATTTCGGGATCGACATTGGAATGGATCACGATCGGCCGGGATTCATGGCGCAGTCCCGCCTCGCGGATGCGTTCGGCGGCCAGGCGGGCCTTGGCGACGTCGTCGACGAAGGAAATCCGGTCGGTGACGAAACTGAATCCGGTGAACTGGGTCAACAGGCTGTGGCCGATGGTTTCTACGGTGATACCGGTTCCATCAGACACGTAGAACACCGGACGTACGTTCGACATGGGTTGCGGCTCCCCTCGTTCAACATGAAAACCAGAGCAAATCAAGCTTGTCTGGGCTTCTCTTGCACCGCATCATAGCGATTCTTCCCATGGACGCGGCCCTCGCCGACAGTCTTCGGCGAGGCGCACGGCCGCTTTGGAGCGTTGCGCTTGAACCAGAACACGTTGAATCAGAGCAGCTTGACCCAGAACATCCTGTGGCTGCACGACCTGCGCCTGGCCGATCTGGCCCGGGTAGGCGGCAAGAATTCCTCTTTGGGTGAAATGATCGGCCAGCTCGCCAACCTGGGGGTTTCCGTTCCCGGCGGTTACGCGACCACGTCCGAGGCGTTCAAGGACTTCATCGCGCACAACGACCTGTCCAAGCGAATTTTCGACAAGCTGGCCACGCTGGACGTGGAAGATGTCGATGCGTTGACGATCGCCGGCAAGGAAATCCGCGGCTGGGTCATCGACGCGCCGCTGCAGCCGCAGCTGGACGCAGACATCCGCACCGCGTACGCGCAATTGGCCGCCGGGAATGGTGGCGGTAAAATCGCGGTGGCCGTTCGCTCCTCGGCTACCGCTGAAGACCTGCCTGACGCCAGCTTTGCAGGCCAGCAGGAAACCTTCCTCAACGTGACCGGCGCCGATGACGTGGTGGTGAAGGTCAAGGAAGTCTTTGCCAGCCTGTACAACGACCGCGCCATCGCCTACCGCGTGCACCACGGCTTCAAGCACGAGGACGTGTTCCTGTCCGCCGGCGTGCAGCTGATGGTGCGCTCGGATGTCGGCGCTTCGGGCGTGCTGTTTACCCTGGATACCGAGTCCGGCTTCCGCGACGTGGTCTTTGTCACCTCCAGCGTTGGCCTGGGCGAAATGGTCGTGCAGGGCGCGGTCAATCCGGATGAGTTCTACGTCTACAAGCCCACGCTGCTCAAGGGCAAGCCGGCGATCCTGCGCCGCTCGCTGGGCAGCAAGCTGCTGCGCATGGTCTATTCGGACCAACCGGGCGAACGGGTCAGGATCGAGGACACCCCAGCCGAACTGCGCAATAAATTCTCCATTTCCGATGAAGACGTGCAGGCGCTTTCCACCCAGGCATTGACCATCGAGAAGCATTACGGCCGGCCGATGGACATCGAATGGGCCAAGGATGGGGTCAGCGGCAAGCTCTATATCGTGCAGGCCCGACCGGAAACCGTGAAGTCGCGCGGCAAGGCGACGCAGATCGAGCGCTATCACCTGCTGGAGCGTGGCGAGGTGATCGCCGAAGGTCGCGCCATCGGCCAGAAGATCGGCAGCGGCGTAGCCCGTGTGGTCCGCAGCCTGGCTGACATGAACCGCGTGCAGCCCGGTGACGTGCTGGTCGCCGACATGACCGACCCGGATTGGGAGCCGGTGATGAAGCGCGCCTCGGCCATCGTCACCAATCGTGGTGGCCGCACCTGCCATGCCGCGATCATCGCCCGTGAGCTCGGCGTGCCGGCCGTGGTCGGTACCGGCAACGCGCTGGACCATATCGAGGACGGCAGGGAAATCACCATCAGCTGCGCCGAGGGCGACACCGGCTTCATCTATGGCAGTGCGTTGAAGTTCGAGCGCATCACCACCGACCTGACCGACATGCCCCCTGCCCCGCTCAAGATCATGATGAACGTGGCCAACCCCGAGCGCGCCTTCGATTTCGGCCAGTTGCCCAATGCCGGCATCGGTCTGGCCCGACTGGAAATGATCATCGCCAGCCACATCGGCGTGCATCCGCTGGCCCTGCTGGAATACGACCGCCAGGATGCCGAGACCAAGCGCAAGATCGACGCCAAGACCGCCGGCTACGCCGACCCGGTCAGCTTTTATGTCGATCGCCTGGCCGAAGGTATCGCGACGATCACTGCCTCGGTCGCGCCGAATCCGGTGATCGTGCGGCTGTCGGATTTCAAGTCCAACGAATACGCCAACCTGATCGGCGGCAGCAACTACGAACCGCACGAAGAGAACCCGATGATTGGTTTTCGCGGCGCCAGCCGTTATGTCGATCCGTCCTTCGAGCCCGCCTTCGCCCTTGAATGCAAGGCAGTGCGCAAGGTCCGCAACGACATGGGCCTGGACAACCTGTGGGTGATGATTCCGTTCGTGCGCACCCTGGACGAAGGCCGCAAGGTCATCGAAGTACTGGCCAAGCATGGCCTCAGGCGTGGTGAGGATGGGCTGAAGATCATCATGATGTGCGAAGTCCCCTCCAACGCGCTGCTTGCCGATGAATTCCTCGACATTTTCGATGGCTTCTCGATTGGCTCCAACGACCTGACCCAGCTGACCCTGGGACTGGATCGCGATTCCAGCATCGTCGCCCACCTGTTCGACGAACGCGACCCGGCGGTGAAAAAGCTGCTGTCGATGGCGATCAAGGCCGCGAAGGCCAAGGGCAAGTACGTCGGTATCTGCGGACAGGGCCCATCGGATCACCCCGACCTTGCCGACTGGCTGATGCAGGAAGGCATCGAATCGGTATCGCTGAACCCCGATACCGTGGTCGATACCTGGCTGCGGCTGGCCAAGCTCAAGGCACAATGATCCAGACCAAGAACCTTGCATCCACGCCGACCGATCTCGTGAAGGATATCCGCGGGGTCGATTGGCTGGAGCTGCTGGAGAAGTACGGGCTGAAGCTTGTCGCTGCGATATCGATCTTCGTGATCGGCATGTGGCTGGCCAAGCGACTTAGCGCCGGCCTGGAACGCGTCCTGGCCGGGGCGCACGTCGACTCCACCCTTTCCGGGTTCATGCGCAGGGTCAGCTATGCGGTGATGCTGGTACTGGTGGTCATCACCGCGTTGACCGCGATCGACGTGCCTACCACTTCCATGTTCGCGGTCCTGGGCGCCGCTGGCCTGGCCGTAGGCCTGGCGTTGAAGGACTCGCTTTCCAACATCGCATCGGGGGTCATGCTGATCGTCCTGCGTCCCTTCCGGGCAGGCGACCATGTCATCGCTGCCGGCCAGGAAGGCACGGTCCTGGAAGTACGTATCTTCCAGACCCGGATCCGCGCCTTCGACCAGCGCCTGATCATCCTGCCCAACAGCACCATCACCACCGCGCCGATCATCAACTACTCGTCCCTGCCGACCCGGCGCATCGAAATCGTGGTCGGCGTGGGCTATGACGACGACCTCAAGCGCGCCCAGGAGATCCTGCTGCGCATAGCGCACGACAATCCCCTGGTCATCGACGACCCCGCGCCCTTCGTGCAGGTCACCGACCTGGGCGAAAGCAGCGTCAACCTGAAACTCTTCGCCAACTGCAAGAACCCGGATTTCGGCGAGACCAAGAGCGCGCTCACCCAGGCAATAAGGAATGAGCTGCTGGGAAATGGGCTTTCCATTCCGTACCCGCAGCGCGACCTCAACGTCTACCACCACAACGCCGATGGCAAACCGCTGGGCGAGATCGTCACCCGTTCAATAGCAGACGACGGCGACGTTCCCCCGCAAAAGCCCTGACACCGCACCTTCTACCGTAAGAGCGCCCCATGGGCGCGAGCTCTTCATCCGGATAACTGAAAGAGCTCGCGCCCATGGGGCGCTCCTACGCAAAGATGGAAGACTTATTCGCCGGCGAGTTCGGCCAGGTGACGGCGATAGTGCTTCAGTTCCTCGATCGAATCGCGCACAT
>JBDTPP010000119.1:0-9208 GCA_039932615.1 Pseudoxanthomonas sp.
GCTCGTCGCTGGAGTTCCTGGACAACGTCAAGGTCGACCTGTTCCCGGACGAGGTGTATCTGTTCACGCCCAAGGGCAAGATCCTGTCGCTGCCGCGCAATTCCACCGCGCTTGATTTCGCGTACGCCGTGCATACCGATGTCGGCAACCAGGCGGTAGCCTCGCGCGTCGACAAGAAACTGGTGCCATTGCGGACCAAGCTGGCCAGCGGCCAGAGCGTGGAAATAATCACCGCCAAATCTGCGGCGCCCAAGCCGCAATGGCTGGAATTCGTGGTCACCAGCAAGGCCCGCACCGCGATCCGTCACCAGCTCAAGCAGCTGGTGCACGAGGACGCAGTGCAGCTCGGCCACCGCATGCTCGACCGGGCGCTGGAAGATCTGGACAGTTCGCTGGAACGCCTGCCGCAACAACGGCTCGAGGCGTTCCTGGCCGAGTATCGCTATCCGCGGCTGGAAGCGCTGCTGGCCGACGTTGCGCTGGGCAACTGGATGCCCGCGCAGGCGGCGCAGGCGCTGACCGCTTTCGCCGAATTGCGCGGCGGCACCCATTCCAGGCATTCGCAGGAAAAGATCCTGATCAACGGCACCGAGCGCGGGGTGATCAGTTTCGCCAACTGCTGCCAGCCGATCCCCGGCGACGAGATCATGGGTTACCACACCGCCGGCAAGGGCATCGTGGTCCATCGCCTGGACTGTCCCAACGTGGTCGAATTCCGCAAGTCGCCCGAGCGCTGGATCCCGATCGGCTGGGACGCGAACGTCAGCGGCGATTACGACGCGTCGTTGCTGATCGATGTGGAGAATCGCCCCGGAGTGCTTGCACAGGTTGCCGCGGCCGTGGCCCAGGCCAAATCCAACATCGACCGGGTGGAATACCTGGAGCGCGACATCAACGCGGCGGTGCTGCGTTTCTCCATCCAGGTGCGCGACCGCAACCACCTGGCCGAGGTCATGCGCAGATTGCGGCGCCTGTCCGTGGTCAACGGCGTGCGCCGGCAATAGCGTTTCTGTAGGAGCGGGCCCTGCCCGCGATGTTTTTAACAGGGTCGACGAAAAGCATCGCGGGCAGGGCTCGCTCCTACATTAGAATGCGTGCAAGCCCCACCTAAGGAATCACCATGACCCGCCAGATCATCCACACCGACCACGCCCCCGCCGCCATTGGCCCTTATTCGCAAGCGGTCCGCGCCGGCAACACCGTGTATTTCTCCGGCCAGATCCCGCTCGACCCGGCTACCGGCAACGTGGTGGAAGGCGATATCACCGCGCAGGCGCGGCGTGCCTTCGACAACCTCAAGGCGGTGGCCGAAACGGCCGGCGGATCGTTGGCGCAGATCGTGCGCCTGGGCCTGTACCTGACCGACCTTGGCCAGTTCGCCGCGGTGAACGCGGTCATGCAGGAATACTTCACCGCGCCGTTCCCCGCGCGTTCGACCATCGAAGTTTCCGGGCTGCCGAAAGCTGCCCTTTTCGAGGTGGATGCGGTGATGGTCCTCGACTGAGGTAGCCGCGGTTAAGCGGCGCAGGAGCGATGTAGAAGCGACGTAAGTCGCGAAGTCGGCCGTGATCCTTCGCGACTTACGTCGCTCCTACGCGCTTCGATCCATCAGGCGATCTGCTCGCGCGCTTCGCTGGGCGTATGCCCGGTCCAGCGCTTGAAGGCACGCCGGAATTCACGCGCGTCGGCAAAGCCGACCTGAGTGCCGACCTGGCCGATGGTGAGGTTGGGGTCGTGCAGCAGTTCCAGTGCGCGTTCCGAACGGATCCGGTCGTGCAGGCGGCTGAAGCTGACCCCATCGGCAGCGAGCTGGCGGCGCAGCGTGCGTTCGCTGAGGTGCATGACCCCGGCGATGGCCGACAACGGCGGGTTCTCACGCACGTGCTGGCGCAGGAAACGCTCCACGCTGGCGGTTGTTTCGCTTTGCGGCGAGGCGATATCGGCCAGTTGCCGGCGGCACAACTCCAGCACCTGGCGTGCGTTGACCGCGTTGTAGGTCGGGAATTTCCATTCCATCCATTCGCTGCTGATCACCATCGCATTGCGTGGGCAGTCGAAACGCAGTTCGCACTGGAACAGTTCGGAATAGGCGTCGGCGTAGGCGGGCGCGGGATAGGTCAACTCCAGCCGGAGCGGATGGAAATCGGCGCCGACCAGCTCCCTGGCCACGACCAGCGAGCTGGCGAACATCTCCTCGCACAGGAACGGCAGGATGGCTGGAATCGCCACTGGCGCGCGCGCGATCATCGCCACCTCGCCGGGGACCTCTGATTCGGTATCTATGTCAAGCATTGCGCCGGTGGTGCGCTGGTAGGTCATGCCCAGCAATACCGCTTCGCCGAAGGTCGCGGCAGTTTTCATCGCCAGGCCCAGGATGCCGAAGTTGCCGATGTCCTGCCTGCTGCCCACGACCAGGCCAAGGTCTGGCACGGCCAGCGCCGACAGCGCGCGCGCCACCACTTCGCTGGCCTGGCGATAGGACACACGGGTCGCGGGGTCGTTGATCTCCTGTGGCTCCAGGCGCATGCCCTTGAGCCACGGCGCGCTTTCGATGTGTCGCTCCTGCGCCATCTGCATCAAGTGGCACAACATGTTGGTCGGAATGATTGCAGCGGCGAGGCGAGGTTCGCTGAGCGGGTCAGTGGCGATTGGCATCCAGGTTGCTCCAGCTTGTCCGTTTTCCCCCCCAAAGTATGCCGCTCTTGCCCTCACTTGCGTCAAGGGCGCCGGTCAAGACTGCATTGCCACGTTGTTTGTGGAGCCGTGGCGGTCATCCAACGCCACCTCAACTAGTAATTTCCCGGGAGATATTGAAGATGCGCCAGCTCGTCGTGGTAGCCGCCTTGTTGCTGGCGTTGGCCGCCTGTCAGAAAACCGGCACTGCGCCGGCCACCGGGGAGCTCGCCGCGGGCGGTGCGGATTTCGCCGGCAAGCTCCACGAGCAGCTGCTGGATGCCAAGCCCGGCGATGTGATCGAGATCCCGGCGGGCAAGTTCTCCTTCGACCGCAGCCTGACCCTGCGCGCCGACGGCGTCACCCTCCGCGGTGCCGGCATGGACAAGAGCGTGCTCAGCTTCAAGGGCCAGAAGGCCGGCGCCGAAGGCCTGCTGGTCAACGGCGACGACTTCACCATCGAGAACCTGACCATCGAGGACTCCAAGGGCGATGGCCTGAAGGTCAGCGAATCGAAGAACGTCACCATCCGCAAGGTCAAGGTGCAGTGGACCGGTGGTCCCAGCACCAGGAACGGTGCCTACGGCCTGTATCCGGTGCTGACCAAAAACGTGCTGATCGAGGATTCGGTCGCCATCGGCGCGTCCGATGCAGGCATCTACGTGGGTCAATCCGACGGCGTCATCGTGCGCCGCAGCCGGGCCGAATCCAACGTGGCCGGCATCGAGATCGAGAACACCATCAATGCCGATGTGTACGAAAACGTGGCCACCGGCAACACCGGCGGCATCCTGGTCTTCAACATGCCCAACCTGACCCAGCAGGGCGGCAACATCCGCGTGTTCAACAACAAGGTGATCGGCAACAACACCGACAACTTCGGCGCCAAGGGCACGCCTGTGGCCAGCGTGCCGGGCGGTTCCGGGATCGTGGTCAATGCCAACGACGACGTGGAGATCTTCGACAACGAGGTCGCCGACAACCGCACGGCCAACTTCATCATTTCCAGCGTGTACTCGACCGGCTACAAGGATTCGAGCATGGCCAAGGACTTCGACCCGTATCCGGAACGCATTTATGTACATGGCAACAAGGTTTCCGGCGGCGGTGATTCGCCCGACGGCCTGGACCTGAAGACGCTGAAGGTGGCGCTGTACGGCCTGGGCGGCAGTTTCCCCGACGTATTGTGGGACGGCTATTACAACAAGGACCGAAAGATCGACGGCAAGCCGGCCGGCGGCCCGCAGATCTGCCTGCGTGATGTCAATGGCGTGATCAATGCAGACGGTCCCGGCGGCTACAAGAACCCGAGCAAGGATGCCAAGCAGTTCGCATGCGAACTTCCACGACTACCTGCAGTGGACCTGGGCCGCGGCTGAGAACCCAATGATGCAGTTGCGCGTGGTTTTTCTTGTCTGTCTGCTGTTGCCGATGGTGGCGTGTAAACGCGAAGACGCCGGTGTGCATTTCTTCGCCGAGGGCCAGCCCCAGGCATTGAGCGATTGGCATGTGCTCAAGGTCGAGGACGGGCGGCTGGCCTTGAACCAGGGCGTGGTCCCGTACGACCTCAATACGCCATTGTTCAGCGATTACGCGCACAAGCTGCGTACGCTGTGGATGCCAGCGGGCAAGCCGGCGCGCTACGACGCGCAGGCCGCCTTCGATTTCCCGGTCGGCACGATCATCAGCAAGACTTTCTATTACCCCCTGCCAGCCGGTGCGAAGTGGGATGGTAAGTCGGTGGCGCGCACCGATCCTGCGCAGGATTCTTTCCGCGATGGAGTGCTGGACCTGTCCAAGGTGCACCTCGTCGAAACCCGACTGCTGGTGCGGCGCGAGGTGGGTTGGGAAGCGATTCCGTATGTCTGGAACGAGGCCCAGACCGAGGCCACGCTGAAGCGCGCCGGCGCACTGGTTGCGCTGGAGCTGGTCGACGCCGACGGCAACCGCGAAGCCGTGGATTACCAGGTGCCGGACCAGAACCAGTGCGCCAGTTGCCATGCCACCGACAACAAGACCCGCGCGCTGCATCCGATCGGACCCAAGGCGCGTCACCTCAATCGCGATTTCGCCTATGCAGAAGGCAGCGAGAACCAACTCGCCCATCTCTCCCGCATCGGGTACCTGAGCGGCGCGTCGGATCCGCAGCGGGCACCGCGCAACGCCAACTCGCAGGACATGGCGCACGCCACGCTTGAGGACCGCGCCCGTGCCTACCTGGACGTAAATTGCGGCCATTGCCACAGCCCGACCGGGCCGGCGATCACCTCGGGCATGTGGCTGGATGCATCCATCATTGATCGACTGAAACTGGGTTTTTGCAAGCAGCCTGTTGCCGCGGGCAAGGGTACCGGCAACCGCCTGTACGACATCGCGCCGGGCCACGCCGACGCTTCCGTACTCGTGTTCCGCATGGACAGCGATGATCCATCGGTGATGATGCCGGAGCTGGGGCGTTCGGTGGTGCATCGGGAAGGGGTCCAGCTGATACGCCAGTGGATAGATGCCCAACACGGCGCCTGTGATTCGTAAAGAAACTTGTGAGCGGCTCGTTTCGACAAGCCGGTTTTGGGGAAAGCTTCACGGCACAGTCGCAATGGCTTGCCGCACGACGGTTCAACGGGAGAGAACTATGAAATTTGTCCAACGTGGTCTGGTAACGGGGATGCGGCGCGCCTTGTTTGGTGGTTGCCTGCTGGCGGCGTCGGCGGGGACGGCATTGGCGCAGCAGACGGGGGCCGCGCCGGCCGAACCGACGCCGCCGACCGGCACTGAAGCCACCACGCTGGACCGGATCCTGGTCACGGCGCAGAGTCGCGAACAGGAACTGAAGGATGTGCCGATCGCCCTGCAGGTCGTGGATGAGGCGGTAATCAGCCAGACCGCGGCCGAAAACATCGGCGACCTGGACAGTTTCATCCCGGGGCTGTCGGTCGAAGACGGTCAGCCGACCCAGGCGAGTTTCAAGTTGCGCGGGCTGAGCACTGGCGACTTCGGCATTGGCACCGATCCCACTGTTGGCGTGTACGTCGATGGGGTTTACGCCGGCCGCGGCGGCGGCACGGTGTTGCCATTCCTCGATGTCGAGCGCATCGAAGTGCTGAAGGGGCCACAGGGCACGCTGTTCGGCCGCAACACCGCCGCCGGGGCGGTGTCCATTATCACCAAGCAGCCGAGCGACCATCTGGAAGGCCGCGCAAGAGTGCGCGTGGGCAACTATGGCAAGCAGTATTTCGACGGCATGTTGAACCTGCCGGCCGGCGAGTCCGCCGCGTTCCGCATCAATGCGATGCAGAGCAGCAACGACGGCTGGCTGGACGATGCGGCAACTGGCAAGGCGCTCAACGATGGCAGCAACTGGGCCACGCGCGCCGCGTTCCGCTGGGACATCAGCGACAACACGCGGATGCGGCTGAGCTGGGACCACGAGGACCTGGATGCGCGTTCACGCCCGACCATCGGTATTGTCGCGCTGCCGCCGTCGCCACAGGTGCCGCAGGTCCCGGCCGACGCAAGCCAGTACCTGAATCCGTTCGGCCAACCCGCCTTCACCGACGTGCTGGACAACAACGAAACCCGCAAGTTCGATGGGGTGACGCTGACCCTGGACCATGCCTTCGAGTGGGGCCATCTGGTCTCGACCACCGCGTGGCGCTCTTTCGACACCTACAACCGTACCGAAGAGGACGGCACCAACCGGCGCGACCTGTACATCGACACCATCAACATCGAAGACAACAGCACCTGGTACCAGGAGTTCAAGTTCAGCGGCACCACCGAGCGCCTGGATTGGGTGGCCGGGACCAGCTGGTTCCAGGAAAAGGCCAGCCAGTCCAGCGTGGTGGACCTGACCAGCGACAGCATCAACACCGCGGCGCTCGGCCTGTACGGGTTGCCGCTGTTCAGCATGCTGCAGGATGCGGCGGACTTCTACGGCATTCCGGTGCAACTATTCGGCAATCCTTGGCGGGAGTCCTACGACAACACGCTGGATTCCAAGGCCTACGCGGTGTTCGGCGACGTGATCTGGCACGCTACCGACAAGCTCAACCTGACCTTCGGCCTGCGTTACACGCGCGACCAGAAATCATTCACCTGGTTCAACGACTACCATCGCGCCGATGCGCTGAACCAGGGCCTGCAAACGCTGGAGCAATACGGCGTGCTGCCCCAGCCAGTGCCTTGCGAGATGCTCGGTATGTGCGCCATGGATGAAGATGGCGATGGCCTGATCCAGATCGATGCGGCGTTCCTTGCCGCCTTCGATCTGGCCTTCAGCGACCCCATCTCGATGGCCAACAAGGGTGTGACCAATCGTGCCAGAAATTCGTGGAGTGACTGGAGTCCGCGCTTCGTGGTCGACTACCACCCTTCGGACGACACCATGCTGTTCGCCTCGCTGGCCAAGGGCTACAAGGCCGGCGGCTACAACGCGTTCTCGCCTGGCGCCAGCTTCGACAACGAGGGCGTGTGGAACTTCGAAACCGGTATCAAGCGCGACTTGCGCGACTTGCGCATCCAGTACGAAGCCTCCGCGTTCTATTACGTCTACGACAACCGCCAGGCGATCCGTCTCGACACAACCCAAGACATCCCGCGCTACGTGGTCAGCACCAGCGACCTGACCGCATGGGGCCTGGACTTCAGCGCGCGCTGGCATCCGACCGATCACCTCAGCGTCGACTTCGCCACGGAATGGATCGATTCGACCTACAAGGATTTCATCACCCCGGAAGGCCGCGACCTGAGCGGCCAACCGACCGGCGAGGCTTTGTGGTCCTTTGCCGCCGGCCTCGCCTACACGGTGCCATTGGCCGTGAATGGCGACTTGTTGTTCTCGCTGCGCCATTCCTATCGTGGAAGCGGACGCTGCAATTCGGGTTCGTCCAGCCAGGGCAATTGCGGCCGCTACACCAACTTCACCATTGGCGAAGAGCAGAACCGCACCGACCTGTACCTGCGCTGGAGTTCGCCGTCGGCTGCGTGGAGCGTGGCTGCCTATGCCAACAATCTGTTCGATAACCGCTATGTGACCGGCCTGAACACCTACGGCACCACGGTGGTCGGCACCACCGGCGCCGGCATCAGCGAACCACGATTCTATGGAGCGGAGCTGCAATACCAGTTCTGACACGCCATCGCGGCAAATCCTGACTGGCAATAAGCCGGGGCGGTCGGCATCCTAGACAGATGCCGTCCGCGCCACGCAGCGAAGAATCCCTTTTCAACCAGCCCATTGCCGGCCAACTCGCCGGGGTGGGGCCGCGCGTCGCGGAAAAGCTCGCGGCGCGTGGACTGCTGACTCTGCAGGACCTGTGGCTGCACCTGCCGCTGCGCTACGAGGACCGCACCCAGCTGACGCCCATCCGCGAACTGCGGCCAGGCGTGGCGGCGCAGGTGGAAGGCCGGGTGGAAGCGGTGGAACGCGGCTTCCGCTTCCGTCCGGTGCTGCGGGTGGCGATCGGCGACGCTTCGCAGGCGACGCTGCTGTTGCGTTTCTTTCATTTCCGTGCCGCGCAGGTGGCGCAATTCGCGCCGGGCACGTTGATCCGTTGCTACGGCACGCCCAAGCCGGGACAAAACAGCCTGGAGATCGTGCACCCCAGTTACCGGGTGCTGGGCGCCGCCGATGCCGGCGCATTGGGCGACGCGCTGGACCCGGTCTATCCCACAGTGGAAGGCATCGGCCCGGCCTCGATGCGCAAGCTGATCGGACAGGCCCTGAACCGCCTTCCCGAGGACGCCGCACTGGAATTGCTGCCCGCGGAGCTGTTGCGCGGCATGAACCTTCCCTCGCTGCGCCAGGCCTTGCTGGCCATGCACCGGCCCGCGCGTGATGCGGATCTTGCCGCGCTCGCCACCGGCACCCATCCGGCCCAGCAGCGCCTGGCCCTGGAGGAATTGCTGGCCCACAACCTCAGCCTGCGCCGGCAACGGATCGCCTTGCAGCGGCATCGCGCGCCGATCCTTGCAGGCAAGGGAAAGCTGGCCACGCAGTTGCAGTCCACCTTGCCGTTTTCGTTGACCGGCGCCCAACAACGCGTGTTCGCCCAGATCCGCAGCGACCTGGCGCAACCGTCGCCGATGATGCGCCTGGTCCAGGGCGACGTCGGCAGTGGCAAGACCGTGGTGGCGGCGCTGGCGGCGATGCTGGCGGTGGAAGCCGGCAAGCAGGCGGCGCTGGCGGCCCCGACCGAACTGTTGGCCGAACAGCATCTGGCCAACCTTCGCCAGTGGCTGGAACCGCTCGGCATCCGCGTCGCCTGGCTGGCCGGCAAGGTCACCGGCAAGGCGCGCAGCGAGGTTCTGGCGGAAATCGCTTCGGGCGCGGCGCAGGTGGTGGTCGGTACCCACGCACTGATGCAGGAAGCGGTGGTCTTCCACGACCTGGCCCTGGCCATCGTCGACGAGCAGCACCGCTTCGGCGTGCACCAGCGCCTGGCCCTGCGCGACAAGGGCGCATCGGGCCAATCGGTTCCGCATCAATTGATCATGACCGCCACGCCGATTCCACGGACCCTGGCGATGGCGGCCT
>JBDTPP010000120.1:0-9136 GCA_039932615.1 Pseudoxanthomonas sp.
TCGTTGGCAACTAGAAGTTTGCTACTGGATTAACGAGGAAAGTCGCCCCCTCGGCATGCACCAGGCAATTTCGCAACCCCCGTCGAAGCCAGTGCATCCCCGGGAATCAGATTTCGCTGATGCACCCAGTGTAGGGACGAAGGTGCTGGGTCACAAGTTCTGCGACCGGGATGGGTCAGGCTGGCTTCACCGCGCTGCGTGGGCTGAATGTCCCGGGAGTCGCGGGAAATGCGTTCCTCAGGTTAACGCACCCCCGCGCGGAGGGAAGACCATGGCAGCCAGGAAGACCAGCGGGCGGAAGACCGCGCCGGCACGAAAGACCGTGAAAAAGACCGCCAAGAAGGCGGCGAAGCAGCCCGCCAAATCGTCTGCGAAGAAAGTGCCCGCCAGACAGGCCGGCAACCCGGCAACGCGGGCCAGGCCCAAGCCACGTGCAGCCACTGGCATGCCCGCGCAGAGCGTGCCCGTGCAGAAGGCCTCCACCCTGAAGCAGGCAACGGCGCATGCCCTGCGCAACTCCGACTTCATGGCCACCGCCCAGGGCGAGGCCAAGACCGTCATCTACATCCATGGCATCGGCAACAAGCCGACCCCCGAAGTACTACGTTGCCAATGGGACAAGGCCTTGTTTGGCCGCGGCATGGGCGAGCGCACGCGCCTGGCGTACTGGGTCAACCGGCTGCGTTATCCGACCCCCGAAATCGCCACCTGCGGCGACCGCGACGAAGGCCCCACCGTGAACCAGGCCGAACAGCGCGTGCTCAGCGCGCTGGGCGTGACCCCCAGCCTGCGCGACCTGGGGGATCTGGCCGATGCGCTGGCGGGCACCCCGGCCGAAAACGCGATGCTGCGCGGCATGCTCGCCGAACTGGAAGCGAACAAGGCCAAGCGCGAGGGTCCCGGTGCGCGCGGCTTGTTCGACAAGATCAACGAAATCCTGCTGAAGCTCATTTCCGCCGCCTTGCTGCAGGACGTGCATGATTTCTTCTTCGACAAGCGCAGGCGCGAGGCGATGGAGAAGAGCCTGCTGGATCGCATGCAATCCGGTGGCGGCCCGTTCGTGGTCGTGGCCCACAGCCAGGGCTCGATGATCGCGTATGAGGTCCTGCGCAAGCTCGACCCGGCCAAGTACGACGTGGCCCTGTTCGTCACCATCGGTTCGCCGCTGGGCCTGCCCAGCGTGCGCAGCATGTTCAAGCAATCCATCAAGAAGAAAAAGCTGCCATTCCCGCCCTGCGTGCGACATTGGTACAACGTGGCCGACCGGCTTGACCCGGTGGCCCTGGACGGCAACCTGGCCGACGACATCGAGAGCCCGGGGCAGCGCTATTCCAACCTGCAGGGCGAAGGCGTTAATACCGACAGCCCGCGCAATCCGCATTCGGGGTCGGGCTACCTGTCCAACCTGCACGTGCGCGCCAAGGTGCGCGAGGTGGTGGGCGTGGGCTTCGACCAGCCCGTGTCCAACACCGTGCTGATCAAGGACCTGTCCGACCAGTTGGAAGCCAACGGTTCCGAACACCGCCACGAAGTGCTGATCGAACTGGACAAACTTCCAGCTGACGAAGGCGTGCGCGAGGGTGGACGCGAAGCCGCGCGCACGGCCCTGGTCACGCGTATCCGTGGCCTGGCCGGCGAGACCACGCGGCTCAAGGGCGCGGCCCTGGATGACGAGATCTACCTGGAAGACAACCTGCAACGCTTCATTTCCGCAAAACTCACTCGTTTCGAGATCGAATCGCTGCGCAACGATTACCAGACCCTCAGTTTCAAGCGACTGTGGCGCGATGCGGGCAAGCGTGCGTTGCTGAACCAGTCGCGCAGCGTGATCCAGGCCGATGCCGCGCAGACGGCGTATCGCGCGCTGGGGCAGAAGATCGGCTGGGCGGTGCTGGACACCGGCATTGCCGCCGGGCATCCGCACTTCTACCAGAAGGGCAAGCGCGACGTGGTCGTCGCGCAATGGGATTGCACGGTGCGCGGCAAGCCGAAGAAATTGCTGCGCGCCGATGGCGTGGTCTTCAGCAAGCTGGATCGCAACGGCCATGGCACCCACGTCGCGGGAATCATCGCCGGCCAGTGCAGCGCGCCGTTGCCGGGCGCCGACGGCAAGGAGAAAGTGGAGTTCACCGCCATTGCGCCACAGGCGCAGTTGTACGGCTTCAAGGTCCTGGACGATGACGGCAATGGCCGCGACTCGTGGATCATCAAGGCCGTGCAGCAGGTCGCCGACCTCAACGACCAGGCCGGCGAGCTGATGATCCACGGCATGAACCTGAGCCTGGGCGGTTATTTCGATGCCGAGAGTTACGGTTGCGGTTTCACTCCGTTGTGCAATGAACTGCGACGACTGTGGCGGCAGGGCGTGGTGGTGGTGCTGGCGGCGGGCAACGAGGGTCTGGCCTGGCTGGTGCAGAACGATGGCGAGTCGTATCCGATGAACATGGACATGACCATCGGCGATCCCGCCAACCTGGAGGATGCGATCGCGGTGGGGTCGGTGCACAAGGGCAATCCGCACAGCTATGGAGTTTCGTATTTCTCCTCGCGCGGACCGACCGCCGATGGCCGGCACAAACCCGATGTGGTCGCGCCGGGCGAGAAGATCATTTCCGCGCACTACGATTTCAAGGTCTCCGACCCGAAGACGTGGATGGTGGAAATGAGCGGCACCAGCATGGCCGCGCCGCATGTGTCCGGACTGGTCGCCGGGTTCCTGTCTGTGCGCAGGGAATTCATCGGTTCACCGGACCGGGTCAAGCAGATCCTGCTGGATCATTGCACCGACATTGGCCGCGATCCCTACATGCAGGGCAAGGGCATCCCGAACATGATCCAGATGCTGGCTTCCACGTAGGGCTGCCCGCATTGGCGTGGGAGCGGCTTCCAGCCGCGAGCTCTTTGCGTTCCAGGTCGAAGATCAAGAGCTCGCGGCTGGAAGCCGCTCCCACAAGATCGAAGAGCTCGCGCCCATGGGGCGCTCCTGCGAAGGCGGCTTCAGGCGTCGCGGTTGTGGCGGCGCATCACGCGCTGCTTGTCGCGGGCCCAGTCGCGATCCTTGGCCGCGTCACGCTTGTCGTGGGTCTGCTTGCCCTTGGCCAGCACGATCTCGGCCTTGACCTTGTTGCCCTTCCAGTAAAGCGATAGCGGCACGATGGTGTAGCCATCGCGCTCGACCTTGCCGATCAATCCTTCGATCTCGTTCTTGTGCAGCAGCAGCTTGCGGGTGCGGCGATCGTCGGCGACGACGTGGCTGGAAGCCTGGATCAGCGGCGTGATCTGTGCGCCGAACAGGAAGATCTCGCCATTGCGGACTACCGCGTAGGCCTCGGTGATGTTGGCGCGCCCGGCACGGATCGCCTTCAGCTCCCAGCCCTGCAACGCCATGCCCGCCTCGAAGTGCTCCTCAAGGTGGTATTCGTGGCGCGCACGCTTGTTCTGCGCAATCGTGCCAGTGCTGTTTGCTTTATCCTTGCCGGGTTTCTTCGCCATGGGCGTATTGTCGCCGATGGCGTAATTGCAAGCGAGCCCAGTCCCTCGACACGCCCAGTCCGATCGACAACCCCAGTCCGAAGAGCCGCCCTCGAAGAGCCCCGTCAACGCATGCAAACCATCCGCCGCAGCGCCCTGGTCGAACATTCCACCGCCCGCATGTTTGACCTGGTCAACGACGTTGCCGCGTACCCGCGCCGTTTCGACTGGTGCAGCGCCGCGCAACTGATTGAATCCGGTGCCGACCGGCTGGTCGCGCGGCTGGACCTGGGGCTGGGTGCGCTGAGCACCTGGTTCACCACCGAAAACGCGCTGGATCGGCCACACAGCATCGACATGAACCTGATCGACGGGCCGTTCCGCAAACTGCATGGGCGCTGGGAATTCCACGCGCTGGACGAATGTGCCAGCAAGGTCACCCTGACCCTGGAATTCGATCCCAGCAACCGACTGCTGGGGCCGGCCATCGCAATCGGCTTCCAGGGCCTGGCCGACCGCATGGTTGATGACTTCGTGCGGATCGCAGACAAGGGCGAATGAGGCAAGGGCGAATGATGAAGGTCGAGGTGGTCCTGGCTTGGCCACGCCGGCACCAGGCGGTGATGCTGGAGTTGCCGGAGCACGCCACGCTGGCGCAGGCGGTCGAAAAGGCGGGCCTGGCCGGAATGATGGAAGTGACTGGCTATGCGATCTTCGGCGTCAACGCCGAAGCAACGACATCACTGCGCGATGGGGACAGGGTTGAGCTGTTGCGGGCGCTGCAGATGGATCCGAAAGACGCGCGCCGGCGGCGTGCGTCGAAACCCAAGCGCTGAATCAAGCCTGCTGAAACTCAGCGGCGGGCGCCTTTCTTCTTGTCCTTGGCCAGGTTGGGACCGAACTTGCGCACGTCCTTGGCCAGCTGGATGTCGTTCTCGGGGAAGTATTCGCCTTCCCACTTGCTCAACGAGTCGCCGTCGAAGTACACGGTCAGGTTCTTGATCTCGGTGGTGCCGCGGCGATTGGTGCGTTCGGCGGCCGTGTAATCCCAGCGCTGCTCATGGAAGGGATCGGCGATGGAAGGCGTGCCGAGCAGGGCGATGACCTGCTGCTTGCTCTGGCCGACGGCCAACTGGTCGGCGTTGCTCTTCTCGATCAGGTTGCCCTGGTAGATCGGCTGCTTGTACAGGATCCCGCAACCGGCGGTAGCGAGGGTAATGACGGCAACCAGCAGGAATTTACGCATCGGCAAGGGCATCGCATTGGGCAGGAAGAATCACCGGGCGATGATACACTTCTCATGTCCGCCGCAACCCATTCCGAGGCAGCTGGCGCTAAACCGCCAATGAACGGAGAGGCAATGGAATCGCAGGAATTACGCAAAGTCGGGCTGAAGGTGACGCATCCGCGCATCCGCATCCTTGAATTGCTGGAACAGAGCAAGCCCCGGCACATGACCGCGGAGGACATCTACCGTCACCTGCTCAACCACGGCGACGAGATTGGCCTGGCCACCGTGTACCGGGTGCTGACCCAGTTCGAGGCCGCCGGCCTGGTGCTCAAGCACAATTTCGAAGGCGGGCAGGCGGTGTACGAACTGGACCGCGGCGAGCATCACGACCACATGGTGGATATCGATACCGGCAAGGTCATCGAGTTCTCCAATGAAGAGATCGAAGTCCTGCAACACAAGATCGCAGCCGAACACGGCTATGAGATCGAAGAACACGCGCTGGTGCTCTACGTGCGCAAGAAGCGCTGAGCCGTCATCGGCTGGGCCTTGGCCCACCATCCGGGGTGCGCGAAATCCAGCAAGGTGAGCCAAGGCCCAGCCAACGAAGCGGATATGTCACACCGCGTTGCTGAGCAGACGCTTCGCCGCAGCCCGCGCTTCCTTGCTGACTTCCACGCCGCCGAGCATGCGTGCAAGCTCTTCCTCGCGCTGCTTCGCGCCCAGCGACTCGACCGAACTCTGGGTCATGCCGTCCACCGGCGCCTTGCTGACCCGGTAATGCGCATGGCCTTGAGCGGCAACCTGCGGCAGGTGGGTGACGCATAGCACCTGGCGCTTGTCGCCCAGCGCGCGCAATTTCTGTCCGACGATCTCGGCAACCGCGCCGCCGATCCCCGAATCCACTTCATCGAAGACCATGGTCGGCACGGCATCCAGGCCAAGGGCGGCGACCTCGATGGCCAACGAAATGCGCGACAGTTCGCCGCCTGAGGCGACCTTGCGCAGTGCGCGCGATGGCTGGCCGGCGTTGGCCGCGACGAGGAACTCAACCCGCTCCGAACCGAGCGGGTCGGCACGCTCGGCTTCGTTCGGTTCAATGGCGATCTCGAAATGACCGCCGCCCATGCCGAGTTCGGCGATCAGTTCCGTGGTTGCCTTCGAGAGCTTCGCCGCCGCGCCTTTCCGCGTCTTCGACAGCTTGGCCGCTGCACTGCGCCAAGCCGCAGCGGCCGCTTCGATTTCCGTATTCAAGCCGAGCAGGCGTTCGCCAGCGCCACGCAGGCCATCAAGCTCACCAGCAAGGCTGTCGCGCTGGGCGCCCAGTTGCAGGGGCGTCACCCGATGCTTGCGCGCCAGGTCGTGGATACGCGTAAGCCTGCGCTCCAGCTCCATGAACTGGGCGGGATCGGCATCCAGGTCTTCGCGGACGCGATCCAGTACCACCAGTGCTTCGTCCAGCTGAAGGTGCGCGTTCTCCAGCAGTGCGTCGATGTCGTGCAGGCGCGGTTCGTGTTCGGCCATGCGCGCCAGCTCGCTGCGGGTCTGCTGAAGTTGTTGCGACACCGATGGTGATTCATCGCCGGCCAGGCGGGCCAAGGCGGCATTGCAGGCGTCGATCAGACCCGAGGCATTGGCCTGGCGGCGATGATTGGCGGAAAGCGCTTCGATCGCCGAAGCAGCCAGGTCTTCGCGCTCCAGTTCATTGAACTGATGTTCCAGGTAATTGATCCGATCGGATACGTCGCCTTGCCTGGAAAGGTTTTCGCGTTCTCCAAGCAGCGAACTCCACACGCCCGCAGCAATGCGCACGGCCAAACGCTCGCTGTCGTTGCGGGCATAGGCATCCAGCAGGGACAGTTGGCTCGGCCGCGAGAGAAGGGCCTGCTGTTCGTGCTGGCCGTGTATTTCCACCAGCAGCGCGGCGAGCTCGGTCAACTGCGACAGGGTCACGCTGCGGCCGTTGATCCATGACCGTGAACCCCCATCGGCACGAATCACCCGACGCAGTTGGCAGACACCGCTGTCGTCGAGTTCGTTTTCGCGCAACCAGGCAAACGCGGGCGGGGTATCTTCCAGGCTGAATTCGGCGGACAACTCGGCACGCTCGGCGCCATGGCGGACCACGCCGCTGTCGGCACGCAGGCCAGACAGGAAACCCAGCGCATCGACAAGCAAGGATTTGCCGGCGCCGGTTTCACCGGAAATGACGGTCATGCCCGCGCCAAATTCGAGCTCGGCGAAGCGGACGACGGCGAAATCCTTGAGGGCGAGGTGTCTGAGCATGGACGCGCATTGTAGTGGCTGGCGGCGCAAGTCCTGAGACAGCGCCCTCGTTTGCAGATCCGGGCCGGCCCGGACCTGCAAAACAAGGCAGTCCTTGCAAACCCGTGCACGGGCGGCTATCTATCCTGCATGTCCGTTCCCCCTGCCACGCTCGACCTGCGGTCCCGGCACCTGTTGCGGACGCTGATCGCGCGCTATATCCGCGATGGCGAGCCCGTCGGTTCGCAGACGCTGGCGCGGCACGCGGGGCTGGATCTCAGCGCTGCCACAATCCGCAACATCCTGGGCGACCTGGAGGAAATCGGCTTGCTGGCATCGCCGCATACCTCGGCCGGACGCATTCCCACCGCGCAGGGCTATCGCATCTTTGTCGACAGCCTGGTGCAGATGCAGCCGCTGGGCGAAGGCGAAGTCGCGCGGTTGCGCGCAGAGCTTCCGTTCGGCGGCGGTACCCAGGCGCTGCTCGGCAATGCCTCGGAGCTGCTCTCGGCTATGACCCATTTCGTCGGCGTGGTCAGTGCGCCGAAGCGCGAGCAGTTTGCCTTCCGGCATATCGATTTCGTGCCCCTGGATGGCCGTCGCGTGCTTGCTATCCTGGTGTTCGCCGACAACGACGTGCAGAACCGGGTCATAGAGCCGCGACGTACCTACGACCCGTCCGAGCTGGAACGGGTCGCCAATTACCTGAATTCAAACTTCGCCGGACGACCGCTGGCCGACATCCGCAGCACGCTCTTGCACGACCTGCGCAATGCCCAGTCGGAAATGGAGGGCTTGCTGGCCCAGACCGTGGAGCTGGCCGAGCATGCGTTTGTTCCGGCCAGCGACGATATGGTCCTGACGGGGCAGACCCGGCTGATGGGCGTGCAGGACCTGTCCGACCTGGACCGGTTGCGCGAGCTGTTCGAGACCTTTGCCCGCAAGCGCGAGATCCTGCAGTTGCTGGAACGGACCCTGCAGGCTCCGGGGGTGCGCATCTTCATCGGCGAGGAAACCGGCCTGGCGCCGCTGGACGGGGTTTCCGTAGTCACCGCGCCGTATATCGCCGGGGGCAGGGTGCTGGGGGTTCTGGGGGTTATCGGGCCCACCCGGATGGCCTACGAACGGGTGATCCCGGTGGTCCAGGCGGCGGCCGATGCGCTGGGTTCAGCCTTGAATCCGGACGCGCCGACCCCATAGGTTCCTCCGACCCCGCCGTAACCGGGCGGCAAGCCATGGAACCCCGCATGACCCACCACCAAGACGAATCCAATCCGACGCCCGATAACGTTGCCGGCGACGAGAACACCAGCCCCGAGAGCCAGTTGGCTGCCGAAGTCGAACACCTGCGTGGTGAGCTGGAACAGACCCGCGCCGATGTAATGCGTGAGCGCGCCGACCTGGAAAACCAACGCAAGCGGGTCAGCCGCGACCTGGAGCAACTGCGCAAGTTCGCCAACGAGCGCTTGCTGTCCGACCTGCTGCCGGTGTTCGACAGCCTGGACGCTGGGCTGGCGGCAGCCGGCAAAGAGCCTGGCCCGCTGCATGACGGCCTTGAACTGACCTTTCGCCAACTACTCAAGGTAGCGGCGGACAATGGCCTGAGCATGGTCAACCCGGTCGGGGAGACCTTCAATCCGCAATACCACCAGGCCGTCAGCCACATCGAAACCCCCGGGGCCGAGCCAGACAGCGTGGTCGAGGTGTTCCAGAAGGGCTACCTGCTCAACGACCGCCTGCTGCGTCCCGCCCTGGTGGTGGTGGCCAAGCACGATTGATGTTTTCCCCTTCCCTCCAAAAGGGAAGGCTGGGAAGGGGATGGCTGTTCGTTCATCTGGAATGAATGTCGGCAGCCAGAACAGCATCCCCACCCAAACCTCCCCTTGAAGGGGAAGGCTTAAACCCCACATTCCAAACATCACCCGGCGTATCGCCGGCCAAAGACTGACCTTAGGGAGCAAGCAACATGGGCAAAATCATCGGTATCGATCTTGGCACGACCAACTCGTGCGTAGCGATCATGGACGGCGGCAAAGCCCGCGTCATCGAGAATTCGGAAGGCGACCGCACCACGCCTTCCATCGTCGCCTACACCAAGGACGGCGAAGTACTGGTCGGCGCCTCGGCCAAGCGCCAGGCCGTCACCAACCCCAAGAACACCTTCTACGC
>JBDTPP010000121.1:0-9044 GCA_039932615.1 Pseudoxanthomonas sp.
TGGCGTCGCAGTTCGAATCGCTGCTGCATCCGTTCGTGATCCTGTTCACCATCCCCTTGGCGCTGGTGGGTGCGGTGCTGGCCTTGCTGCTGACCCGTTCGCCGGTCTCGGTGGTAGTGTTCATCGGCCTGATCCTGCTGGTCGGGCTGGTGGTCAAGAACGCGATCATCCTGATCGACAAGGTCAACCAGTTGCGCGAGGCCGGCGTGGCCAAACGCACCGCCCTGGTGGAAGGCGCGCGCTCACGCCTGCGTCCGATCACCATGACCACGCTGTGCACGCTGTTCGGTTTCCTGCCACTGGCGCTGGCCTTCGGCGAGGGCGCGGAAGTGCGTTCGCCAATGGCGATCACGGTGATCGGCGGCTTGCTGGTTTCGACCCTGCTGACCCTGGTGGTGATCCCGGTGGTCTACGACCTGCTGGATCGCCGTTCCGACGAGTACTACGCCGAACGCGGCCGCCTGCATCGGCAGACCATTGAGCACGCCGGTGACGCCGGAGAGCAGGAACCCAGCCGCGCATGAGCATCGCCGAGCTGAGCATCAAGCGTCCGGTCAGCGCGATCATGCTGTTCGTTTCATTGACCGTGATTGGCCTGATCGCTGCGTTCCGGTTGCCGCTGGAGGCCTTCCCGGAGGTCTCGCCGCCTTTCATCTTCGTGCAGATGCCGTATGCCGGCTCCACCCCCGATGAGGTGGAGCGCACGGTGCTGCGACCGGTGGAAGAAACGCTGTCGACCATGGCGGGGATCAAGCGCATCGACGCCAATGCCACTGCCGACGGCGCGCAGATATTCATCCAGTTCTCTGACTGGGAACGCGACGTGGCCATCGCTGCGTCCGAGGCGCGGGAGCGCATCGACGCCATCCGCGCCGATCTTCCTGACGACCTGCAGCGCTACCTGGTGCTCAAGTTCTCAACCACCGACCAACCCGTGCTGCGCGTGCGACTTTCCAGCGAAACGGACCTGACCGGCGCGTACGACATGATCGATCGCGAGTTCAAGCGGCGCATCGAACGTATTCCCGGCGTGGCCCGCGTGGACATCTCCGGCGCACCTGCCAACGAGGTGGAGATAGCGATCAACCAGGACCGCCTGACCGCGCACAACCTGGGACTCAACGACCTGACCACGCGCCTGCAGGCGGTGAATTTCTCGGTCTCGGCTGGCACCATCACCGACGGCGGCATGCGCCTGCGCGTGCAGCCCGTGGGCGAGCTGCATGACCTGCAACAGCTGCGGGACCTGGTCATCGGCAATGGCGTGCGTCTGTCCGACATCGCCGATGTGCACCTGAAGAAGGAGCGCATGGGCATGGGCCGGCGCCTGGACGGCAAGAAGGCGGTGGGCCTGGATATCTTCAAGGAACGCAACGCCAACCTGGTGGAGGTCTCGCGCAATGCGCTCAAGGAAGTCGAGGAAATCCGCAAGGAGCCTTCGCTCAACGACCTGCAGGTCAAGATCATCGACAACCAGGGTGACAATGTCACCACCTCGTTGATCGAACTGGCCGAGGCCGGGGCGATCGGACTGGTGCTGTCGATCGCAGTGCTGTTCTTCTTCCTGCGCCACTGGCCGTCGACGATGATGGTGACCCTGGCCATCCCCATCTGTTTCATCATGACCCTGGGCTTCATGTACTTCGCCGGGGTAACCCTCAACATCCTGTCGATGATGGGCCTGTTGCTGGCCATCGGCATGCTGGTGGACAACGCCGTGGTGGTGGTGGAAAGCATCTACCAGGAACGCGAGCGCATGCCCAACCAGCCGCGACTGGCCTCCATCATCGGCACGCGCCACGTGGCCATTGCGCTGTCGGCCGGCACCCTGTGTCACTGCATCGTGTTCGTGCCCAACCTGTTCGGCGAACGCAACTTCCTCAGCATCTACCTGTCGCAGATCGCGATCACCATCTCGGTGTCGTTGCTGGCCTCGTGGCTGGTCGCGGTCAGCCTGATCCCGATGCTGTCGGCGCGGATGAAGACGCCGCCGGCCGTGGGCAATACCAATGGCATCATCCCGCGCATGCAGAACCGCTATGCCGGCCTGTTGCGCTGGACCCTGGAGCACCGTGGCTGGAGCGTGCTGGGCATCCTGTTGATCATCGCGGTCAGTATCGTGCCGATGATGCTGACCAAGAAGAACATGTTCGGCGGTGACGATGGCGGCGAGACCAACATCTTCTACCAGTGGAAGGGTTCCTACAGCCTTGAGCAGATGTCCGACGAAGTGCTCAGGGTCGAGAAGTTCGTGGACGCCAACCGCAAGCGCTTCCATGTCGAGCAGATCTATTCCTGGTACAGCGAGCAGGGCGATGCGGGTACCCGCATCAAGTTCGATATGGGCAAGCTCGACAACAACGACACCAAGGCCCTGGTCGATGAGATCCGCAAGGAGCTGCCCAAGTCCGCGCGTGCCACGATTGGTATTGGCAACGGCGGTGGCGGCGGGCCGGGCGGGGGCGGCCAGCCGGGCGAGAACGTGCAGGTGCAACTGGTCGGCGATTCCACCCAGACCCTGGCCGAAATCGCCAAGGACATGGTGCCGATGCTGTCCAAGAGCCCGCAGCTGCGCGACGTGCGGGTCAATGCCGGCGACCAGAACAGCGAGTTGTCGGTACGCGTGGACCGAGAGCGCGCGGCGGCCTTCGGCTTCAGTGCCGATGAAGTGGCGAAGTTCGTGGGTATTGCCCTGCGCGGCGCGCCGTTGCGCGAGTTCCGTCGCGGCGAGAGCGAAGTCCCGGTGTGGGTGCGCTTCGCCGGTGCCGAGAAATACGGCATCGAGGACCTGGATACGTTCATGGTCCGCGCGCCGGACGGACGCACGGTGCCGCTGCTGAGCATGGTCGACGTGGGCGTTACCCCCGCCGCCACGCAGATATCACGGACCAATCGCCAGACCACGCTGACCGTGCAGGCCAACCTGGCCGACAAGGTCACCGTGCCCGAGGCGCGCAAGGCCATGGAAGCCGTGCTCAAGGCTGCTTCGTTCCCGACCGGTTACAGCTATTCGTTCGACGGCGGCGCCTTCCAGGAAGAGGATGAGGCCGGCGCGCAGATGGGCAAGAACCTGATCATCGCGCTGTTGCTGATCTACATCGTGATGGCGGCGGTGTTCGAGTCGCTGCTGTTCCCGGCAGCGATCATGAGCGGCGTGCTGTTCTCCGTATTCGGCGTGTTCTGGCTGTTCTGGCTGACCGGCACCGAGTTCAACATCATGGCCTTCATTGGCATCCTGGTGCTGATGGGCGTGGTGGTGAACAACGGCATCGTGATGATCGAACACATCAACAACCTGCGACGGCGGGGACTGTCGCGTACCGACGCGCTGGTGAGCGGCAGCCGCGAGCGTTTGCGCCCGATCCTGATGACCATGGGCACCGCGATCCTGGCGATGATCCCTATCGCCTGGGGCAACACGCAGATGGGTGGCGACGGCCCGCCGTACTACCCCATGGCCCGCGCCATTGCCGGCGGCCTGGCGTTCTCCACGGTGGTCAGCCTGCTGTTCCTCCCGACCATCTACGCGATCCTGGACGACATGCGCAGCGGCACCGCGCGCCTGCTCAAGCGCGCACGCACGCGCAAGGGCGAAGGCGGCGTGCCGGGAGCGGCGGTGGCGGCGTTGAAGGCGGAGTAGGGGCGGGCTCAATCCCGCCGCCCGCATGCTGGCCAATGTCGCCAAGGCATTTAGCGTGGTTTTCCATTCGGCGGGCCGGGGCCCGCCCTATGGATTCTGAGACTAGCTGGTTAATCGCAGCAGGGCAGCGGCCACGCTGAGCAATCCCGAGGTCGCCAAGGCGACCAGCGCCAGCCGGCGTAGCGGTCCCTCGAAGCGTCGTAGCAACAAGAAACTCGCTGCCGAGAAGAGCAGGGAGGCCAGGCAATACCACAGCAGTCGGGTTGAGTTGAGCGAGTAGAAACAGAGGCCTGCAAGGAGCGTTGATGCGGGGACGAGGAGGATCCCGAACTTGCGCATTACCGTATTCGGGTTGTTCTGATTATGGGCTGCCATAGCAAACCGTCCCGCTGGAGTCGCTTACACAGACAATTCCCGTGCGATTACCCGTGGGGCCTGTGACCGGCACGCCCAGGAGCGAGAGCTGATACACGAAATCAATCAAATTGTTGGGGTTGCCGGAGAAGTTGTAGACAACCGTTGTTCCTGGGCCGCCTGTTACCGTATCAGCGGACTCCGGGATCTGATTGTTGTTTGAATCGCGAGCTTCACCCTTTACCCGATCCCACTTCTGGGTTGTGTGATTGTAGATATAGAGCGAACTACTTGAATCGGAGTAGACGACTCTGGCGGTGATCTCGACCGGTCCCATGCTGAAGCCGAATATCCCGCCAAGGGATGATGTGTATGTCAAAAGATCCTGGGTGAATCCGGCGCCACTGTCTTTGATGTACTGGCCGACATTGGTTGAAAGCTGGGGAAAACGGACTGCTTCGTACGCGTTATCAGGGTAGATCTGATTTGGCGGCAGGGCGACGACTTTGCCATTGTTTGCCCGGTAGAAGGCAATGTAGTTGGTGACAACCGCATCAACAGGCAAGGATGTGGTCGCCAGAACACATATGGAACCGCTGCAGTCCTGCTCGATCTTCCATTTGGCGATGCTGCCGTCACTCATGTTCACGATGAAGTGTGTTCCGACGCCAGCGGAAACTGCCAGGGAGCGCTTGGCCATGGCCCCACACCCGCTGCATGTAATGGTCTTTGCGCTTGCGGTAGCACAAAGCATGCTCGAAGCAATCAGGACAAGTGACGTAAGCAGCCTCATGCCGTTTCCCCCCACCGGAAGTGAGAGTCGATGAAAGCTTGAATTAGGCGTTGAATGCTTTGCTTGGTTTGGCGAGAAGAAAAAGCAGGCTGATTTTGCTCTCTGTTTCACGATACGACCGTCACGTTCTGTAGTGCTCGTAGTGGCTGGTCGTAGGGTTTTAACTTGCGTTCTTGAGAATCGCAGCATCCTCGAGGTCGAGCCAAGCCCGCCGGCGATCAACCAGCCAACTTTCCGAAGATCCGCGCGCCCGCGATCCACACGCCGATGCCGGTGCCCAGGTTGGTCAGGATGAAGGTCAAGACCACGCGCGACACACGGTTGCGGTACCAGCCGCGCAAGGTCTGTGCGTCGTCACGAAGCGCAAGGAAATCCCTGTAGGCCGGCTTGCGTATGCGCACTTCGACCAGTGCGCTGAACATGCCCGAGGGAATGCCAGGGCGGAATGGCTTGAGCGGTGCGGCGATGGCGCCGGCCAGGATGCTCAGCGGGTGTCCACCGGCCAATGCGCAGCCCAGCGCGGCCAGGCCCGCGGTGTACAGGATCCATTGCTTGAGAAGGTCCGCGCCGACCGCATAGCCGCCATGCCAGAAACCCCAGGCAATGCCGCCCAGGACCAGGGTGGTGAGCGCGATGGTGAACCAGGGCAGCCGCTTTTTCTGCTGCACCTGGTTCAATTCGTCGCAGAGCGCGGCGGGGTCGCGTTGTTCTTCGGCCAGGTAGCGCGCCAACCCCTGCAGGTGACCGGCGCCGACCACGGCCAGTACTTCGTAAGGCCGGTCCGCTCCGGGCACGGCCAGGATCTGGCGCAGACGCGCTGCCATGTACTGGTCGCGCTCGTCGATCAGCGCCGCGAACAGGGCAGGGCTCTGCTTGGCGAATTCGCCGAAGCTTGATTCCAGCATGTCGCCCTGCTTCAGGTTCTCGATTTCCTCTTCGCCAACCTCATCGTCAACGAACAGGCTGGTCACCAGCCCCGAACCCAGCTTGATCCGGCCGATGAAACCCAGCTTGGCGGAAATGCGCTTGAAGGTCAGGCCGACCTCACGGTCGATCAGGTGCAGGTCGAGGTTGCGGGATTTCGCGGCATTGGCCGCGGCCTTGAGTTCGGCGCCAGGCTCGATTCCCAATTGTTCGGCCAGGCGACGCTGGTAGGCGGCCAGGCCCAGGTTAGCAGCGAACAACGCGACCTTGCCGTCGCGGATCACCTTGACCAGGTCCAGCCTGGCCAGCGCATCCGGGTCATTCAATGCCTGCAGGCGCTGCGCGTCGAGTTCGACCGCGACCGCGTCGTAGTCGCCATCACCGATCGCCGCGACCACGGCATCGACACTGGCCTTGGAGACATGCGCGGTGCCAAGCAGCGTGTAACGCACGCCATTGCGCTCGATGATCTGGTGGGGCTGACCCTCTAGCGGATCGACCTGCGGCATTGAAAGTGTTTCGGTCATCGAATGGAACTCTGGAAAGAGATTGAAGTGGGAGCGACGTCAGTCGCGATGGCTGTGCCAGGGCCCGTCAAGCATCGCGACTGACGTCGCTCCCACAGGGGATTCGGCGTGCTTCATGTTTCGGTGGCGGGAATAGTCCTGCTGCCGTGGCCCAGCGCGCATTGCATCTGCACGGTGTCCAGCCAGCGACCGTGCTTGCGGCCCAGGCCAGGGAAGATGCCGATGGTCGTGAAGCCGAGTTTTTCGTGCAGGGCGATCGACGCGCCGTTGCCGGGTTCGCCGATCACCGCGACCATCTGCCGGAAACCGAGCGCTTCGCAGTCCTGCATCAGCTTGGCCAGCAGTGCGCGGCCCACCCCCATTCCTTTCGCGGCGGGCGTGACGTAGACGGTGTCTTCCACGGTCCAGCGATAGCCGATGCGACTGCGGTAGGAACAGGCGTAGGCGTAGCCGGCAAAAGCACCGTCAAGCTCGGCCACGAGGTACGGGAAACCCTTTTCCAGCAACTCGCGCATGCGCTGCGCCATCTGGGCTTCATCGGGCACGTCGTCTTCGTAGGTGGCCACCCCATCGCGCACTTCCAGCGCATACAGCGCCTGGATCGCGGGGATGTCCGCGAGGGTTGCGGCGCGCAGTTGCAGGTTCAATCGATATACCGCTTCAGCAGGTCGCCGTAGGCATCGATGCGGCGATCGCGCAGGAACGGCCAGATGCGGCGGACGTGTTCGCTGCGGGCAAGATCGATCTCGGCACTGAGGATTCCAGCATCGCCACCGGCTTCGGCGATGAATTCGCCTTGCGGTCCTAGGACGTGGCTGTTGCCCCAGAACTGGATGCCCGACCCGCCTGCGGCCTTTTCAGAAGCAAGAGGAGAGGCTTCGTGGCCCACGCGATTGCACGACAGCACCGGCAGGCCGTTGGCGACCGCGTGGCCACGATGGCTGAGGATCCAGGCATCGCGCTGGCGGTTTTTTTCGTCCTGTTCGTCGGAGGGATCCCAGCCAATGGCGGTCGGGTAGAGCAGCAGTTCCGCACCGGCCAGTGCCATCAAGCGCGCGGCCTCCGGATACCACTGGTCCCAGCAGACCAGCACGCCGAGGCGACCCACCGAGGTGTCAATCGGCTTGAAGCCGATATCGCCGGGGGTGAAATAGAACTTTTCGTAAAAGCCTGGATCGTCCGGGATATGCATCTTGCGGTACTTGCCCAGCACGCTGCCGTCCTTCTCGAAGACGACCGCCGTGTTGTGGTACAGGCCCGCGGCACGGCGCTCGAACAGCGAACTGACCAGGACCACGCCATGTTGCTTGGCTAGTTCGCCGAGGCGTTCGGTGCTGGGGCCGGGGATAGCTTCGGCCAGGTCGAATTCCTCCACCGATTCGTGCTGGCAGAAGTACGCCCCGTTGTGCAGTTCCTGCAGCAGCACCAGGCGCGCGCCGCGTTGGGCGGCTTCGGCCACGCGCGCTTCGATCACCGCCAGATTGGCCTCGGCATCGCCGTGGTTTTTTTCCTGGATCAGGGCAACGGGCAGGGTGTTCTTGATCATTTTCAGTCCGGATCGGAGGGCGGGTCTTAACCCGCCGGCTTTTAGATGCCGCCTTGCAAGCAACGTTTGAAGAGTCGGTCGGGTCAATGAAAATGGTGGGCTGAAGCCCACCCTAGGCCAGAAACCCTACGCCAGAATGCCTTCGGGCAACTGCATGGTGATGCAATGCAGGCTGCCGTTCTGCCAGATCAGCGAGCGGCAGGGGATCTGCACTATTTCGCGATCCGGGAAAGCCTCCGCAAGGACGCCGGCAGCGCGGTCGTCCGCAGGGTCCGCGTAGGCCGGCATCAACACCGCGCCGTTGATGATAAGGAAGTTGGCATAGGAAGCCGCCAGGCGCCGGCCCTGGTCCACGATGGGTTGCGCCCACGGCAACGGGAACAATCGATAGGGTTGGCCAGAGGAAGTGCGCAGGGCGGCGATTTCTTCGGCCATCGCACCCAGTTCGGCGTAGTGGGAATCGGCCGGGTCGTCGCAGGCCTGGAACACGATCGCTTCCGGTCCGGCGAAGCGGGCCAGGGTGTCGATATGGGCGTCGGTATCGTCGCCTTCCAGATAACCGTGATCGAGCCACAGGATCCGATCCTGCTGCAACCAGGTCGAGAGTTTGCTGGTGATTTCCTCACGCTTGGCGTCAGGGTGGCGCTCATGCAGGCATTGCCAGGTGCTCAGCAAAGTGCCGTGGCCATCGGTTTCTATAGCCCCACCTTCCAAGGCAAAATCAATGGTTTGGACGAAATAGTTATGAAACAGGTTCATGCCGGAAAGCTCGCCGACCAACCGGTCGTCGCGGCTGGCCTGGTATTTCCCGCCCCAACCGGTGAAACGGAAATCGAGTTGCTTGAACCGGTGGTCCGCACGCAGGGTGATCGGGCCGGTATCGCGCAGCCAGGTGTCGTCGTATTCGGCAGGCACGAACCGCACCCGGGTCATGTCGATCCGTGCCGAACGCAGGCGCGCTTCCGCATAGACCTGCAGATCCTCGTCAGCCACGCAGATGATCACCGGCTCGAAACGGGTGATCGCCGCGACCAGGGCCACATAGGTTTCTTCAACCCCCTCCAGCCGCTCGGACCAGTCGGTGTCAGCGTGCGGCCACGCAATAAGTACCGCGGACTGGGGTTCCCATTCCGCAGGGAAACGAAAAGCATCGGTCATGGCAACTCTTGTGCAATCTTTTGGAAGAACAGGCTTATCGGATCGGAGGCTTGGGCCCGATTTCGTCCGGGCTGGCCTGGTTTGCGACCACGTCGATGACGC
>JBDTPP010000122.1:0-8923 GCA_039932615.1 Pseudoxanthomonas sp.
GGTGCTGCGCAAGATCGGCGTCGACACCGGCGGCTCCAACGTGCAGTTCGGCATCAATGCGCAGACCGGCCGCGTGGTGGTGATCGAGATGAATCCCCGCGTCTCCCGTTCCTCGGCACTGGCGTCCAAAGCGACCGGTTTCCCGATCGCCAAGGTCGCGGCCAAGCTGGCGGTCGGCTACACCCTGGATGAATTGCGCAACGAGATCACCGGCGGCCTGACCCCGGCCTCGTTCGAGCCGACGATCGACTACGTGGTCACCAAGATTCCGCGTTTCGCCTTCGAGAAGTTCCCGGCGGCCGACGCACGCCTGACCACGCAGATGAAATCCGTCGGCGAAGTCATGGCGATGGGCCGCACTTTCCAGGAATCGCTGCAGAAGGCCCTGCGCGGGCTGGAGACTGGCAAGGTCGGTCTCGACCCGACCGAACTGGACCTGGCCAGCGCCGATGATCTGACTACCCTGCGTCGCGAAATGAAGGAGCCTGGCCCGGAGCGCCTGTTCTACGTGGCGGATGCGTTTCGCGCCGGCATGAGCGTTGAGGACGTGCATGCGCTGTCGTTCATCGACCCCTGGTTCCTCGACCAGATCGAAGAAATCATTGCCGAAGAAAAACAGCTGGCTGCTGAAGGCCTGGCCTCGCTCGACGCTGCGCGCTTGCGCAAGCTCAAGCGCATGGGGTTCTCCGATGCTCGCCTGGCCCAGCTCGCCCGCACCGACGAAGGCGCGGTGCGCAACCTGCGGCGGGTGCTCAGGATCAAGCCGGTATACAAACGCGTGGACTCCTGCGCGGCCGAATTCGCCACCAGCACCGCCTATCTGTATTCGACCTACGAGGACGAATGCGAAGCCGAGCCAACGGGTCGTGACAAGATCATGATCCTCGGTGGTGGTCCCAACCGCATCGGCCAGGGCATCGAGTTCGACTACTGCTGCGTGCACGCTGCGCTTGCCCTGCGCGCAGACGGCTATGAAACCATCATGGTCAACTGCAATCCGGAGACCGTCTCAACCGATTACGACACGTCCGATCGCCTGTATTTCGAGCCATTGACCCTCGAGGACGTGCTGGAGATCGTCGAGCTGGAGAAACCCAAGGGAGTGATCGTCCAATATGGCGGCCAGACCCCACTCAAACTTGCCCAGGCACTCGAAGCCAATGGGGTGCCGGTGATCGGCACCTCGCCTGATTCCATCGACTTGGCCGAGGACCGCGAACGCTTCCAGCAACTGGTCGAGAAACTCGGGTTGAAGCAGCCGCCCAACCGCATTGCCCGCAATGACGAAGAAGCGCTGGTGCTGGCCCGCGAGATCGGCTATCCGCTGGTGGTGCGTCCGTCGTACGTGCTGGGTGGACGGGCGATGGAAATCGTCTATGGCGAATCCGACCTGGCGCGTTACGTACGTGATGCGGTCAAGGTCTCCAATGATTCCCCGGTGCTGTTGGACCGCTTCCTCGACAACGCCGTGGAAGTGGACGTTGACGTGATCGCAGACCACACCGGCGCGGTACTGGTGGGTGGAGTGATGGAGCATATCGAGGAAGCAGGCGTGCATTCCGGTGACTCTTCGTGCTCGCTGCCGCCGTATTCGCTTTCCGCAAAAACCCAGGCCGAATTGCGCAGGCAAGTGGTGGAACTGGCCAAGGCATTGAACGTGGTCGGACTGATGAACACGCAGTTCGCCATCCAGACCAGCGAAAGCGGCGACGACACGATCTTCCTGCTGGAAGTAAATCCGCGCGCCTCGCGCACAGTGCCATTCGTATCCAAGGCCACCGGCATGCCGCTGGCCAAGATCGCGGCACGCTGCATGGCGGGCAAGTCGCTGGCGGAGCAGGGCGCGATCAAGGAGATCGTCCCGCACTACTACTCGGTCAAGGAAGCGATCTTCCCGTTCGCCAAGTTCCAGGGTGTTGACCCGATCCTGGGCCCGGAGATGCGTTCCACCGGCGAGGTCATGGGCGTGGGCCGCAATTTTGGTGCCGCCTTTGCCCGCGCGCAGGAAGCCGGCGGAATCAAGGCGCCACCCGTGGGCAAGGTGTTCCTGTCGGTGCGCGACCCCGACAAATCCCGGGTACTGCCGGTGGCGAAGGACCTGATCGAACGCGGCTACACGCTGGTTGCGACACGTGGCACCTGCGCGTGGCTTCAGCAGAACGGCCATGCCTGCGAGCAGATCAACAAAGTCGTCGAAGGCCGTCCGCATATCGTCGACCTGATCAAGAACGGCGAAATCGTGTATATCGTCAACACCACCGAAGGACGTCAGGCAATCACCGACTCGTTCTCGATCCGACGCGAGGCCTTGCAGCATCGCGTCACCTATTCCACCACCATTGCCGGCGCCAAGGCGCTGGTGCATTCGCTGGAGTTCCGCGGCACAGGCCCTGTGTGGGCGTTGCAGGAACTGCACAAGGAGTTGCAGGCGTGAATACATTCCCTGGGTACATTCAAGTGAGCGCGTGCGCATGAGAGCGCCACTGACATTGAAAGGCTCGCACCGATTGCGCGAGGAACTTGACCAACTGAAATCGGTGAAGCGACCGGCAGTCATCGCTGCCATCGCCGAGGCCCGCGCGCATGGCGATCTCAAGGAAAACGCCGAGTACCACGCCGCCCGCGAGCAACAGAGCTTCATCGAAGGCCGCATCAAGCAACTGGAAGGCGAGCTGTCGCATGCCGAGGTGATTGACGTGGCCCAGCTCAACGCCGGCACGCGGGTGGTGTTCGGTGCCACCGTGACCCTGGCCGACGTGGAAACCGACGAAGAGAAGCGCTACCAGATCGTCGGCGACCTGGAAGCGGACATCAAGCTGGCGATGATCGCTATTTCCTCGCCGCTGGCGCGCGCGTTGATCGGCAAGCACGAGGGCGATTCGGTGACCATCGACGCCCCGGCCGGACAGCGCGAATACGAAATCGTCAGCGTCGCTTACGCGGGCTGATAGGGGGCCACGGATGGCGTCGGTCACGCTGTTGCTGCCCCTGCGTTCGCGCTTCGCTGGCCAGGTGCTGCCGTCCGCGTTGGCGAAGGTGCTGGCCCAAGCCGATCGCGAAACCGTCGAAGCAGGTGAACGGGCGCAGCTGCGCCGCCATTTCCAGCTGATTCCGGACCACTGGCCTGTAGCCGCACTCACGCGCCAGCGTGATTCGGGCGACGCCTCGCAGTCCTCCTGGTTGCGTGTCGATCCTGCCCACGTGGCCCCGGATATGGGCGGCGCACGCATGCTGTCGCATGGCGAGGCCCTGACGCTCACTGCCGAAGATGTCGCACAGCTACTGCCTGCGTTGCGTCCCTTGTTCGGGGATGCGGGTTTTACCCTGGATGCGCCGAATCCCTCGCGCTGGTACTTGCGTATTCCCAAAGAGTCGAAGCTGCCCGCGTTTGCGACCCCGGACGAGGTGTTGGGCGAAGACCTGTTCGCGCACCTGCCAGAAGGCGACCTGGGGCGGCGCTGGCGGGCCTTGCTTACCGAGGCACAGGTCATCTTGCACAATCATCCGTGGAATGCCGTGCGCACGTCGCTGGGCAAGCCTGCGGTGAACTCGTTATGGTTCTGGGGTGCTGGTGTGCTGCCGGATTTCGTGCGTACCCGCTACCGCCAGGTCAAAGGCACTGAGATCCTGTTGCGATCGCTCGCCAGTGCGGCGGAAGTGCCGAATGAAACGGGGCAAGCGGAAGAGGTCGACGCACTGGTGGACCTTCGCCACCTGCGCGACCTGGGCGTTCTGGCCCGGGATGCCGTGCAGCCGCTACTGGAAGCGGTGCGCAAGCGTGAACTGCAATCGTTGAGCCTGGACTTCGAAGACGGCGCCATCTGCCACCTGCGCCGGGAACAACGCTGGCGGTTCTGGCGCAAGCCGCTGCCAAAGCTCGACGCATGACCGCAGGCCCAAGCATCCGTCGACGCCAGTTCGATACGCCCGGGAGCTGGCCCGATTCCGTATCGCCGCTATTGCGTCGCATCTATGCGGGGCGCGGTGCCACCGACCTCGGCCAGGCGCAGCCAAAACTCGCGCAACTGTTGCCGCCCGATTCGCTGGGTGGAATCTGCGAGGCGACCGCCCTGCTTGCCGATGCCATCGCGGGCAACCGGCATATCGTCGTGGTCGGTGACTTTGATTGCGATGGCGCCACTGCCTGCGCAGTGGGCGTGCGCGGGCTGCGCATGCTCGGCGCGACCCGGGTGACGCCCGCCGTTCCCAATCGCATGGCCCATGGCTATGGTCTGTCACCTGGGCTGGTCGCTGAGCTTGTCCAACTTCAGCCCGACCTGTTGGTCACAGTGGACCATGGCATCGCCTGCCACGCCGGCATCGCGGCGGCGAAGACATTGGGTTGGCAGGTACTGGTGACCGATCACCATCTGCCCGGCGAGCAACTGCCGATGGCCGATGCCATCGTCAACCCCAACCTGCGCGGCGACGCCTTTCCCAGCAAGATGCTGGCCGGCGTAGGGGTGATGTTCTATGTGCTCCTAGCGCTGCGGAAGAAGCTGCGCGGTGACGGGGTTCTGGTCGATGGTGGCCCCGACCTTTCCACGTTGCTGGATCTGGTCGCGGTAGGTACGATTGCCGACCTGGTCCCGCTGGACGTCAACAATCGCGCCTTGGTCAGCGCGGGCCTGCGGCGCTTGCGTGCAGGACAGGGCTGCACAGGACTGCGCGCACTGATCGAAGTGTCGGGCCGCGATGCCACAAGATTGACTGCTGCGGATATCGGTTTCGCCGTCGCCCCCCGGCTGAATGCTGCCGGCCGCCTGGAAGACATGGCCATCGGCATCGAATGCCTGCTCAGCGACGATGCCGTCCAGGCCGGCGAACTTGCGCAGGTATTGAACGGCATCAATGCCGAGCGCCGCGGCGTGCAACAGCAGATGGTCGATGAAGCCGAGGCTGCGCTTGCGCGGCTCGGCGACAGCGAAGTGCAGGCACCGATCGCACTCTGCCTGTTCGATCCCGAATGGCATCCCGGGGTGGTTGGCCTGGTGGCATCGAAGATGAAGGAAAAGCTGCATCGTCCGGTGATCGCGTTCGCACCCTCCGAACCCGGCAGCAGCAGCCTGCGCGGTTCAGCGCGCTCCATTCCCGGATTCCACATCCGCGATGCGCTGGCCAATGTCGATGCCGCACATCCCGGACTGATGGGCAAGTTCGGCGGACATGCCATGGCTGCCGGCCTTAGTCTCGAGGCAAGCGAGTTCAGCCGTTTCCAGCTCGCATTCCGCGCACAGGTCGAAGCCATGATGGACCCGGCCATGCTGCATGCGGAGCTGCTGAGCGACGGCGAACTCGCGGCTGGGGACTTCATCGCCGCCAATGCCGAAGCGCTGCGCAATGGTGGGCCGTGGGGGCAGGGCTACGGCGAGCCGCTGTTCGACGGCGTGTTCGAAGTGGTCGACTGGCGCGTGGTTGGCGAACGCCATCTCAAGCTCAGCTTGCGGATCGAAGGCCGCCGCGAAACGCTCAATGCGATCCATTTCGGAGGCTGGGACGCTCAAGAACCCGAATCGCGCCTGCGCCTGGCTTATCGACTGGTTCCCGATGACTATCGCGGTGGCAATGCGATCCAGTTGATCATCGAGTTTCGCGAACCGGCCTGAATTCGGCGGTCTGCTGCACGACGGCCACCTTCGCCGCCCTGCGCTTCAATCCGAACAGCGGGCGCAACAGTGGCGTCCTGCGTATCAGCAACTCGTGCAGCGACACGCAACCGGCCACTGTACCGGTGAGGATCAGGAGGGGTTCCCACACCGGTCCGAGCCGCAAGGGAGTGAGCAGGAAGGCAATCGGCACGATCAAGCTCTGGTGGAGGATGTACCAGGGATAGACCGCTTCGGTTGCATAGGGCAACCAGCGGAACGGACGGTTCAACCACACCTGACCCCAGCCGAATATCGCCAGGAGCGCAGTCCAGGTGTAAGTGGCGCGGGCCACGCGTTCCAGCGTACCCCAGGGCACCGCCTGCAGCGCCTCGGGAACCTGACCGGCCGGCAGGTACTTTCCAGCGGCCCGCAGAGACAGCTCCACGGTGATGCAGGCCAAGGCCAGCGCCAACGTCCTCCAGCGCAGGCCGTGCACCTTTTGCCAGAAGGTGACGTCGTGCGCCACGGCGTAGCCAATCACGAACAGGGTGAAGGACTCCGCGTGCACGTACCAGTCGCCGAACATGGCATGGGTTTCGGGATAATGCGGTGCCAGTAGCAGCAGATAGACGACCAACACTGCCGCAGGCAACAGCACCAGCAGCCATGCGGGCTGTCTGCCGGGCAGCGCGATGAGTTTCTGGTCAAGCCTGCCGCGCAGCAGCGGCATCACGGCAAGCAGCAGCATGGTGTAGGTCCAGAGATAGGCCAGGTACCAGAGATGGTTCCAGGTGATGCCTTGCTGCCAGCCAGTGAAACTTCCTTCCGGCCACGGCCTGACTTGCCAGTAGCGCAGCAGGAATTCGCCGAAGCCCGGCGCGACGTAGCCGTTGGCCACGCCTTCGCAATACGCCTGCACCGGTACGATGGCGAACATCCCGAACACCAGCGGCAGCAGCAGTCGCCAGCAGCGCGACAGGGCGAAGCGGGCAGGCCTGGCTTCGGGCCGGAACAGCCCGATCGCCATCCCGGAGATCATGAACAAGAGCGGCATCCGCCAGCGGTTGAGAGCGATCATTGGCCATTGCAGCCACTCGGCCTGGTAGCTGCTCTTGATGTGATAGTCCCAATCGGCAACGTAGACCATGGCCACGTGGTAGAGGATCAGCAGGCAGAAGGCGATCACGCGCAGGGCATCGATGTCGTGGCGACGTTGCATGGAAGTTCCGGGCTCTCGAAGATGCACGCAGGCTGACGGCAGCCGCCTTCCGGGCGTACGGAAAAGGGGTCGCTCGACCCGCGTGAGTGACGAGTTGCGGAATCACGGGATGGAATGCGGCGGGCCTCGTTGGCGACCTGGCTAGAATGCGCGGATGCCGGACACCCCATCGCGCCCAGTACCCCACACCTCCTGGGACCGCTACTTGCCCATGCGCCGCAGCTTCGAGGTCGGCTACTGGCTGGTCTCCTTCTGCCTGAGTGCGATGGTCAACAGCGTCACCCAACTCATGGACTACCAGCGCGATGGCCGTGCGATCCGGGCCTGGGAGCCTATGGTCTGGGAGTGGAGCAGCGCACTGGTTTCGCTGGCGCTGGTGCCTGCAGTGTTGTGGTTCACGCGGCGCCACCCGCTGCACTTCGATACCTGGCGCCGCCGCTTTGCACTGTACCTGGCCGGCAGCGTCGGCTGGTCGTTGCTGCACGTACTGGGCATGGTCGGCGTGCGCAAACTGACTTACGCGCTCCAGGGCGGCAGCTATGATTTCGGCGACTGGCCGCGCCAGCTGTTATACGAATACCTGAAGGACGCGCTGACCTTCGCGGGCATGGTCGTGGCCATCCACGGCTACCGCATGCTGCTGCGTCGCCTGCAAGGCGAAGCGCGCCTGCTGGATGCCCCGGATACCGGGCCGCCGGTGGAACCCATCGACCGGCCCGAGCGCTTCCTGGTGCGCAAGCTCAACCGCGAGTTCCTGATCGCCACCGACGACATCGAATGGCTTCAGGCGTCGGGCAACTACGTGAACCTGCGTGTGGCCGGGCGCGACTATCCCCTGCGCAGCACCATCGCCGCCATCGAAGCCAGGCTGGATCCGCAGCGTTTCCGCCGTGTGCAGCGCAGCTACATCGTGAATATCGACCACGTGGCGTCCATCGAGCCGCTGGACAGCGGCGACGCGCGCATACACCTCAAGGACGGCGGCAGGGTGCCTTGCAGCCGCCGCTACCGGGATGCGCTCAAGCTCACCTAGGTAGGGGGCGCCGGCGCATGGTACGGGCGTCTGGGCTACAATCGGCGGCCAATTTGAAGCGTCATTCCGCCACATGATCGAACTCAACCCCATCCGCCAGCGCATCGCCGATCTGCAGGAACGGCTGCTTTCGCTTCGGGGGTATCTTTGACTACGATGCCAAGCGCGAGCGCCTGGAAGAAGTAAACCGGGAACTGGAAAATCCGGATATCTGGAACAACGCGGAATATGCCCAGACCCTGGGCCGCGAGAGGTCCAGCCTGGAGAAGAACGTCAACGGCATCGCCAGCCTGGAAGATGGCCTGGGCGAAGCCAGCGAATTACTCGACCTCGCCGAAGGCGAAGACGACGAGGAAACCGCCCAGGCGGTGGTCGCCGACGTGGCGGGATTCAACACCCATGTCGAGAAGCTGGAATTCCAGCGCATGTTCTCCGGCGAACTGGACCCGGCCAACTGCTTCGTCGATATCCAGGCGGGCGCCGGCGGTACCGAGGCCCAGGACTGGGCTGAGATGATGCTGCGCATGTACCTGCGCTGGTGCGAATCGCGCGGCTGGAAGACCGAGTTGATGGAAGTCAGTGCCGGCGAAGTAGCGGGCGTCAAGTCGGCCACGTTCCGCGTCGAAGGCGAATACGCCTACGGCTGGCTGAAGACCGAGATCGGCGTGCACCGGCTGGTGCGCAAGTCGCCATTCGATTCCGACAACCGGCGGCATACCTCCTTCACCTCGGTGTTCGTGTCACCCGAAGTCGACGACAACATCGAGATCGACATCAATCCGGCCGACCTGCGTACCGACGTGTACCGTTCTTCGGGTGCCGGCGGCCAGCACGTCAACAAGACCGAGTCGGCCGTGCGCATCACCCATATCCCGACCAACACCGTGGTTGCCTGCCAGACCGGCCGCAGCCAGCACCAGAACCGCGACAATGCGATGAAGATGCTGGCCGCCAAGCTGTACGAGCTGGAGATCCAGAAGCGCAACACCGAGCGCGACGCGCTGGAAGCGACCAAATCCGACATCGGTTGGGGCAGCCAGATCCGCAACTACGTGCTGGACCAGAGCCGGATCAAGGATCTAC
>JBDTPP010000123.1:0-8820 GCA_039932615.1 Pseudoxanthomonas sp.
CGTAAGCCAGCAGATTTACAGTCTGCCCCCGTTGGCCGCTTGGGTATCCCTCCGGATTGCGTAGATCTGATGAAGCCAGAACCGGCCAAATGAAACCGGAGTGACCAAACAGGGGTGAAACAGCCGGAGATTTTGGCCTGTAGACCGGATACTGTCAACCGGACATTGACTTCAATGACCAGATAAATGATCGTCCGTGGACCGACTGGCGTGATCCCACCCCGTCCTGTTCAGGCTCACGGGCAAACAGGTCAGGGCTTGGCCACGCCGGCAGGCGGATGAGGTGGCAGCGTATCGCTCGAATACAAGGCCACGTGCGGCACCCCGTCTGCACCGATCCAGCCGCGGTACATGCCCTCGGTGTTGAACGGGGTGGCGATGGCACCGTCGGCCCCCAGCACAATGGCCCCGCCATCCCCGCCCAGCTTGGGGATGACCTGGTTGATCACGGCTTCGCCGGCCTGCTGCGGGGTTTCCTTCAGGTAGGCCATGCGCGCACAGATGTCATGGGCGGCCACTGCACGTATGTAGAACTCACCCCAACCGGTCCCCGAGACCGCGCAATGGGCATTGGCATAGGTCCCGGCGCCGATGATCGGGGAGTCTCCCACACGGCCATAGCGCTTGTTGGTCATGCCGCCGGTGGAGGTGCCAGCCGCCAGATGGCCTTGCTGGTCCAGGGCCACCGCACCGACCGTGCCGAAATGCTTGGCGGTCTCCAGGTCGGCGTGGGCCTGGCCGGCCGACTCTTCCTTCAGCGCCTGCTGCAGCTGCTGCCAGCGCTTTTCGGTGCGGAAATAGGCGGGATCTACCTGGGTGATGCCCTGCTCCCGGGCGAAACTCTCCGCCCCATCGCCGACCATCATCACGTGCTCGGACTTCTCCATCACCGCGCGGGCCAGCAGTACCGGGTTCCTGACCGTGTGCACTCCCGCCACCGCGCCGGCCTTGAGCGTGGCGCCATCCATCAGCGAGGAATCCAGCTCGTTCTTGCCGTCATGGGTGAACACGGCGCCCTTGCCCGCGTTGAAATGGGGGTCGTCCTCGAGCACGGTGATTGCGGCGGTCACCGCATCCAGGGCCGGCCTGCCCGCGGCCAGTTGCTCATGACCCTTGCGCAAGGCCACTTCAAGTATCGCGCGGACCGCCACTTCGTCGGCCGGGGTCATCTCGCTGCGCACCACGCCTGCGCCGCCATGGATCAGCAGCACGCTGTCGGCGGGCGTCGCGGCCTGCACGGCGGGCGCGGCCAGGGCCAACAGGACCGCGGCGCAAAGAGTCAATTTATTCATGGGATTTCCGTCTCTCAAGTGGGTCTGGAATGGCATTCAGTCTAACGGGTGCACGACCAGCCGCCCGTGGATAACGTCGGCAGACAACTGGAATGAGGGGTTTTCCACCTCGAATCCGGGCAGGGACAGGCGGCTCCCGGCTCCGATGCCAGTGACCTTGAAACCAGGAAAATCAAGAACTTGCCCTGGCTCCAGCCGTCCCTTCATGAATTCGCGATAGGCCTGCGGGTCGCCCTTGGCTTGCAGTTCCAGCAACGCCTGCGGAACCACCAGCCAAGCGCTGCCACCGTTCCCGGTGAATACCTTCCCGACGCCATCGCCATCTATGCACAGCGCGGTATTTTCGTCCACGCCAATGCCCTTGATGTCAGCACTGGACTGCTCCTTGGCGATCCGTGCGACAAAGGTGATCAGGCGACCCAGGCGCTCGCGCTTGCCGAAATGGCTGTCGGTGATGACCCGGTGCGCCGGCAACGGCGGAAGCTGCAGGAAGTCGTCGACCAGCGTCACCGCCGGCCCCATCGGGTCTTTCAGGGCTTCCTCGGAAGTCAAACTGCCGCCATCCATCGCGCCATAGCTGTAGCCACCCATGATGGCCAGCCCGGCGCTGGTGCCGCCCAGCGGCTTGCCCTCTCTAACATGCTGGTTCAGCGCCTCGTTGAGCGGCGTGCCCTTCCAGAAGTTGACGTAATTGGACTGATCGCCGCCCGCGATGAAAATGCCATCCGCCTTGCGCACGATAGCGAGCATGCGCGGATCGCTGGACGAGGCACGATCGTGGAAAACAAACGTCTGCGCCGAAAGTATCCCTCCAATCTCCTTGAAGAACTCGTCCTGGGCCTCTGCTGCGCCCGATGCGCGCAGGATCACGATATGGCCGTTGCCAGCCTTCCCGGCCATCCAGCGGAAAGCCTCGGTAGCCCAATCCCCGCCCCCCATCAGCATCAGGCCGGGCTGTACCTTGCCCGGGGTAGGCGCCTGGACATTTCCGATGGCGTAGAACTCATAGCTTTGTTGCGCTGCAGCGGACTTTTTTACTTCCGCCTGGGCGGGCGCCTGGCCTCCCATCCATAAGCAAAGCAAGCCGAGGGTGGCAAGGGCCTTCAAAAGTGGAACCCGCATGTACTGGAACTCCTGTTTGCGCAGCGATGGAATGAAGCTTTGGAGTAGGTCAACCGTCACATATCTAAAAACCTGAATATCTGGTTAAGATTGGCGCACCGGCTTGGTGCGCCAACTGTAACCGCTTTCAGTTTGTTTGGCCTGCCTGTTCGGCTCGTGGTTAACGACAACCCTCATTACCGAAGAGAGAGCCCGTATGCGTAAACACGTAATGGCCTTATCCATCCAGGCCGCCTTGATCAGCGCCCTGCCCTTGGTAGCGGTCACCTCGACGGCGCTTGCGCAATCGGCCACTGATACCGAGGCCCCAGTCCAGCAACTTGAAACCGTGCAGGTCACCGGTTCGCGCATTGCACGCTCGCAGGTCGAGGGACCGGCTCCGATCACCGTAATTACCGCCGAGCAGATCAAGCAGGCCGGCATCGTCAGTGTTCCCGACCTGCTGCGCTCGCTTAACCAGAATGGAGGCGAGACCCAGAGTGAACAGTCCTTCACCGGTTCGCAGACCACGCCCGGCGCGCAACAGGTCGACCTGCGCGGGCTGGGACCTAATCACACCCTGGTCCTGATCAATGGCCGGCGAATCGCCGACTTCCCGCTGCCGCTGCGTGGGCGCAGCAACTTCACCGATATCGGCAACATCCCGCTGGGCATGATCGAACGGGTTGAAGTGCTGACCGGCAGCGCATCTGCCGTTTACGGTTCTGACGCAATGGCCGGCGTTATCAATTTCATCCTGAAAAAAGAAGCCGATGGCACCACCATCGACTACCGCTACGGCAACTATGAGCGTGGCGGTGGCGAGTCGCATACGCTGGCGCTCACGTCGGGTTTCTCCAACGACAAGTTCAACGCGATCTTCGGACTGGAACTGAAACACAAGCAGCCGCTTTGGGGCTACCAGCGCAAGATCCAGGACTCGCGCGAGGACAATCCGGACGCAGAAGAACGGGAGCCACGCGAGACCTTCCTGCGCTATGACGACTATGGCTACAACATTGATCCGGGCGCCTTGTGCGACAACGTCAGCCAGTTGAACGACGGCACCACTGGCCGCTACGAGGACGAATACGGTTTCTATTGCGGCAGTCAGAAATGGATCGGCTACGGCACCATCGAGAGCGAGCGCGAAAGCGCCAACGCCTATGCCTCGTTCAACTACACCATCAATGACAAGCTCAGCTGGTTTGCCGACGTGCAACTGGGCTATGGCAAGGTTGGCGTGCTTGGTGCGCCGTTGGACTGGCGCTTCCAGGATCCGGACGCCTACCGTGGTGACCGCGGGTATTTCCGCAATGCTGACAGCGGCCACGTCGAATACTGGACGCGTCGCTTCGCACCCGAAGAATCCGGCGGCCTGGATAACGCGATGACCCGCACCACGCAAAAAACCCTGGGTATCGCAACCGGCTTCAAGGGAACGCTGGGCGAGGATTGGGATTTCGAAGCGCTGCTCAACCATTCCCAGTACAACGCTGAAGTACGCTTCCCGCGGGTGATCGCGGCCGCGGCCAACCAGCAGTTCCTGGGCGATGCGATGGGCTACGACGATTACGGTTACGGAATCTACGAACCTGACCCGAACAATTTCTATCGCGCATTGACGCGCGCCGAGTACGACGCCATCACCGCCACTTCGGTATTCAAACCCAAGGCGCGAAGCGATACCGCTTCGTTCACGGTCAGCAACACCGACTTGTTCAGCCTGCCAGCCGGGCCGGTAGGTTTCGCGGGAACAGTGGAATACGGCACGCAGTCGTACCACATCAACCCGGATCCGCTTGCGCTGACTCCTTATTACTACGGCGCGCGCTACGGCGACGGTAATGGCGACCGCAGCCATTGGGGACTTGGCGGCGAACTGCGCGCGCCGGTACTTGACTCACTTACGGTAAGTGCCGCCGGTCGCTACGACAAGTACAGCTACGGCGACGTGGATCCCGGGAAATTCACCTACAACCTTGGCCTGGAATGGCGACCGCTGGACAGCCTGCTTGTCCGCGGGTCTTACGGCACGGGTTTCCGTGCGCCGGACCTGCACTACCTGTTTGCGGGCCGGGATTTCTTCCGCAGCACGCATCGTGATTACTACAACTGCCGACTGGAAGAAGGTGACGCCGCGCCCGATGGCGATTGCCGTAGAGGGCTGAGACAGGCCGGTGGTCGCGACGAGCGCGAAGGCAACCAAAACCTCGACTACGAGACCAGCAAATCGTTCTCGGCGGGCTTCGTATGGTCGCCAAGCGCCAATTTCGATCTGTCGCTGGATTATTTCGACATCAAGATCGCCAACCAGATCGAGGACCAGTCCCCGGACAAGATCCTGCAGGACGAAGCCAATTGCCTGATCGGCAACGATGTACAGGGCAATGCCATCGATCCCAACTCGCCGACCTGCCTGGATGCGGTGCCGCGCGCGATACGTGACGAAGACGGAGTGTTGCTGGGCGTGTTCTTCCAGCCCGTCAACATCTCGCAACAATCCACCTCCGGCTACGATTTCTCTGCCCACTATCGCCTGGAAACCGGACTGGGCATCTTCGGTTTCCGCATGGGCTACACCTATTTCGACACGCACGACAGCAAGCAGTTCGCTGGCGACGGCACCATCGACCATTTCGCGATCAATAGCGGCTATGACATCCCCCGCACCAAGGCCAACGCGACGATCTCATGGGAGAAGAACAACTGGGGCGCGTCACTGCATGGACAACGCCTGGGCCGCCTGCCCACGTCCGATTCCTACGACGAAGTCTGGCAGGAAGGTGACGCCAGCCCGTGGGTCGGCGCAACCTACCGTTACAACGGGTCGGTGCAATACCGCTTCAACGACAACCTGAAGTTCTCGTTGTCCGTGGACAACCTGTTCGACAAGATGCCGCCCAAGGACAATACCTACACTTCCTACCCCTACTACGACATTTCCTGGTTCGATTCGGTCGGACGCAGCTACTACTTCAACATCACCTACCAGTTCGGTGGTTCCGCCAACTGATCCCGGGCGCTGGCCAGCAACAAGAAAAACCTCCCGGGAACGGGGGGTTTTTTTATGGGGCGGCGGATACTGATCCACCAATGGGAGATTGGATCTTCAGCCCTCCATATCCTTTAGCGCATCCAGCATCGGTCGCAGGTGGTCCGCGTAGGGTTTCCAGGCCGCGCCACGATTGCGCAGGATCCCGCTACGTACATAAGCGCTGCTCGCGGTGGCTACCGCACCCTGCCTTCCGACGGAAAGCGTGCCCGGCTCGAAGGGTAGCCCGCAGAAGGCCAGCACCTTGCTTGCAGTCGCTTCCGGGTGGGCCACCAGTTCATCGTAGTCGACATCCAGGATCCGTCCCGGCATCACCGCGTGCCAGTGCCGCATCAAGTCGCGGTACTGCCGGTAATAATCGGTCAGCTCCAACTGGTCGTAGGAATAGGCCGCGGTGCGATTGAAGTACGTACGCAGGTTAGAAAAACAGGTGTCGCGTGGATCACGCACCATATGCAGGATCCTGGCGTTGGGCAGCGCCTTGGCGATGAAGCCCGCGTTGACCAGGTTCGGCGGCAACTTCTCGGTCACGAACGGCCGCCCCGCCGCATGCGCTCGCAGCTCTTCGATGAAAGACCTGCCTATCGCCTCGAAGTCGGCATCGGCAAGCCGGTCCGCCGTCACCACGTCCAGTGCACCACTGGTCTTGTGGTCTACGGCAATGTCCAGCTGTGCGGTGAACCCGTAGGTCTCGCCACCGTCGGTGACCTGGCTGTGTCCGGCCAGGATGCGCTCGAGCAAGGTCGTGCCGGAACGATGCATGCCGATGATGAAGATCGGCGTGACATCGTCATCGCGCACCACGGGGCGGACGAACTCGGCCGTGCACAGCGACCTCACCTTTGCGAACAACGCCTCGACGCGCCTGGGGTCATGGCGACCAAGCCTTCGCTTGACGCTACAACCCCGCAGCAAAGCCTGCCATGCCTCTTCATGGCGTCCGCTCGCATGCAGTTCGTTGTGCAGCGCGAAAGCCAGATAGGCTTCGGCGAGTGTTCCCGGCGAAGCCCTGGACAGGTTCGTGCGCACGCGTTCAGTGTCGTCTTGTCGATCGCCCTCACTGCGATCCAGTCCGGAAAGAACCCAATGGGCCTGTGCGAATCCGGGCGCCAACCGCACGCAGAGCTCCAGGTCTTGCCGCGCGCAGGCCATGTCGCCTTGGAACAGCGCGATGACGCCACGCATGTAATGGGGCTTGGGATTGGCAGGCGCTGCCAGCACGGCACGGTCGATCAACGACCTGGCGCCAGCGTGGTCTCCCGCCGAGCTGAGCAGCGACGCGAGTTCGGTCAGCACATCCGCATCGTCGCAGTCTTCCAGGCTTGCGTCGCCGACAATATCCCGTAGCCGGCGCGTTTCATTGAACATGCGAAGCCGCTGGCAGACTTCGACCAGCATCCGGGGAAGGTAAGGCGCCTGTTCGCCGGCCCGCAACGCGTGGCTACGGGCATCGCGGTAATGATCCAGCCGCAACAACGTGTCCGACGCCTTCAACAGCGCCGGCACATGGTCGGGCGCGTGCGCGACGATGGCGCGAAAGCAATCGGCAGCCTGTTGCCATTGCAGTTGCGCGGCGTGCGCGTTGCCACGTTGCCACAGTCGCTGTTGTCTGGTGGGAGGGGTCGGCGAAGCCATGGCCTAGTTTCCCATGGCAATGCGCCTGTGCTGCGTCAGACGTTGAAACGGAAATGCAGCACGTCGCCTTCCTGGACCCGGTATTCCTTGCCTTCCAGACGCAGGCGCCCCGCTTCCTTGGCCCCGGCTTCGCCCTTGTACTGGATGAAGTCTGCAAAGGATATGGTTTCTGCGCGGATGAAGCCCTTCTCGAAATCGGTATGGATCACTGCAGCGGCCTGCGGCGCGGTGGAGCCGGCCTTGACCGTCCACGCGCGCACTTCCTTCACCCCGGCGGTGAAATAGGTCTGCAACCCAAGCAGCTTGTAGGCCGCACGGATCACGCGATTGAGGCCCGGTTCGTCCAGGCCCATGTCGGCAAGGAAGGTGTCGCGATCGACATCGTCCATCTGCGAGAGTTCTTCCTCGATCGCAGCCGACACCGGCACCACTTCGGCGCCTTCGGCGGCGGCGCGCTGGCGCACTGCATCCAGGTGCGGGTTGTTGACGAACCCGTCCTCGGTCACGTTGGCGATGTACAGCACCGGCTTGAGCGTAAGCAGGAACATGTCGCGGACCAGCGCGAGTTCCTCTTCGTCCAGGCCAGCAGTGCGACCCGGCTTGCCGTCATTGAGCGCGGCGAGCAGCTTGGCCAGTACCGGCTTGCGCGCGATCGCTTCCTTCTCGCCCTGCTTGGCCGAACGCTCGGCGCGATTCAGTGCCTTCTCCACGCTGTCCAGGTCGGCCAGCGCCAGTTCCGTATCGATGGTGTCGATATCGGACAGCGGATCGACCTTGTTGTTGACGTGGATGATGTCGTCGTTCTCGAAGCAACGGACCACGTGGGTGATCGCATCCACTTCGCGGATATGGGCCAGGAACTTGTTGCCCAGGCCTTCGCCGCTGGCCGCGCCGGCGACCAGACCGGCGATGTCGACGAACTCGACCGCGGTCGGCAGCACCTTCTGCGGCTTCACGATTTCGGCCAGCTGGTTCAGGCGCAGATCCGGCACCGGCACCACGCCGACGTTGGGCTCGATGGTGCAGAACGGGAAGTTGGCCGCGGCGATGCCCGCCTTGGTCAGCGCGTTGAAAAGAGTCGACTTGCCGACGTTCGGCAGGCCGACGATGCCGCATTTGATGCCCATGGGTTGGAGCCGCCAATGGTGAAGAGTAAAGGGTAAAGAAAAGCATCGCTGCCGTTCTTTACCGTTGACTCTTTGCAGACAGCGCAAGCCGCCGAATTCACTATTTCGTCGTATGCAACCGCGTCATTGCGTCCATGAAGTTGCCCGCAACCGCGAGCGGCAACGCCTCGATCGCGTCGTCTATCGCGCGGCCTATCAATATTTCATCGTCCTTGCCCGGCTTGCCCAGCACCCAACCGGTAACCTTGTCCTTGTGGCCTGGATGGCCAATGCCGATGCGCAGGCGGTGGAACTTGCCGTTGCCCAGCAGTTGCATGGTGTCGCGCAATCCGTTCTGGCCGCCATGTCCGCCATCAAACTTCAACCGCGCGGTACCGGGGGCAAGATCGAGTTCGTCGTGGGCCAGCAGCGCCTCTTCGGGCGCGATCTTCCAGTAGCGCAAGGCGGCGGTAACCGACTTGCCACTTAGGTTCATGTAGGTGGAAGGTTTCAACAGCCAGATCGCTTCGCCGCCGATGTGGATCCTGGCGGTTTCACCGAACAGCTTGCTTTCCAGGCCGAAGCGCACGCCTTCCTTTTCCGCGAGCGTGTCGACAAAACGGAACCCGGC
>JBDTPP010000124.1:0-8660 GCA_039932615.1 Pseudoxanthomonas sp.
GCAACCATGCGCGCGATCGGTTTTCGCGGCACCCCGGTGGTGATGGCGGTGATGCTGGAAACCATGCTGCTGGCACTGCTGGGTGGATTGCTGGGCGGCTTCATTGCCTGGGCGATCTTCAACGGCTACAGCGTCGCTACCCTCGGCGCGAATTTCAGCCAGGTGGTATTCCAGTTCAAGGTCTCGCCCGAGCTGCTGTGGAGCGGCCTGAAGTGGGCATTGGGCATCGGCCTGGTCGGCGGGCTGTTCCCGGCACTGCGGGCGGCGAGACTGCCGGTGACGGCGGCGTTGCGGGCCACCTGACCCGCATCCCTGCGCCATCCGCTGCTTGAACAAGGAAGGCCGTCCTGATCGACGGCCTCTTTTTTTTATCCGCGATGGCCCACATGGATGGGAGAGGGCGGGTCGTCCTCCTTTCACCTGGCCGATCAGGACTGGAATGAACAATACCGCCTTCATGTCACTTAACCCAGGCCAAGCGAGATCATCCGGTCTCGAACCTCCTGGCGCCTGCTAGCACTCTGGTTTACTGCATGCGCCGGTTGGCGACACGGTCAATGCGCCGGTTCGCGCATCTTCCGGCGCCCCGCTTACGTACTTACTGCACTGCATCCATGAAACCGAGGATTCAACCATGACCATGACCCGCAGGGATTTGCTGCGCAACGGCGGACTCGCCCTGGCAGGCAGCATGTTCGCGCTCAGCGCATGTAGTGCCGGGACCAACGCGGCCGTCGTGCCCGCGCAGAAATTCGAAGTGATGCGCAGCGATGCCCAATGGCGTGAACGACTGACGCCCGCGCAATATTCGATCCTGCGCCAGCAGGGCACCGAGCGACCCTACTCCAGCCCGCTCAACAGCGAACACCGCCGCGGCACGTTCGCCTGCGCCGGTTGCGCATTGCCACTGTTCTCTTCCACTACGAAGTTCGAGAGCGGCACCGGTTGGCCCAGCTTCTACGCGCCGCTGGCCAACGCCGTGGCAGAGACCCGCGACAGCACCCTGGGAATGGTGCGTACCGAAATCCACTGCCGGCGCTGCGGCGGTCACCTCGGCCATGTCTTCGATGATGGGCCACGCCCGACAGGACTGCGTTACTGCATGAACGGACTGTCGTTGACCTTCACCGCCGCCTGAGCCGCTTGCGCTCTCCCGCAGCGCCGCACCTGCCGATCCGGAGTACCGAAATGAGCACCTTCATGCAAAAAACCATTGCCGCCACCGTTGCCCTGGGCATGGCCGCCCTGTTGGCATCGGGTTTTTCGGCCATGCAAAATCCTTTGACCATTGCCAGCGCGCAGGCGGCCGAAGTCCCGGCGCCTGCTGACAGCGCCCGACTTGCCCAGGCATTGCCTGCAGGCACCGAAACGGTGGTCTTCGCCGGCGGCTGCTTCTGGGGCGTGCAAGGCGTGTTCCAGCACGTCAAGGGCGTGACCAGCGCGGTGTCGGGATATACCGGTGGCAATGCCTCCACCGCCAGGTACGACATCGTCAGCAATGGCAACACCGGGCATGCGGAAAGCGTCAAGGTCACTTTCGATCCCCGCCAGGTCAGCTACGCCAGGTTGATGCAGGTTTTCTTCTCGGTCGTGCACGATCCCACCGAGCTCAATTACCAGGGTCCCGACCACGGCACGCAGTATCGTTCAGCGATCTTCACCAGCACGCCGGAACAGTACGCCAGTACCCAGGCTTACGTGGCCCAGCTGGACAAGACCGCCATGTTCAAGGACCGCATCGTGACCAAGGTTGAACGGAGCTATGAGTTCTATCCGGCCGAGCGTTACCACCAGGACTACCTGACCCTCAATCCGCAGTCGTCCTACATCCGCGCCTTCGACCTGCCAAAGGTCGCCGACCTCAAGCGCCTGTATCCCACGCTGTACCGTGAGCAGCCGGTACTGGTAACGCGCCGTTAGGCTTGGCGCAATACCGGCCTGCGCGAACGCCAGACACCATCGCAGGCGAATATCAGCAAGCCCACCCAGATGAACCCGAATCCGATCGCGCGCGCGCGATCGAAGACTTCGCCGAAGACCAGCACGCCGATCAGCAGTTGCAGGGTCGGGGCAATGTATTGCATGAAGCCGATCACCGAATACGGCACGCGCCGCACCGCATAGGAAAACCCGATCAGCGGAATCGCGGTCAGGGCGCCGCCGAAGACCAGCAGCGCGTCGATCTGCCAGCCCCAGCTACCCATGAAGCCGCCACCGCCATGCATTTCCACCCAGGCCAGCGCGGCCACCGCGGGCAGGAACAGATACAGGCTTTCGATGGCCAGGCCCGGGATTGAGTCGACCACCGCCAGCTTGCGGATGAACCCGTAGAAACCAAATGAAGCAGCCAGCGACAGTGCGATCCACGGGAAGCTGCCGTAGTTGAAGGTCAGCCACAGCACGCCTGCGGTGGCCACCACCACGGCGACCCATTGCGCCATCGACAGGCGCTCGCGCAGCAGCAGCACGCCCAGGACCACATTGAGCAACGGATTGATGAAGTAACCCAGGCTGGTTTCCACCACGTGGCCGGCATTGACCGCCCAGATGTACAGACCCCAGTTGAAGGCGATCAGCACCCCGCTGAGGGCGAGCATCCACGCCACCCGCGGTTGCGCCACGGCCTTGCGCAGCCAGCGCAGGCCCTGGGTCAGGCACAGGCCACCGACTACCAGCAACGCGCTCCACACGATCCGGTGCATCACGATCTGCAGCGAAGGCACGGTCTTCAGCGCATGCCAGTACAACGGCATCAGGCCCCAGATCACGAATGAGCCGGCGGCTATCCACAAGCCGCCACGATCGAGCCGCGCCGGGGTCATGAGGTAGTCCCGGGTACGACCTTGGGCGCACGCGCCTTGCCCAGGCTGATGGCGACCACACCGAACAGGATTACCCCCATTGCACCCAGGTCATGCGAGGTGAATTGTTCTGCTGCCAGCCATGCACCCAGCATCACCGCGATCACCGGATTGATGTAGGCGTAGCTGCCGGCCAGGGTCGGGCGCACATGGTGCAGCAGCCAGATATAGGCGGTGAAGCCAATGATCGAACCAAAGGTCATCAGGTAGGCCACGGCAAGCGTGCCTTTCAGCGTCGGCAGGGCAGCGAAGCTCTCGCCACTGATGCCACCGGCGAGCAGCATGATCGCGCCACCGGTGATCATCTGCCCGGCCGCGGACATGAAAGGAGTCGGCAGATCGCGGCCCTTGCTCCAGATCGAACCGAAAGCCCAGGCGATCGGCGCGACCAGCAACGCGACCAATCCCGCCGGCGTGGCCGACAAGCTGCTGCCGGCGTTGAGCCAGAGCACGCCGATGAAGCCGGTGCCGATGCCGACCCATTCAAGGCCGCTGGGACGCTGCCCGCGAGCCAGCGAGAACAGGCCCATCCACAACGGCATGGATGCGATCGCCACCGCGGCCAGGCCCGAGGACACCCATTGTTCGGCGATGGTGACCAGGCCATTGCCCATGCCCATCATCAGCAAGCCCATCACGGCCAGGCTCTTCCATTGCCCCCGGGTAGGCGCGGGCGTGCCGCGGATACGCAGGAACAGGTACATCATCGAACCGGCCAGCAGGAAGCGGCCGCCGGCCATCAGCAGCGGCGGATAACCGCCTTCCAGGGCAAAGCGGATGCCGAGGTAGGTGGAACCCCAGATCAGGTAGACCGCAGCGAGGGCAATGACAACGGACAGGCCGCGCGCCGGGGCGGCGGCAGCGGAAAAGGGGGAGTTCATGGGGATACCCGACAGTCAGGATTCCATTGTAAACCGGGGTCTGCCGGGCGACCGGCCGTGCGCATTGAAATTCCTGGGACGCGTGCTTGCGCGACGCTCAAGCCGCGATTCCTGCCTGGCGGCGTTCACGACGCGCGTTCGCGTTCCAGTAGCACCTGTTTGATCGGCAGGCCCCATCGATACCCGCCCAATGAGCCATCGCCGCGGATGATGCGGTGGCAGGGCACCACCACCGCAATCCGGTTGCGGGCGCAGGCACTGGCCACCGCGCGTGCCGCCTTCGGCGCACCCAGCGCATCGGCCAATTCGGCATAACTGCGGGTCTGGCCAACAGGAATCTTCATCAGCGCGTCCCACACGCGCTTCTGGAACGCGGTGCCTACCAGGTCGACCGGCACTGCGCTGTCTTGACCAGACAGGCGCTCGGCGACTGCGCGCAAACGCGGCGCAAGGAAGTCATCGTTGCCCGTGTCCACGCGTTGCAAGGTGGCTCGCGGGAATTCCTCGCGCAGACGCTGTTCCAGCGCGCTCACGTCGTCGCCCAGCTCCACGGCGCAGATGCCCCGTTCGGTCGCCGCCACCAGCGCCTTGCCCAGCACGGTATCGACCAGCGACCAGCGGATCTCCATGCCTGCGCCACCGGCACGATACGCCCCCGGGGTCATGCCGAGCTTGACCGCACCCTGCTCGTAGACCCGCGAAGGCGAGCCGTAGCCGGCGTCGTAAAGCGCGGCGCTTACCCCATTGCCCGCCCGCAGCCCGGACTTCAGCGCCCCCAGTTTCTTCTGCGCAAGGTATTCGGCCGGGCTGATTCCATAGCGCGCCTGGAACGTGCGCTGCAGGTGCGAGGCACTGAGGCCCACCGCGGCGGACAGCTCGTCCAGCGTGGGCTCGCCACCCTCAAGCAGCGCGCGGGCGCGTTCAAGCTTCTGATCTGGGTTTGTCATGGCCCAAAGCGTAGCGGGCGCACGAGGCGCCCGCTATCCGATTCCTGCTTTGCCATTCCTTCTCCCCTGGGGAGAAGGAGTCAACTAATCCGCCCAGCTTCCGGGCATGGTCGATTCCGGCAGCACCTGCGCCGAGAGCACGCGGTCACGGCCCAACACCTCAATGGCATCACCCAGGATCGCGGCCGATTCGCGCAACAACGGGTCGGGCCGCTTGTCGGCGAGCTTCTCGCGTGCGGCATCCTTGACGATGTCGCGTTCGTTGGCGCCCAGTCCGTCGTCGGCCGCATCGTTTGCCAGCGGATCCAGCGGCAGGCCGAGCTCCTTGCGTTCGGCCTGGCGCTGCTTGCGCTGGGCGTCCTGCTTGTCGCGTTCGGCACGACGCTCGGCCTCGTTCAACGACACGTATTTCTTTGCCGCTTCGGCGCGGAAATCGGTGACGTCCTGCGACCACCACTGGAATTCCTTGTCGGCGGCAATGCGTGCGGCATGCATTGATTCCAGCTTCGGCAGCAGCGGGGCGAAGTTGCCGTACTGGGTGTGCGGCACCGCGGCTATCTTGGTCCAGGGCAACGCATTGTCGTAGGTGCTCTCGCCGTATTCGGTGGCATCGACACTGACCGGGAAGGCAATGTCCGGAACCACGCCCTTGTGCTGGGTGCTGCCGCCGGCAACGCGGAAGAACTGGGCGATGGTCAACTTGACCTGGCCGAAGCGTGCGGTCTCGTTGGCCGGCCAGCGGTCCAGGTCGACCATGTTCTGCACGGTGCCCTTGCCGAAGGTGGTTTCGCCGATGACCAGCCCACGGCCATAGTCCTGGATCGCGCCGGCGAAGATTTCCGAAGCCGAAGCCGAACCGCGGTTGGTCAGCACCGCCAGCGGACCGTCCCAGGCTACGCCGGACTTGGTGTCGGCGTTGACTGTGACGCGACCACCGGATTCACGCACCTGGACCACGGGGCCCTTGTCGATGAACAGGCCGGTCAGTTCCACCGCTTCATCCAAGGACCCGCCGCCGTTGTTGCGCAGGTCCATGACCACGCCCGCGATGTTTTCCGCCTTGAACTTCACCAGCAGCTTGGCGATGTCGCGCGTGGCCGAGGTGTAGTCATTCGGGTTTTTGCGGCGTCCCTCGAAGTCCTGGTAGAACGCCGGCAACTTGATCACGCCAATGCGCCGTTCGGGCTCGCCATTGGCCGCCGGCAAGGTAATCGTCTCGGCCTTGGCCGCCTGCTCCTCCAGCTTGATTTTCTGCCGGGTGATGGTGACCAGCGCATGCTTGCCGTCGATGCCACTGGCGGCGGGAATGTATTCCAGGCGCACCAGGGTGTCCTTCTTGCCGCGTATCTGGGTGACAACGTCATCGATGCGCCAGCCGATCACGTCAGTCATTGGTCCGGACTTGCCCTGCCCGACCGCGACGATGCGGTCGCCGGCCTTGAGCGTGCCATTCATGTCGGCGGGACCACCGGGAATGATCTCCCGGACCACCACCATGTCGTCCTGCCGCTGCAGCTGCGCGCCGATACCTTCCAGTGAAAGCGACATCGACTGGTTGAAGTTTTCCGCAGTCTTGGGGGTGAAGTAATCGGTGTGCGGATCAATCGCGCTGGAGTAGCCGTTGAGGAAGGTCTGGAACACGTCCTCGCTCTTCAGCTCGTTGACGCTGCGCTGGTAGGTGGCGTAACGCTTGTCCAGTGTCTTGCGGATCTCGTCAGGCTTCTGCCCGGCCAGCTTCAGCCGCAGCCAGTCGTTCATCACCGATTTCTTCCAGACCTCATCGAGTTCATGCGCGTTGCTTGCCCACGGCGCCTTCTCGCGGTCGTATTCCCAGCGTTGGTCACCAGTGAAATCGAAATCCTGCTTGAGCAATGCACGCGCATAGGCCACGCGTTCGCCGACGCGCTGTTTGTAAACGCTGAAGATGTCATAGGCCGGCGCCAGCTCGCCGCTGCGGATTGCGTCGTCCAGTTCGGTCTTGTAAGGGCCGAACTTCTCGATGTCGGCCGCTGTGAAGTACTGCTTGCCGCCATCCAGCGCTTCCAGGTAGCGCTTGAAGATGTCTTGTGACAGCGCATCGTCCAGGGCACGCGGGCGATAGGCGTAGCGGCTGTCGGAAAGCAGGCCGTAAACCAGTTTTGAAGTGGTCGACTGGTCGGCGGTGGGCGTCGCGGCAGCGCCGGACACGGTCGCGCTGTCAGCTCGGGCCAGCAGCGCCAGCGGCGCAATCAGGGCCAGCGACAGCAGGGCGATTGCGGGGATCTTGAATTTCATTCGATTACTCGGGCCGTGAGGGGCAAAAGGAGACTGCGACAAGCATGGACTGGATGACAGTGCCGAAAGTTGCCGGGCTTGTCATCTTGACTCGCAGACTAGCCGCGCAATGGCGGCCGGGTGTGAATACCGCGTTGGCCGACGGCAATGCGGAGGGACCCGGTTCAGCCAGCGACGCCGGCTTCCATCGCTTGGCGATCGGCATGGTACGAAGAACGCACCAGCGGGCCGGACGCGACATGGCTGAAGCCCAGTGCATTGCCGAATAGCTCGAGGTCCTTGAACTCGTCCGGCGTCCAGTAGCACAACACCGGGTGGTGGTGCGCAGTGGGTTGCAGGTACTGGCCGATGGTGACCATGTTGACGTCATGTTCGCGCAGGTCGCGCAGGGTGGCCTGGACCTGCTCCAGGGTTTCGCCCAGGCCGAGCATGATCCCGGACTTGGTCGGCAAGTGCGGGTGCTGCTGCTTGAACTTCTGCAGCAGGGTCAGCGACCACTGGTAATCCGCACCGGGACGGACGTTGGGGTACAGATCCGGCACGGTCTCGATGTTGTGGTTGAACACGTCCGGCGGGTTGGCCGCCAGGATCTCCAGCGCACGATCCATGCGGCCCTTGCCGCGGAAGTCCGGGGTCAGGATTTCGATCCTGGTACTCGGCGAATGCTCCCGGATCGCGGTGATGCAATCGACAAAGTGCTGGGCACCGCCGTCGCGCAGGTCGTCGCGGTCGACCGAGGTCACCACCACGTATTTCAAGCCCATGTCGGCGACCGTAGTGGCCAGGCTCAGCGGTTCGCTGGCATCGGGCGGCTTGGGCCGGCCGTGGGCCACGTCGCAAAACGAGCAGCGCCGGGTGCAGACCTCGCCGAGGATCATGAACGTGGCAGTGCCGTGGCTGAAGCATTCATGGATGTTGGGGCAGCTGGCTTCCTCGCACACCGTGACCAGGCGGTTTTCCCGCAGCCTGGCCTTGAGCCGGGCCACGGAACCGTCGCTGGGAATGCGCACCCGGATCCACGATGGCTTGCGCAGCACCGGCGCATCCAGGAACTGCACTGGCGAGCGGCCGATCTTGTCGCCACCGATCTGTTTCACGCCCGTTTCCAGGGAAGGCGCCGCCGGCCCGGTGGAAGTCACTATTTGCAGGGATATTTCCCGCGGGGAAACCGGACGGGCGCTGGCATCGTTGCTCATGGCTTAATTCTAGCCCCTCCGACGCCTGCAGGCACTCGTGGCTAACGTTTGTCCACCGGGAAACACCGATCCATCAACAGCGGAACAAATGTGATGGCGCGGAGAAAGCGTAAATGGGACATCACTGCCGCCAGTGCTTGATCCCGCCTCAACATCAACAAGAGCAAGAACGAGTCGGCTTCCTGTGGGAGGGACTTCAAAGCCCCCGGGACGTCGCTCCTAGGTAGGCGCCAGCACGGCTCTGGAAAAGCCTTCGATCGTGGAGGCTCCCGACGGGTGTGAAGCAGGCATAAAAAAGCCCGCAATGGCTAGGCCAGTTGCGGGCTTGCTCCCTCCCCCACGTCGGGATGCGCGAGCATCGTGAAGGAGGCCTCACGACTCATGCACGCTGCACTGCAAAACAGTACCGAATGGTTTAGATAGTCGCGCTTCAGGGCCGATTTGGTGGTAACGGTTACATTCGTTGTGCCAACTCGATGTCTGCGCATCGTGAAATGCCGG
>JBDTPP010000125.1:0-8552 GCA_039932615.1 Pseudoxanthomonas sp.
TCACTCTTCACTCCTTAGCCACAATAGCCACCCATCGTTGACCAGGCAGCAGTTCATGACCGTCGAAACCATCAATCCCGCCACTGGCAAGGTCGAATACACGCTGGAGTTGATGGATGCGGTTGCCGTCGAATCCATCCTGGCAGACTCCGCAGGGGCGTTCCCGGCCTGGTCCGCGCGGCCGCTGTCAGAACGCGGTGATCTGCTGCGCAAGGTGGGTGCGCGGCTGCGCACGCGCCGCGACGACATCCAGAACATCATGACCGCCGAGATGGGCAAGTTGCGCAAGGAGGCGCTGACGGAAATCGACAAGTGCGCCGATGCCTGCGACTACTACGCCGAGCACGCGGCTGGCTATTTGCAGGATCAACCAATCGCCACCGAAGCCAGCAACAGCTACGTGCGGTTCGAGCCGATCGGCTGCGTGCTGGCGGTGATGCCATGGAATTTCCCGATCTGGCAGGTGTTCCGGTTCCTCGCCCCGACCCTGATGGCCGGCAACGTGGCGGTGCTCAAGCACGCGAGCAACGTGCCGCGCTGCGCGGACATCATTGCCGAGGTGCTGCGCGGTGCCGGCATTCCGCCGGGCGTGTTCGCCGCTGTGCACATCGACAACGAACAGACCGCCGACGTGCTGCGCGACAAGCGGATTGCCGCAGTCACCCTGACCGGCAGCGAGCGGGCAGGGCGTTCCATCGCCGCCAACGCCGGCGACCAATTGAAGAAGTGCGTGATGGAGCTGGGTGGCAGCGATGCCTTCGTGGTGTTGGACGACGCCGACCTGGACAAGGCCGTGGCCGGCGCGGTGGCTTCGCGCTTCGGCAACGCCGGGCAGACCTGCATCGCGGCCAAGCGCTTCATCGTGGTCGATGCGATCGCCGATGCCTTCGTCCAGCGTTTCGTGGAAGCGGCTTCAAAGCTGAAACTGGGCGATCCGCAGGACGATGCCACTACGCTGGCGCCCATGGCGCGCCGGGACCTGCGCGATGAGTTGCACAAGCAGGTCCTGGCAAGTCTTGCCAAGGGGGCAAAACCGCTGCTGGGGTGCGAACCGGATGGTTCGCATGCGGGATACCCCGCGTCGATCCTGGATGCGGTAGTGCCGGGCATGCCTGCCTACGAAGAGGAACTGTTCGGGCCTGTCGCCAGTATCCTGCGCGTAGCGGACGAGGCCGAAGCGGTGCAGGTCGCCAACGACACGGCGTTCGGCCTCGGCGGCAGCGTGTGGACCGGCGACCGCGAGCGTGGCAACCGGGTGGCCCGGCAACTGCAATGCGGCGCGGCCTTCGTCAACGCGGTGGTCAAGAGCGATGTGCGCCTGCCATTCGGCGGGACCAAGCGTTCCGGCTTTGGCCGCGAACTGGCCGAGCATGGCATCCACGAATTCATGAACATCAAGTCGGTTTACGTCGCCTGACGCGGCATGCACGAGCGCGCCATGGGCGCGGGCCCTCGCGGGCTTCGCCACGAAGAGCTCGCGCCCATGGGGCGCTCTGGCAGGGGTGTGGATGGAACGGAAGGTTGCGTGCCTGTACGTTCCCAATCGACCGGACCGAGGCCATCTTGTGGGCATCGAAAAGGAGTCGCCATGAACACCGTCGCCACCCAATCCACCCCCGCACGCGTTGCCCGCAAGATCCGCGGCATGCCCACCTCCGATGGTGCCGGGGTCAAGCTGACCCGCGTCATCGGCGGCCAGGACCTGCCGGAACTTGACCCGTTCCTGCTCCTGGATGAATTCGGTACCGACCGTGCAGAGGACTACATCGCCGGCTTTCCCAGCCACCCGCATCGCGGTTTCGAGACCGTTACCTACATGCTGGACGGGCGCATGCGCCACAAGGACAACCACGGCAACGAAGGCCTGCTGACGCCCGGCAGCGTGCAGTGGATGACCGCCGGGCGCGGTCTGGTCCATTCGGAAATGCCGGAACAGGAATCCGGGCGCATGCGCGGCTTCCAGTTGTGGGTGAACCTGCCCGCGCGCGACAAGATGACTGACCCGAAATACCAGGAATTCGCGCCAGAGAACATTCCGGTCGCTACCCCGGCAGCAGGCGTCAGGGTGAAGGTGATCGCCGGCCGTGTAGGCGAGGTGACTGGCCCGATCGTACAGCCGGCGACTGATCCGGTGTACCTGGATGTTTCACTCGATGCCGGCAAGGCCTGGGAGTATCTCTTGCCCGAAGGCCATAACGCCTTTGCCTACGTCTTCGAGGGCGCTGCTACCGTGGGCGACGACGATGACGCGCGCGCACTTGAGACCCACGAAATGGCGGTGCTCGGCGGCGGCGACCTGCTGCAGTTGCGAGCAGGTGCACAGGCAACCCGCCTGATCGTGGTCGCGGGCCGGCCGCTGCGCGAGCCGGTGATGCGGCATGGTCCGTTCGTGATGAATACCAAGCAGGAACTGATGCAGGCCTTCGTCGATTTCCAGGAAGGCCGGTTCTGAACCGTCGCCGGCCTGGTCGAGCGGGCCTGGTCAAGCAGGCCGGTTACTTTCCAGAGACCAGGTAGTTGGTGCCTGCGCTGACATCCAGCTGGCTGGCCATGGACTGCAGCTGGCCCAGCTCTTCGGGTGATTCGGCGTCGATCCAGACCTGGGCGTATTGGTCCTTGCCCAGCTTGACCACGGTGATCCGCCGTGAAGCAGCGTAGGCCGCATCGCGGCCGGCAAGCTCGGGAACGTACCAGTGCAGCTCCTTGCCGGAGAAAGTACCGGATTCCGCGCGCTGCGAGCGGCTCAAGTGGATGTCCGGGTCTCGCGACATCAGCATCATGTTGAGCGAGTGGCGACCGTCATTCGAGCGGGCCTTGCAGGCCAGGAAACCGGTGCTTGCCTGTTCGTCCCATTGCAGGTCCGCGCTGGATGGCAGTGTCGGGCAGCGTGAGCTCGTTTGCTGGGCCAGGACGGTACCGGGCAACCCGAGCAAGGCGGCAAGGAGGTAGGTGGTCTTCATGGCAATTCCCCTGGAAGGGCTCGCGCGTCATGCGCAGGCCGGGTTTGATGGTTGTTGCGGATGGCCCAAGGGCGGCGTCTCCTGCCCTGACGTCCACGGGCCCTGAAACCACCCATGAACCCGGCCCGATGGTCTTCCCCACCATCTGACCCTTCCGACCTTAGCCCAGCCTTGGCTGGATGGCAACGTCGCAGTGCCCAAAAAAAAGCCGGGAAATCCCCGGCTTTTTCATTGCCTGGGCTCAAGCTCTCAGGGGTTGCCGACGATGTCCGGCTCGTCGCGTCCCAGCCAGCCATAGAGCATGCCGCCGATCAGGCCGCCCAGTATCGGCGCCAGCCAGAACAGCCAGAGCTGGCTTGTCTGCCCGGAGCCAGCGAACAGGGCCACCGCGGTCGAACGGGCCGGATTCACCGAGGTGTTGGTGACCGGGATGCTGATCAGGTGGATCAGGGTCAGGGCCAGGCCGATCGCGATCGGGGCGAAGCCGGTGGGGGCGCTTTTGTGGGTGGAGCCCATGATCACGATCAGGAAGAACGCGGTCATCACTACTTCGCACAGGAACGCCGCGGCCACCGAATAACCTCCTGGCGACAGCGCGCCGTAGCCATTGCTGGCGAAGGCGCCGGCACTGTCCGGGACGATGGCGAAACCGCCCCCGCCCTTGGCGATCTGCAGCAGGATGAAGCCGGCTGCGATACCGCCGATTACCTGCGCAATGATGTACGGCAGAAGGTCGCGGGCCGGGAACCGCCCGCCGGCCCACAGGCCGAAACTTACCGCAGGATTGAAGTGGGCGCCGGAGATATGCCCGAACGCATAAGCGCCGGTCAGGACGGTCAGGCCGAAGGCCAGGGCCACGCCGACGAAACCAATGCCAAGAGGGTTGCCGTCGCCGCCGAACTTCGCCGCAAGCACCGCGCTGCCGCAGCCCCCCAGGACCAGCCAGAACGTACCGAGGAACTCGGCCACGAGTTTCTTCCCAAGATTCATGTTGCCCCCAGAGGATCGTAAGCCGTCGGCCGACGGCCCGGGCAAAATAGCGCAGGCCGGGGGCGGGATTGTTGTGTTTTTGTTAGCTGGATCGCCCCTGCCTTTCGCATGGCGAAGAGAGAGGCGAGAGGTTGTGGGGGCGACGTCGCCCAAGGGGACTTCTTTCGGGCCGTAAGCCAAACCGCACCGGGCATGGGTGCTGGCGGATCGCCACTTGCGTCGGTCCCACACGGTGCTTGGTTTGGCCGGATTAGCGCTCGGGTAAGGGGATGAATTCGGTGTCACCCGGCACCTGGCCGAAGTTGCCGTCCAGCCAGTCCTGCTTGGCCTGCTCGATCCGTTCCCTGGAACTGGAAACGAAGTTCCACCACAGGTGCCGCGGCCCATCCAGCGGCTCGCCGCCCAGCAGCATCACCTTGAGCGGAGTCTTCGCACGCAGCACGGGCCGCGTGCCCGGGTCCAGCAGCACCAAATGCTTGTCCGGGATGTCAGCGCCGTCCAGTTGCGCCTCGCCTTCCAGCACGTAAAGGGCGCGTTCGATGGAGCCGTCGTCGATGGCGAGTTCGGCATCGGGATCCAGATCGATGGCGACGTTGAAGGTGTCAGCGAACACGCGCACCGGTGATTCCTCGCCGAACGCGCGGCCGGCGATTACGCGCAGGAAAATACCGTTGCGGCGCCACTGCGGCAGGCTTGAAGCGCCATGGTGGTGGAATTCCGGGGCGGTTTCCTCGTCCGTCTTCGGTAACGCCACCCAGGTCTGCATCCCGTGCACGTCGTGGCCGCGTCCACGTTCGTCCACTGGCGTGCGCTCGGAATGGGCGATGCCGCGGCCTGCGGTCATCCAGTTGACGTCACCGGGCCGGATCACCTGCTCCGAACCCAGAGTGTCCTTGTGGTTGATGGCGCCGGCCCAGAGGAAAGTCACGGTGGCCAGGCCGATATGCGGATGCGGGCGCACGTCAATGCCGCGACCCGGCTCGAACAGCGCCGGGCCCATGTGGTCGACGAATACAAATGGCCCCACGCTTCGCGCCTGCAGGCTGGGCACGGCGCGGCGCACTTCAAAGCCACCGCCAAGGTCGTGGGTGCGCGGGGTGATGATCGTGGTCATGCGGGCCTCCTTTTGGTTGGCCGCAGGATCGCACAGGAAGGCCTTGTCCTCGACCCGCGCAAGGGAATGGATTGTTGCACCTGGTGGACAGAATCGCGTGGGAGCGACGTTCCGCCGCGAGCTTTTTTGAATGAACCATCAAGAGTTCGCGGCGCGAGGCCGCTCCCACTGCTGCGAGCGCGGCAGTACCCGGATCCGCTCGCGGATCTATTCTGGATCGGGTGGCGGTGGATCCAGGCGGATGCGCTGGAAGCGCGCGAAACGCGGCAGGCCCTTGCTGGTCAGGCCGTTGTAGCGATAAGTCACCAGGCTGCCGATCGGCGGTGGGTTGGCGCGTTGCACGTCGGTGAAGCCGGAACCCAGGCGGAACTGCCTGCCATCGGGCAACTTCATCACCAGCGCGCCAAGCATGCCGGCGTATTTCCCCTTTCCCGGCGCATGCGCGATGACGCGGGCTTCGGCATCGTCGTACAGCTTGTACTTGATCAGGTCATCGCTGCGGCCAACCTGGTAAAGCGCGCCGCGTCGATGCAATACCAGGCCTTCGCCACCAGCGGCGGCGACCTGTTTCAACCGCGCCTCCAGCTCGGTGGAATTGGCCAGGTGGAACTGCGCGACTGGCTGTAACCAGGCGATGCCGGTTGCCGGCAGAAGCGTGCGCATGCGCAAGACGCGGGCCTCGAAAGTGCCGTCATGCGCAGGCAGGTCGAAGACCATGAAGCGGACCTTGCGCCAGGCCTGATCGTCGGCTGCGCCAGCACGTGCCAGGCCGCTGACCTCGTCGAAGCGGCCACGTCCCATCCAGAGTTCTCCATCCATTGCCATCGCAGGCCAACCAAGGGTGAACCAACGCGGCGCAGCGATCGATTGTCCGCTGCGGGTCAGCAGACGTTGTCCGTCCCATCGCCCGCGCACGCCATCGAGTTTTTCACTGATCCAGTAGTCAGAGACATCGACCCCGCCGTGATAGGTCGTGGCCAGCATCAGTCGGGGCAGGTTGGCTTCGCCTGCGTGAACCGGCAGCGACGGAAGACACGACAACAACAACAACAAGACAGGGCGCAGGTTCATGTTCTCGATCCTTGAGCGTGGGTCAGCAAGAGGCGCATGCCGTGCGCCTGGTCCAAGCCTAGGATCGGGCGAGGCGATGGCCAATCAGGATGAAGCAAACCTTCCTGTAGGAAAACGCCGTGCTCTTCGACGTGGTGTTGCCGTGGCACCCGACATCCCCGGGGTTTGTCCCTGGGGGATTTTCTTCCATGCGCCAGGGCGCGCTTGCCCGGAAGTGCAAGTCACCCAGGATCAAAAGTATCCGGGAAAGCCCCGGTCTACGTACTGAAGGAAGCCCGCTGGAAGAACAAAGACAACGAGTGCAACAGGCGGGCCGGCCCGCTTGCAGGTCAGTAGTGGTCGCGGGTCAGCGTGGTCTTGCCATCGGATCCGGTGCGGACCCGGTAGACCAGGTCGTATTGGTCGTCGGACATCGCTTCCACCGGTTGTCCCGACAGCGCCGCCACGATATCCGGCACGGTATTGCTGTGTCCGACCACCAGCACGGTGCCGTGCCCACGCGCAGCACGCAACTGGGAGGCGAGTGCCGTTGCCGATATTTTTGCATCGTAGATCGTGATCTTGATGCCATGCGCATCGGCGGCGGGTTGTGCTGTCTGTTGCGTGCGTCGGAAGCCGGTCGCATACGCGGCGATCAGGGGAGTGTCCGCCACCAGGTGGGCGAGATTGCGCGCGCGCGTCTTGCCGGTGTCACTCAGGGAAGGGTCCCGCGCATCGTCGCTGGCCTTTTCGGCATGGCGCACGATCACGAAAGTGGTGGTGTCGCCAATGTCCTTCCTGGCCGTGTTGGCGCTGCAGGCAGCCAAGGCGCACAGCAACAGGCAGGCGAGCATGCGGCTCGGGGCAGCAAACGAGCTCTCAGTGGATGTCATGTCGAGGCCTACCTGGATGCGTTCAGAAACGGAAGAAATACGGAATGGCCATCAGCGCCACGCCGACCACCACCATCAGCAAGACGCTGGAGATGAAGTACGGGAAGATCATCAGGACCACACCGCACAATGCAGGCACCAGTGCCTTCTGGTTCTTTCCATAAAGGAAGAAACCGAAGCCTATCGATCCAAACAACAGGCCCCAGAGCAGCGATGCGGTATCCATTGCGACCTCGTTCGAATCCGGTGCTGGGAAGATTAGACCAGAGGACATCCGATCGGGAAACAGGGACGAGCGAACCGCGATCAGGACTTGGCCAGTGCCGCCAGCAGCCCGCGCGCCGCATTGAAGCGGTCGGCCGGTTCGGGCAGCGGCAGTTTGATCCGCAGCTTGTCGGGCCCGTCCATCGCGTAGAGCTTCGGTTGTTTCTGGATCATCTGGATCACCGCCATCGGGTCGATGTTGGGCTGGCTCTCGAACACGATGCGGCCGCCGTTCTCGCCCAGGTCCAGCTTGCGCAGGCCCAGCGTCGTGGCGGTGAGCTTGAGTTCGGCGATGGCGAACAGATGCTTGGCCGGGTCCGGCAGCAGGCCGAAGCGGTCGATCATTTCCACCTGCAGGTCGCGCAGCTCATCGGTGTCGCGCGCGCTGCTCACGCGCTTGTACAGGGTCAGCCGCGTATGCACGTCGGGCAGGTAGTCGTGCGGGATCAGTGATGGCAGGTGCAGTTCGACTTCGGCGCCATGGGCAGTGCCCGCGTCCAGGTCGGGCAGCTTGCCCAACCGGATCGAACGCACTGCGCGTTCCAGCAACTCGGTATACAGGCTGAAGCCGATCTCGGCCATCTGCCCACTCTGGTCTTCACCCAGCAATTCGCCGGCGCCGCGGATCTCCAGGTCGTGGGTGGCCAGGGTGAAGCCGGCGCCCAGTTCGTCCATCGCTGCGATCGCATCCAGTCGACGTTGCGCGTCACCGGTCATGCTGCGTTTGTCGGGCACTACCAGATACGCATAGGCGCGGTGATGGGAACGGCCGACCCGGCCGCGCAACTGGTGCAGTTGGGCCAGGCCAAATCGGTCGGCACGGTTGATGACGATGGTGTTGGCGTTGGGGATATCGATGCCCGATTCAATGATCGTCGTGCAAAGCAGCACGTTGAAGCGCTGCTTCTGGAAATCCAGCATCACCTGTTCCAGTTCGCGTTCCGGCATCTGTCCGTGGGCCACGCCGATGCGCGCCTCGGGCACCAGCTGCTGCAGTTCGTCGCGCATGCGGCCAATGCTTTCAACATCGTTGTGCAGGAAATACACCTGGCCGCCGCGGGCCAGTTCGCGCTGGAACGATTCGCGCAGCAGCGGTCCGTCCCACGGGGTGATGAAGGTCTGCACCGCCAACCGGTTGGGTGGCGGCGTGGCGATGATGGACAGGTCGCGCAGGCCGGCCATGGCCATGTTCAAGGTGCGCGGGATGGGTGTCGCGGTCAGGGTCAGCAGGTGCACGTTGGCGCGCAAGGCCTTCAATGCCTCCTTCTGGCGCACGCCGAA
>JBDTPP010000126.1:0-8476 GCA_039932615.1 Pseudoxanthomonas sp.
CGGCGTGCCAGCGGTCTTGTCGATGGTCAGCGCAGGGGTCGCGGTGATCGGCGTGATCACGCTGCTGGTGCACCGCGCGGTGGCTGGGCAGGTCGCATCGCCACCGCCCGAGACCGTCGCCGTGTTGGTGACGCTGGTGCCCGCCGCACTGGTCGGCGTCACCGGGATCACGAAACTGGTGTTGCTGCCCGCAGCCAGGCCCGTCGCGACGGTGCAGGTCACGGTCTGGCCGGCCGCTGTGCAACCCGCCGGCAACGTGCCGATGGTCAGGCCGGTCGGAATGGTGTCGGTGACCGTGCTCGCCGCACTGGTCGCGCCCGTACCGGTGTTGCTCACCTGCAGCGTGTAGGTGGCCGCAACACCGACCGTGAACGAAGTGGCGCTCGCGGTCTTGGTCATCGTCAGCTGCGGACGGTTTACCGGTGTGGTGACCGTGCTGGTGCAGCGCGCGTTCGCCGGGCATGTCGCATCGCCACCGCCGGACACTGTCGCGGTGTTGGTCACGCTGGCGGCCGCAGCAGCTGTCGGTGTCACCGGTATCACGAAGCTGGTGTTCGCGCCGGCCGTCAAACCGCTCGCGACGGTGCAGGTCACGGTCTGGCCGGCCGCTGTGCAACCCGCCGGCAACGTGCCGATGGTCAGGCCGGTCGGAATGGTGTCGGTGACCGTGCTCGCCGCAGTGGTCGCGCCCGTACCGGTGTTGCTCACCTGCAGCGTGTAGCTGGCCGCAACTCCAGCGGTGAACGACGCAGCGCTCGCGGTCTTGGTCATCGTCAGCTGCGCGCGGTTGATGACTGTGCTGTTGCTGGCGCACTGGTTGCTCGGCACGCAGGCCGCGCCAGGCGTGGGTACTGCATCGGGGTCGCCACCGCCGCTGATGGCGGCGAAGTTCACCGACGGGGCGGGCGCGGCCACGGTGACGTTCACCGGCAACACGATGCTGGTGCCCGCTGCGCCCGCCGCGATCACGGCGGCGCTAGTGCAGGTCACTGTCTGGCCCGCCGCATTGCAGGTCCAGCCGTTGGTGGCCAGTGGACTGGTGAAGTTAGGGGTAATGCCCGTGGGCAATGTGTCGACCACGGCGACCGTGCCGGATGTTGCGCTGTTGCCGGCATTGCCCGTGGCCAGTGTGTACTGGGCGCCGGTCTGGCCCACGGTCCATGGTCCATTGCTGGCCTTGGACAACGTGACCTGCGCGTTCGATGGCGGGTTGATGCAGACCGCATTGTCGGCCGTCGATGCTTCCTGGCCAGCGGGCAGGGTGGCGTTGTTGTACAGACCGCTGCCTGGCGTCGGCGTCGCCGCGCACACGGCCGGAGTAGCACTGTTGGTGTAGCTGTAGGTGATGCTAATGGCGAAAGTGTGGGTAACGCCTGCGGCAATGGCTGTCGCTGCCGGCGCCAGCGTGTATGGCCCCGCCAAAGTGGACGAGCCGCTGGCCGGCGCGCCGGTTCCCGATGTGGTCCAGCTGGCGCCGGTGATCGTTGTGTTGGACGGAAACACAGGCACGTCCGCCAATGTGCCGTAAGTACCTGCAGCCGCGCCGCTGTTGGTCACGGTGATGGTGTAGCTGGCGGTGTAGAAACCACTCGCGTTGGGACCGGTGACGGTGAGCGCGGTTTTCGCGGCGTTGATCACCGGCTGGTTGACGGTGGTTGGATCGCTCGGCGTGCATCGCGCCTGGGTGGCGGACGGGGCGGCGGGGCAAGTAGCGTCGCCACCACCGCTTGCGCGCGCACTGTTGGTGACGCTCGGAGCGGCTGCGGCCGCGACAGTCACGGTCAGGGTGATCGGCGCGCCTAACGTGGGCGTACCCACGCTGCCTGCAGCAATCGCGGTGGTACTGGTGCAGGTCACTGCCTGCGCGACGGCAGAGCATATCCAGCCCGTGCCGGTGGCCGAGACGAAGCCCAGCCCCGTCGGCAAGCTGTCGACAACGGTGATGGTGCCGGTGGTCGGCGCGGCGCCGACGTTACTCAACTGCAGCGTGTAGACGCCATTGGTGCCAACGGTGAAGTTTCCGGCGTGGGTCTTGGTGAAGTTCAGTTGCGGTGTGACGACGGTATCGGTGTCGCTGGCCGAGCACACGCCGGTTGCCGATGTGAACGTGCCTCCTGCTGCAGTACAGGCGACGCCGGGATTGGTGACTCCCGCCGGCGGCGTGACGGAGGCAGTATTAGTGACCGTCGTTTGCGCGAACAGCGGTCCGGCTGCGAACAGGAATATGGTCGAGGCGAAGCAAAGGAGCAGCCGGCGACCAATATTCAACGCATTGCAGCAAGGTGTGTGAGCCACGCAAATCCCCTGGGTTGTTCTGGGCACAACATCGAATCGGTCATAACCGCAGGTCAGCGAGCACAGCTTCAAGCTGTAATCACGACCATGCAAGGATAGAAGCAGTGCCATGAGGAGCCCTGCAAACTCTCGTCAAGCTGGTGTTCGCCGCCCTGCACAATGGACGGATTTGGGCCGCTCCCCGGCTCCACCTGCCGCGATAATGATAGTTGGGTCACACTTTTTTAACCATCGCAGCCAACCGACGGGAGCTGACGCGTAGCGTCAATGTTCTCCACGTTCCGGCGAGGCAACTGGGGAATCGAGGGCCACGGTAGCGCACAGATAAATTGGGCATAGGCCTAAAAATGCTTGTGATTTAGGTCACAACTAGATGGTTTCTATCTGTTTAAGGAAGGACATGCCGGATCCTTCAAAAGCTGCGTGCCACTTCCATGCAAAAATGATAACCGGTATGTTTCAACAGACAGACGGCATCCGCTTTCAGCACTAGCAACCCCGGGCAAAGCCAGAGTGCGCCTGTAGCTCGTTCACGTTCAGTTTTGGGAGTGGGTTACTGCAGATGGAGCGGGTGAAGGGAATCGAACCCTCGTCAGTAGCTTGGGAAGCTACAGCTCTACCATTGAGCTACACCCGCGAGCGGGGAAGTCTATTCCCCCCTGGAATGTCCGTGCAATCGGAGGACCCGGCCAGGCCAGGCTGCTCCGACCTCATTGCGCTTGCGCAGGGATCGCTTAGAAATTTCCACCGAAAGTGACGAATGCACTCAGGTTCGAGCCACCCTGCTGCTCGACCGTGGCGCTGAGGCCAATATCGGCATCCAGTCCGAACACTTGCGCACGTGCACCGACCAGCAGGGTGCCGTAATCGCGATCCAGCTCCAGGCCCGGCACCGCGTAGGGCATCACTCCAGGCAAGGACTGCAACTGCGCGAATGCCTCACCCGGAGCTTTTTCGAATTCCCGGTCGTAGGTCAGGCGTGCGTAGGGACGCAGGTGGTCGTTGATGGCGTAACTGGCCTGCCAACCGGCACTGCCGATCAAGGAGTCGAAATCCTGGTCCGGATAGGCCAGCGCAGTCGAGCTGGCATTGTTCTCCGCGTAGCCATCCACCTTGACCTGTTGTGAGAGCAGGCTTATGACTGGACCATGGCGCAGGGCGCCTTCGCCGAACTCGAACCCGGCGCTGATGCCGGCACTCAGGTTGCTGCCGTCCGGCGAGCCGCTGTGCTTGCGCGTGGCCGGTCCCAGGTGAACTTCGCGATCCACATCGAAACTTAGCCAGGTGTAGCTGACCTGGCCATTTATCCACGCACGGTCGCCATACCATCCGGCGAAACCGCCGAGGGTTCCATCCGTCTGCTTGAAGCTGCCACTGTCGTTGGCGAAATCCTGCTTGCCGCTGCCGTAGCCGGCGAAGCCGCCAAACACCATGTCTCCGCGCGACCAGTCGACACCAAAGGTGCCGGCAGGCGTGATGCCATCGTAGAGATCATCCTGGTACTGGGAATCGCCGCGCAGGCCACCCCACCAGCGCATGCCGTCGTTTTCCGGCTTGGCGCCGATGTGGGAAGCGACACGATCGGCGCGCGAGCGGCCCACCATGGAGGCGGACTGCGGCAGCACCGCAATCTGGCGTGGTCCTTCGAGCACCGATAACGCGTATTGGCCGAGCATGCGATGCGCGCCGGTCGTCGGGTGCACTCCATCGGCGAAGGCATAGTTTTCAGCCACACCAGGCGCGACGTAGTTGGCCGGGCTGCAGATCAACGATGAAGTCGCGCCGCAGGCGGGGCTGGTCACGTTGACGAAACCATAAGTCGCCGGATCCGCGGAAATTTCGCGGAGGAAACTGAAGGTATCCAGCGGGATCACGCGTAGCCCGGCGGCCTGCAGGCCACCAAACAGGGTCTGGTTGTAGCCGGTGGCAAGCGCGGAAATGCCAGCCGAACCGGCTGGTCCCTGCGAAAGGCCAAAGGGCGTGGTGCCCACGTCCGGCATGGTCGGCACCATGATGTAGCGGGCCCCGGCTGCAGTCAGCTTACCGACCAGACCCACCTCCTCGCCGGCGGCCTGCAAGAACTGCGCTTGCGTGGTCAGCCCGCCAAGGTGGAAAAACAGGTCATTGGCCCCGCCCCATACGGTAAACAGGGCAGTCGGATCGGCATGGCCCCCATTGGCTGACAGATACGCGTTGACCTGCGTGGACAGCGACGGCGCCAGGCTGGTCGGCAATGCCGGCGGATAACCCGGGGCAAGCGTTATCCGGGAACCACCGGCCGCGTAGTTGGTGCCATCTGCGCCAACGATGGCGCCGGTACCCGACAGCTGCCAGGCAGGTGCGGCACTAGTGCCGTAGTACTCGGCGAGGAACTCGGCCCAGACCAGTCCCGGATTGGTGCTGAAACGCCCGACAGCGGCGGCGGAAGGGCCTGCCTGCTGGATCAGGAACGGGCGATAGAACCCCGAATCGGTAAGGCTGTCACCGAAGAAAACGGTATTGGAGTACTCGCCTTGTGCCATCGCCGGCAGGGCCGCCAAGGCCAACGCCAACGCAAGAACTGAACGGACCGGGCGGGTAAGGGATTGCATGGGGATCTCCAATGGAAGGTGGTGTGGTGGCCTTGGAACGCCCACCGTCATAACGTACGGCAGCGTATAGGCCGATATGGTTTCACCTAGTCCGCCAGCGCTCACGCTGCGCTGCGTCATACGCCGCGCAATGCGGCAGAATCGCCCCATGGATATCGAATTGAACGGCCAACCCAAGCGCATTGAAACTGGCGCCAGCATCTTCGCCCTGCTCGAACAGGAAGGGCTTTCCGAGCGCAGGGTCGCGGTGGAAGTGAACGGCGAAATCGTTCCGCGCAGCCTGCATGCGACGCATGCGCTGGTCGAAGGTGATCGGGTCGAGATCGTGCATGCGCTCGGCGGTGGCTGAAAGTCCCGCTGGGTAGTGGACTTGGGCGATAATCGCCCGATGACCTCTACCTCACTCAACGATCCGCTGGTCATCGCGGGCAAGACCTATCGTTCGCGCCTGCTCACCGGCACCGGCAAGTTCAAGGATTTCGACGAGACCCGCCGCGCCACCGAGGCCGCCGCCGCAGAAATCGTCACGGTGGCGATCCGCCGCACCAACCTGGGCCAGTCGCCCAACGAGCCGAACCTGCTCGACGTGCTGCCGCCCGACCGCTACACCCTGTTGCCCAACACCGCCGGCTGCTACACCGCCGAAGACGCGGTGCGGACCTGCCGTCTGGCGCGCGAACTGCTGGATGGGCACACCCTGGTCAAGCTGGAAGTGCTGGGCGACCAGCGCACCCTGTTCCCGGATGTCGTGGCAACGCTGAAGGCCGCCGAGCAACTGGTCGCTGATGGTTTCCAGGTGATGGTCTACACCAGCGACGACCCGATCCTGGCCAAGCGCCTGGAACAGATCGGCTGCGTGGCGGTGATGCCGCTGGCCGCGCCGATTGGTTCTGGCCTGGGTATCCAGAACCGGTACAACCTGCTGGAAATCATCGAGAACGCGAAGGTCCCGATCATCGTCGATGCCGGCGTCGGCACGGCTTCGGATGCCGCCATCGCCATGGAGCTGGGTTGCGACGGCGTGCTGATGAATACCGCGATCGCCGGTGCGCGCGATCCGGTGCTGATGGCCAGCGCCATGCGCAAGGCGGTGGAAGCCGGGCGCGAGGCATTCCTGGCCGGACGTATTCCCCGCAAGCGCTACGCCAGCGCGTCTTCGCCGGTGGACGGGCTGATCGGCTGAAGATGACCGGTACGGCGCCCAACCCTCCGAAGCCTTACACCGTCACCACGGGCCACTGGGCAGTTCGCAGCTTCGTCCTGCGCCAAGGCCGCTTTACCCCGGCGCAGCAACGCGCATTCGATGAGCTCTGGCCGCGCTTCGGACTGGATTACACCGGCAAGCCGCGCGATTTTGATCAAGTGTTCGGCCACGCCGCGCCACGCGTGCTGGAAATTGGTTTCGGCAATGGCGACGCCCTGCGCTTCGCGGCTGGGCAGGATCCAACCCGCGACTACGTCGGTATCGAAGTGCACGCGCCTGGGGTGGGTCGGTTGTTGAATGCGCTGGCCACCGATGATGCGGAGCACGTGCGCCTCTATCACCACGATGCGGTGGAAGTATTGCGCGAGGAGATTGCAGAGGGCTCGCTGGATGAAGTGCGCATCTACTTTCCCGATCCCTGGCACAAGAAACGCCACAACAAGCGCCGCCTGATCCAGCCGGAATTCGCCGCCCTGCTGGTGTCGCGCCTGCGCTCCGGCGGTCGCATGCACGCCGCCACCGACTGGCAGGACTACGCGGAGCAGATGTGGGACGTGCTCGACGCCACTCCAGGCCTGGTCAACCGAGCCGGGCCCCGCGGGCACGTGGTGCGTCCGGACTGGCGTCCGCAGACCCATTTCGAGACCCGCGGCCAGAGGCTGGGCCATGGCGTTTGGGATCTTATTTATGACCGCCCCTGATCCGGCCGGCCACGAGGGAGCCGGCGCGTAATGGATACCGCCCTGACCCTCACCAACGACATGAAGCTTGTGCTCGGGCTGGTTGGCTTCACCATGGCGATGTTCCTGTTCGAACGCATTCGCGCCGACGTGGTCGCGCTGATCGTGCTGGTGGTGTTGGGCATGACCGGGCTGGTGGCACCAGAAGAAATCTTCGGAGGCTTCTCCGGCAACGCGGTGATGAGCATCATTGCCACCACCATCCTCGGCGCTGGCCTGGATCGCACCGGCGCGCTCAACCGCCTGGCTACCTGGTTGCTGCGCCACGGCCATGGCGTCGAACAACGCCTGTTGATGATGACCAGTGGCATCGCCGGGCTCAATTCCAGCTTCATGCAGAACCCATCGGTGATGGCCTTGTACCTGCCCGTTGCCTCGCGACTGGCGTCGCGCAGCAGCCTGTCGTTGCAACGTTTGCTGTTTCCGATCGCCGTCACCATCGTCATGGGCGGCGCGCTGACCATGGTCGGCAATTCGCCGCTGATCCTGCTCAACGACCTGCTCGCCTCGGCCAACAACAACCTGCCTTCGGGCATGGCCACCATCGAACAGTTGCGCATGTTCGCGCCGATGCCGGTAGGCGTGGCCCTGATCGTGGCTTCGCTGCTTTATTTCCGTTACTACGGCGACCGCAAGCTGCGCGAGGAGACCGAGACCAGCGTTGCCCCGGCGCGCACCGAAAGCTATTTCGCCAATGCCTACGGAATCGAAGGCGACGTGTTCGAGATGGTGGTCAGCGCGGAAAGCCCGCTGGTGGGCATGACCCTGGGTGAGGCCGAGGGACTGCACGGAGCACCATTGATGCTGGCGTTGCAGACGGGCAACGATACCCGCCTGGCGCCGCCGTCGGACATGCGCATCTGGGTGGGCAGCGTGCTGGGCGCGATGGGTGCACGCCAACAGGTGCAGGACTTCGCCCAGAACCAGTTCCTGAAGTTCTCTACCCGCCTGCGTCATTTCGGCGACCTGTTCAACCCCAGCCGCGCCGGCATCTCCGAGGCGGTGATCCCGCCCACTTCCCGCTACATCGGCAAGACCGCGGCCGAATTGCGCCTGCGCAAGCAATCGGGTATCAGCCTGCTGGCGATCAACCGCGACAAGAAGGTCGTGCTTGATGACGTGCGCAAGGTCGCATTGCGCGCGGGTGACATGCTGGTGTTCCACAGCATCTGGCAGGACCTGGCGGCGGCGGCCGACTCGCGCGACTTCGTGGTGGTCACCGATTATCCGAAAGGCGAGCAACGCCCGCACAAGTTCAAGATGGCGATGGCTATCTTCGCGATCACCATCCTGATCGCGCTGACTTCGAAATTGCCGGTCGCACTGACCCTGATGACCGGTGTCGCCGGCATGCTGGTGACCGGCGTGCTGCGCATGGACGAGGCCTACCAGGCGATCAGCTGGAAGACGGTGTTCCTGATGGCGGGGCTGATTCCGCTGGGCTGGGCCATGGACAGCAGCGGCACTGCAGCGTGGGTGGCGGGCCACACCGTCGAGCGCCTGCCCGAAGGCATCCCGGTCTGGGTGCTGGAGCTGGCGATCGCGCTGTTGACCACCGCGTTCTCGCTGGTGATCAGCCATGTCGGCGCGACCATCGTGATGGTGCCGCTGGCGATCAACCTGGCGCTGGCGGCCGGCGGCAATCC